>NZ_AP023439.1:2233524-2546905 GCF_014701095.1 Streptomyces tuirus | reverse complement strand
AGTCCTCTGATTCTGCTGGTGGGACCGTCCCCCCACGTCAACGGTCCTGCTCGAAGGGGAATTTGGTGTTTGCTTCGTTCTCTGAGCTGTTCGTACGCAGGCGAGCGGCGGCCCGCCTCGCCACCGCGACCGTGCTGACCGGGCTCGTCGCCACGGGCGGGCTGGCCTCTGCCGGCCCGGCCGCCGCCGACGAGACGACGCAGAGCCAGGGCGGAGCGGCCGCGACGATAGGCGGCCTCAAGACGTACGGCGCGGCCGTCATACACGCCGGCACCGGCGACCAGGAGATCTCGGCGGGCCTGTTCGAGATGTCCGTCGACGGCGGCGGCATGCTCCAGACCTACTGCGTCGACCTCCACAACCCCACGCAGCGGGACGCGAGATACCACGAGACGTCCTGGAGCGGCACGTCCCTGGGCGCCAACAAGGATGCCGGCAAGATCCGTTGGATCCTGCAGAACTCCTACCCGCAGGTCAACGATCTCGCGACGCTCGCGCGCACGGCGGGCGTGCGCGGAGCGCTGACAGAGCAGGACGCCGCGGCCGGCACGCAGGTGGCGATCTGGCGCTACTCGGACGACATCGCCGTCGACGCCCTCGACCCGCAGGCCGAGCAGCTCGCCGACTACCTGGAGAAGCACGCCCGCAACCTGCCCGAGCCCCGTGCCTCGCTCACCCTGGAGCCCTCCGCGGTCTCCGGGCGGCCGGGGGAGAGGATCGGACCGGTGACCGTGCGCACCACTGCCGGCAGCGCGACGGTCACCCCGCCCGCGGACGCCGCGACGAGCGGCGTGCGGGTCGTCGACAAGCTGGGCAAGGCCGTCACCTCCACGCCCGACGGCGGGCAGGTGTTCTTCGACGTCCCCGCGGACGCGGCAGCCGGTACGGCGGAGCTGAACGTGCAGGCCTCGACCACCGTGCCGGTCGGCCGGGCCTTCGCGTCCGAGAGCCGCAGCCAGACGCAGATCATGGCCGGTTCCAGCGAGTCGACGGTGTCCGCGACGGCCGGGGCGACCTGGGCGAAGCAGGGTCCGGTTCCGGCGCTGTCGGCGGCGAAGAACTGCGCCGAGGGCGGCGTCGACATCATCGCCTCCAACAAGGGCGACGAGCCGTTCACCTTCGAACTGGCCGGCCTGGAGCACACCATCGCCGCGGGCGAGTCCCGGACGGTGACGGTCCCGGTCCAGGAGGACCAGGCCTACGACTTCACGATTCACGGCCCGGGCGGCCTCGCGAAGCGCTTCACCGGGGTGCTGGACTGCCGGACCCGCGGCAGCGACACCGGCACCACCACCCAGACCCTCAGCGGACCGAGCCCGGCGACCGTGGGCGGCACGGCCCCCGACACCAACCTCGCCGAGACGGGTGGCTCCGGCATCACCCCCCTGATCGCGGGCGTCGCCATCGGCCTGGTCCTGATCGGCGGGACGACACTGATCGTGCTGCGCCGCAAGGAGGCGGCGGCGGGGGAGTGACGGCGGCGCACGGCGGGCCGCTGGCCGATCACATCGGCCGACAGCGGCCTCCGGTCCGCCGTCGGCCCGTTCGACCAGGGGCCGGGTTCATCGGTGCGGGTGCCGAGGGCCCCGGCCGGTCGATAGACGGCTCCTATCACTCGCTGCGCGACATCCGCGAGGCGCTCGCGTCGGGCCGCACGATCGCGTCAGATGAGTACCAGGCCGCCAGGCAGATCCACGGAGACGCGACCCGGGCAGCACGCGTGGTCCTCCGCGCGGACCTGGCCGCCTTGGAGGCCTGACCGGTTGCCGTACGGCGCCTCAGGCGACCGACAGTGACCGCCGAGCCCCAGCCACCACCAAGAACCCCCAGGTCAGCCGCCCCCAGTCATACGCGTTTCCGCCCAGGGGTGGCGGTACGGCAAGATGGGGTGTTACTTACCACGAGAGGGCATGAAAGTGCCCCTCACCAGCGGTTTTCTCGCCGATGAGGGGCCGGGTCAGGCAGCCTGGGCCGTCTCTGGGCCGTCGGGCGTCTCTGGGCCGTCATGAGAGTGACCGGCAGCCCTGTACATCTCGGAGATGGCTTTCCGGGTACGGGTCTCGCTGGACGGCATGAGGTGCGTGTAGACGCGGAGGGTGAAGCCGGGGTCGCTGTGGCCGAGGTAGAGGCTCAGTGCCTTGATGCTCTCTCCAGCGTCCAGGAGGACCGAGGCGTAGAAGTGCCGCAGGGCATGCATTCCGTGCTCGCGGGCGGCGGCGTAGCGCTGGCCTTTCTCGGGGGTCGGGATGATGCCGGCGGATGTGAGCGCGGGTTTCCATGCCTGGTCGTTAAACGCCTGGCTCCAGATGGCTGCGCCGATGCCGCTCGTGAAGAGGAGCCGGTGCGTGACCTTGGGACCGGTCGGGGTCAGCCAGGGCAAGGTGACGTCGACGGGAGGGGAGGCCGCCATGTGCTCACGGAGCGCGGCCCGCACCTCCGGGTCGAGAGGGACGTCACGCAGCTTGCCGCGCTTGGGCGGGGCGAAGACCAGCGTGCCGCGAACCTTCTTGACCTGCTGGCGGACGTAGAGCCAGCCGAGGTCTCCGATGTTGTCGACGGCCAGGCCGAAGATCTCACCCTGTCGCAGGCCGCACCCGGCACCGAGGTCGACCATGGCCCGGTAGCGCTCGGGGAGGCCGGAGCGTACGCCGAAGACCTGTTGCGCAGTCCACGGATGGACACGTGACGGCACGGGACGAGGAGCCTTGACCGATCGAGCGCGGCAGGGATTGGAGGCCAGGAGACGATCATCCACGGCCGCGTTCAGCACCGAGGAGACAGCGTCGAAGATGAGGCGCCGGTACTGGGCGGACGCTACGACGTCTTCGAGCTGGCGGTTCCAGTCGCGGATGTGCTCGGGCTGGAAGGAACCGATGGGGCGGGTTCCAAGGTAGGGCAGGGCGTGAAGGCGGAGCCTGCCTTCCACGGCGGCCCTACTGGTCAGATCGGTCGTGAGGGCGGCCAGCCAACGGTCGGTGTACTCGCGGAAGGTGGTGCGAGCGGCCCTCGGGTCGATGTACTGCCCCCGGGCCATGTCGGCTTCTACGTTGGTCAGCCAGGTGTCCGCCAAGCGCTTCTGCTTGTCCGGGAAGCTCTTCGACTTCTCTGTGCCGTCCGGGCCGATGTAGCGGGCGCGGTAGCGCATGCCAGTGCCGTGGCGGTCGGTCTTGACCTTGCGAGTCTTGCCGTCCGCGCCCACCTCGGTCCGGTACCAACGGTCCTGGATGTGCCCGGCCATCAGGCAGCCTCCCCAAGCTGGGAGTCCACCCAGGCCCGCACGTCATCCGGGTCGAAGCGGAGATGCCGGCCGACTCGGAAGCCGCGGGGACCGGTGCGCTTGCGGCGCCACTGGTAGACGGTCTCGACGCTGGGCAGCTCGAACATCTCGACCAGGTCCTCAGGCGTCAGGAACCGGTTCGGCAGCTCTGAGGCCATGGTCACCACTCCTCTTCGGTGAGTTGGTCGCGTAGGGCTTCGCGGGCGGTTTCGCGGTTGAGTTGGAGGTCGCGGGCGATGGTGGCGGCGAGGGCGGATTCGCCGGGGGTGTGGCCGTGCCCGGCGTACTGCCAGTCGGCCAGGACCAGGACGGTGTCCGGCTCGCGGTCATCCAGGCCGAGTGCTTCGGCGTCCTGTGCGGCGCGGTAGTCGGCACGGGCCTGGCGGAGGGCGCCCAGGGTGGTGGAGTAGCGACGGGACTTGGAGGAGAAGTGGCCCCGGAAGCCGAGCATGTGAGCCCAGGCCCATAGGCGCCGGTCGGGGTAGAGGGGGTCGAGGAGCTTGCATGCCTCGATGAGGCGGTGGGTGTGGTCCGGGACGCCGTAGCGGTCGAGCTCGGAGAGTTCGCCGATGCGCCGGTCGAGAGTGCCTGTGTTCTCGGCGGCCTTGGTGGCGTACTTGGCCACGTAGGAAGCCACGGCCTGTTCGGTGATGTCGGATCCGTCGCCGAAGGCCTTGACGGGCCGGACGTCGAGCTGGGTGCCCCAGCGGAAGGTGCGGGCGGGCTGGTCATCGGCGGCGGGAACGGAGACCGACGTATAGGAGTGCGCGGCAGCTGCACGGATCGCGTCGGCTAGGAGATCGACCGTCGCCCAGGACGGTGGTGCCGTTTCCGGTCCGTCGGGGCCGTCGATGCGGATCACGGCGTGAAAGTGCAGGGCGCCCCGCTTCTGGAACTCGGCGACCTTGCCGTAGGACAGGCGGGCGCACTCCTTTAGCTCCCGCTGGGTGATGCCAGCGCGGGCGGCTATCTCGCGGCGGAGCCGGTTGGTGAAGCGCTGCCAGAGCTGCCCAGCGTGGTTGTTGAACAGCACGGCGCCCGCATAGTCGTATGTGGCCGGATCGAGGGCCGTACCGAGGGCGGGATCGTCGGCGGCGTGGTGGGTGCCGCAACGGCAGGTGCCTCGGTCTGGACGGTTGTGGACCGGGCCGAAGGAAGGAGCGGTGAGGGTGGCGAAGACGCGGGGGTGGTCGCGGACGGTGGTGGGGATGTCGCGGCGGTCATCTCCGGCCAGGCCCGCGCGGATGAGGTGGTAGGTGTCGCCCGCGTAGGTCCAGGCGCAGGAGGGGCAGCGGGAGGCGCGGCGGTTGCCGCAGGCGACGCGGAGTCGTCCGCCCGGCTCGTTCTCGGTGCTGTAGTAGTGCAGGGTCTCGCCGGTCGTCTTGTCCTTGGTGACGGTCCAGCCGGTGAGGTGGATGGGGTCGGCGCAGCCGCCAGTGCGGCGGATCTGCTCGTGCCAGCGGTCGAAGTCGGAGGCCGAAGCCACCCTCAGCAGGTCGCCGAGGGTGGTCGGGTCAAGCAGCGTGTCAGGCACGGGCGCCCTCCCGCACGGGGCGGAGCTGAACGGTGCCCAGGCCGTGGCAGGCCCGGCAGTCGACGGTGATGGTCCGCAGGTGGCCGTGCGGGTCGCGGCCGCCAGTGGTGATGGCGGCGGAGGCGTGACCGTCGCAGTTCGGGCATATGCGGGACGAGGGTGCGGTGCGGTCCGTCATGCTGGGAGTTCCTTCCGGTTGCGAGATCGGAGTGGGGCACGGCTCCCGGGCGGCGGAGACTTGGCGGTTGAGGCCGCCCGGGAGCCGGTCAGCGACGGTTGGCGTCGGCGTTGACCAGGGAGCGGATCACCAGGGCGCAGATGGCGAGCGAGGCGCCGGTTATGGCGACGGCCAGGAGCATGGAGACCAGGACGGCGCCGACGACCAGGACCACGGCAGTGCCGCCGCCGACAAGGGCGAGCGCCGTGCCGGGGGTGAGCTGAACCGTCGGCCGGGACGGGGTCGGGGCCACCGGGGCGGGCTGCGAGACCTGAGCGGCCGGGACAACGGTGGTCGGCTCAGCCACGGCAGGCGGCGTGACCTGGCCGGTCGGCGTGGGCATGGTCGGGATCCTCGGGCGGAACATCAGCGGTTCTCCCTTCCGGGTGCGGTTACTTGACGAAGGTGTCGATGGCGGGGGCCAGGACGCTGTCGGCGAGGAGGAAGCCGCCGAGCAGCAGGACGGCGATGAGCCAGGCGGGCGGCCGGACGAGCTTGACGCCGAGGTAGCCGACGACGAGCAGCGCGAGCCAGAGCGGTACTTCCATGGCGGTGGCCTCCTAGCGGACCTTGCAGCGGTGGGTGCGGGCGGCGAGCTGGGCGGCGGACTGGCTGCCGTAGTCGGAGGACCAGCCGCAGCGGTCGGCAGTGCACACAGCGGCGTACTTGGTGCGGCCGTGGCGGTCGCGGTGGGTGCCGATCTGCACCGGGCCGATCCGCATCACGGAGTGGAAGTGGTCACGGGCGGGCATGACGGTGGGTCTCCCTTCGGGTCAGGCGAGTTGGGCGGCGATGGCGTCGGCCAGCTGGGGCGGGACGCCGAGGCGGGCGCGCAGGGTGTCGGTGTCGATCGGCGCACCGGTACGGGCGTGGTGGTCGTCGGCGACCTTGCGGGCGTGGTCGACCAGCGCGGCCGGGACCGGCACAGCCGGAGCAGCGGCGGCCGGGGCGGGCTCGGCGGCCGGGAGGGCCGGGGTGTCGTCGACCGCCGGAAGCGACTCGGGCTCGGTCTCGGTAATCGGCTCGGTGGCCGGGGCTGCGGGTGCCGGCGGTTCCGGCTCCTGGTCGGTGGCGGAGTGGGCGAGGAGGGTGCCGCCCATGAAGGCCAGGGCGGGCCAGGCGGCGACGAGGATGCGCAGCCAGGCCGGGACGTCGGTCAGGTCGAGGAGTCCGGCGGTGGCGACGTTGGCGCCGAGGGAGGCGAACAGGGCGACGATGAACCAGCACCAGGCCAGCCGGGACGGACCATCGACACGGAGCCGCCGCCAGGAGGCAACCAGGAGCAGGTCCACGCTGATCGGGTAGGCCCAGGCTTTCCAGCCGTCCTGCCCGGCAGCGGCAGCGAGGTCGTGGAGGTGGGCGAAGGACAGCGCCCCGGCGATGACGGCCTGGACCAGGACGGCGTCGACGCGGAGAGCGGGGCGGGCCATCACGGCTCCTTCCTGTGATGAGGCATGGCGGGGGTAGGGACCTGGCGCGAAGCGGTCACGCCGACCGGTGAAGCGGGGGAAGGTCAGGCGGTGGCGGGGGCTGTCTTGGACAGCGGCACCCGGGCCGAGGGCAGCGCGGCGACCGCGGGCCGGAACGGCGCCAGGGCAGGCACGTCGGGGGTGCGGTCGGCGTACTTGTTGCAGAGGTTCACGGCCTGGCGCAGCGAGGTGTGCGGAGCACGTATGCGATGCCAACCACCGGTCGAGTCACCGGCGATAGCCACTCCGCGAGTCTCGGCAGGGATCTGGATCGCGGCCAGGACAGCGTCCGGCGAGATGTCGCCGAAGGCCATGTTCGCCGAGGTTTCGTCGCTGACGCGGTGGGCGGTGCGGCCGGTGAGCTGGGCGCGGAGCATGGTGATGCCCTTGCCGAGTTCGGAGCCGAACCGCTGCCCGCAGATCTCCAGGTAGATGCCAGCCGCGCGGCCGAGCTGGGCGAGGCGGACCAGGGCGGTGATGATCCGGTCCCGGCGCTTCTCCTCCTCCTTGCTGGCGAACAGGGCGAGTTCGGCGACCTCGTCGACCAGGACCACGACGGGCACCGGGCGGATGTCGTCGGGCAGGTCCCAGATGTCGGCGGCGATCTCCGCATCCTGCACCACGACACTGATGCGCTGCTCAGCCCGGATGAGCTGGTAGACCTCCTCCATGTGGGACACCAGCGCTTCGAGCAGCTCAAGGGCGGTGTCGGGGTTATCGGCGAGGGCGGAGAACCGGTGCGCGAGCGGGAACAACTCGACGCCTTGCTTGCAGTCGATGCCGACCAGGGCGACGTCCATCGGGGCGAGCCCGGCGACCAGGTTGCGCTGGTAGACCGACTTGCCTGACTCCGTGGCGCCGAGGGTGAGGCCGTGGGAGACGGCGCGGTAGTCGCGGTAGTGCACCGAACCGTCCGCCCGCAGCGCGACCGGCACCCGCATCGGACACGTCTCGGTCTTGGCAGGCATCTGAACCTGCTTGAGCACGTCGTAGCCGGTCATCCGCACCTCAACCACACCGGACCGAACCTCTCGGGAGGTCACGCCGTACATCCCGAAGGAGTGCCGCAGCCGGTCCGTGGAAGCCGCCACGTCGAAGGCGTCCTGTCCCGGTCGGAGCTTGAGCCGGAGAACCAGGCCGGTCCGGGTAGGCCGCAGCCGCAGGATACGCGGCGGGCGGGACTCCGGCACCGGCCGGTTGGCTACCCGGGCCAGAGCGAGCCGCCAGCGGGCGGGCGGGACCGTCAGCCCGCAGGCGTCCATGACCGAGGAGTACCGGACCAGTACTCGCACCGTGGCGAGGACGACTCCGAAGGTCAGCCAGTACCAGGCGGGGCGCCGCCACCGCAGGAGACCCGCAGCGGCGACGACCACAACCACAGCGACCATGAACCAGGTCATGATCAGGCCGCCTCGGATGCCGAGCCTGTAGCGGCCAGCGAGGTGACCGCGACCGCACGGAAGGCAATGCCGTGCCGCTTCTGGCCGTTGAACTCGTTCTCCCACGGCCGGGCGATCAGCCCAGTCAGGGCCACCGGCGTGCCCATGGCCAGGTCACTGGAGATACCGGGCTCCGGGACGGCGACGGAAAGGATCTCGACCTCGTCGTTGGCCGCAAACATCACGTCCACGGTCATCAGCTTGACGCCGTCGGCGTCGGTGGCGATCTCGCCGGTCCGGCGGTCACGGACCTTGGGCTGCGGGGCCTTGGCGACCATCACGGTCGCGGTGGACGTGTCTACGGGAATCTGACGCATGATGGAACTCCCTTGAGAGGGGCGGGAGCGGCGTACTTGCTTGGCGGTGGGTCGCCGCTCCTGTGAACGTGGATGAGTGCCGCAGCAAAGCCACGGAGTGCTTCGCGCCACCAACTGGTGCGCATCAGAAGGTTGCATCTGGTGCGCACCAGATGTCAAGCGCTGTCGCGGACCCGGCATCTCAACTCGCCTGACTGCGACGGTTCCAGGAAAGCGCGCCAGGCAACGTCCCGGTAGACAACAGGGGTTAACACCAGTCCGGTTAACCCCTCCCGACCTGCGCCGATGTGAGGCATCCTGCTGTTACGGCTCAACAACCCCAGGAGGAACGGCAGTAGCACATGAGTGGACTCAGGGCAGCAAGAACGGCACGGGCCTGGTCACAGGAGCATCTGGTGCGGGAGATCGAGCGCCATGCACGTCAGCACATGCTCACCGTCGCCTCAACCGCGAGTTTGCGAGTGTACGTCTCTGAATGGGAGAACGGCCGACGAACAATCTCCGGCTACTACGCCAAGATCCTTCGTGCTCTCCTCGGCATCACCGACGCCGAGCTCGCAGACGGAGCGCAGCCGCCGGCACCCGCAATGGCAGACGGCTACGACGAGCTGATAGACCGGATCGACGAGGCGCGAAACGTCAGTCTGACCATGGTGCAGACGTTCATGGATCAGACTGAGTTGCTCCGCACCATCGACCGCCAGATGGGCGCCGCCAGCCTGGTCGATCAGATGACCGCCCACCTGACGCGGCTGGAGGACGCCCTCACCTTCGCCGTGCTCCCGGAGACCCGACGCCCCGTAGCTCTGGCCCTGACCGGTGCAGCAACGCTCGCGGCCTGGCAGGCCCTTGACGTCGGAGCCGTCGAACGAGCCTGGCGACACTACGAGTTGGGGAAGCGCGCCGCCCAGGAGGCCGAGGAACCCATGTACCTCGCCCACGCCACCGCCGAGCAGGCATACGTGCTCTGCGACGCTGGACGACCCGAAATGGCGGTGCATCTGGTTCGAGAAGCACAGCGTCTCGGAGGGCAGGGCATGTCTCCGCGGCTCAGGGCATGGCTGCACGCAGCCGAAGCCGAGATCTGCGCCCGAGCTGGGCTCCAGGAGGACTGCCGACGGGCTCTTGAGCTTGCGATGCGCCACCTGCCCGCAGGAGATGAAGCCCGTGATCCGGACATGCTGAGCATCTTCCTGAACGAAGGCCACCTCACTAGGTGGCGCGGGAACGCACTCGCGCTGATCGGCGACGGCGAAGCCGTGGACAACCTATACGCCGCACTGAAGACGACCGACCCCACGTTCGTCCGAGCATCGGCAGGGCTCCACTGCGACTTGGCCCAAGCCCACCTGGCTCGCGGAGAGTACGACCAGGCACGAAAGCACCTGCGGCAGGCCCGACTCGTGGCAAGCCGAACCAAGTCAGTGCGTCACAGGCGTCGAATAGAGCAGCTCACGCAGCGGTTGTAGGCGACGCGCCGGGCCCACGCGAAGCCAGCACATGAAGGAGGGCGACCAACGTGCCGGACCCCATCAGCTCACCACGAGCCATCAGGCCGGGGATGTCGGACAGCGGAACCCAGGCGATATGCCCCGCCTCTTCCAGATCGGTCGGCTCACCAACGAGCTTCGCCCCCTCACCGACGAAGATGTCGTGCGGCGAATCGACCATACCGATCATGGGCTGGTAAGTGACGACATGCTCCAGGGCATTCGGCCGCCACCCGGTCTCTTCCTCGACCTCACGCAAAGCGGTCTGAAGGGGGTCTTCCCCCTGGTCGACGATGCCGCCCGGCAGCTCCCAGCCGAAGGCATCAGGGACGAAGCGGTACCGCCACATCATGAGCACCCGGTCTTGGTCGTCAATGACGGCAGCGATGGCCACATGGTGAAGCTTGACGACGTGGTGCTCGAAACGTTCGACGCCGGGCGGCTCGACGTCGACGAGGCTCAGCTTCACCCATCGGTTGTCATACAGCGTCCGCTCACCGTGGATCCGCCATGGCTCGACATCCGCCGGCGCTTCTGTGGTCACAGATCGATCCGGTACGCGGTAAGAGCTACGGCCGTGTACCTCGACGACCCCTTCAGCGACCAGCCTGGCCAGCACTTGGCGCAGAGCGGTACGGCCGATCTCCAGGTCCTCCGACATGGTCCGCTCGGACGGAAGCTTGGAACCCGGCGAGTACCTGCCCTCAGCGATCCACTCACGAATCGTGCGGTAGACCCGCTCCGACTTCGGTCCCATCCGGCGAGCACGCTCCTGTCGTCCTGCTATGTCGGCCAGCACAACTGTAGCCGGGACCTACTCACGTGAGTAGGTAAGCGTCAGCAACGATGATCAGTCCAGCGCGGTAAGAGTTTCCCTACTTCATCAAGTGCCCGCGCACGGCGCGGGCGCGCGCCGCCTCTGCGGCGCGGCCTGCCTCCTGTCTGCGCCCCGGCTGGCCGCGCCCGGCGGCGCGCTCGGCGGCTGCGGGCATGAAGTGGGAGACACCCTCTGTGGCTGGGGCGGTCGGCTCCACGGCTTTAGGCAGCCACTTTGGGGCGAGCCTCGAAGATCATGGCCCCAACGTCGTGCTTTAACGGGCAGGTCCAGAGACTGCCCGACTCGCCGGAAGCTTACGGGGCCATGATCACTCGCCCCAAAGCAGCTCCAGCCCAAAGCCGCTCCGCCGCCCTAGCAGGCAAGAAGACACCGAGCGGGCCTTCAGGGTCACTTGTAAGCCTCGCTGGACCCACGTTTATAAACTTCTCTATGCTTCAGCAATTGAAATAGATCCTTGGTGTCAAGGTTATCCAAGACAAAAGCCGGGAAGCCGAGATCCAGACTGATCCGCTGAGTCAGCTCACGCACATAGGGATGGAGAGTTGCCAGCACGATGATGTCACCAAACGCAGCGATCGCCTCATGGGGCACACTTTCTAGACTATGCGAGTAGCGAGCCTCATATGAGAAATCAAGCGCAAATACCAGGCCATCATCCTTCTTAGCCTTGACGGAGTAGTGAATCTGGTACGTGACAGAGCTGCGGCCTACTTTGCAGGAGGGTTCCATTTCGACTTGGACTTCATAAGGCGGCTTTGCCCCTCGATCAAGAACCTTAGCCTCAAGCGACTGCAGGCGAATTCCCACGAGCTCCGTTGATTCGTGAAGCTTTTCCGCCTGATCAAACCGATCCGACGCACCCGCCGGTTCTGGATTCATCCCTTTTCTGCACTTTCCTGTCGAAGTGAATAGACTGCGGAAGCCCAGACGACAGGTTTCGCGAATCCACCCTCGTTCTCTTCTTCGGCGACCCATTCGCCGCCGGCATGTGGAGAGGTCCGCCTGCTCAGTGCCGTCGAATACGCACTACCAAAGCGCCACTCGCCACCGTCATCCAGCAGACGAACGTCGAGGCGGCAGCCAATCGCGCGAGCATACCTCTGGAGCGTGGAAAGCCGTGGATCAGTACCTGCAGCTTCAAGTTCAGAGACGGCGGATTGAGTCGTCTCCATGCGCTCAGCCACAGTTGACTGGCTCAGCCCTCTTGCTTTGCGCCGCGATACGAGTCGCCTCAAAAGGCCGCTTCGCAGCGCGGCGTCCGAAAATGCCGCCTCGAACTCAGGGTTCTCCGCTTCCTCCTCAAGGAGGAAGTCAAGGTCATCCACGTCATCTCGATGCGTCATTCTGAGCTCCCAATCCGCAGGCTAATCGCGAGACTCCCAGTCCTTGAGACGTTTAAGAGCTTTCCTCTTTGCCGCCAAGGGAAGTTTCCGACTCTTCTTGTTAACTACATGCAAGGCAAGGAGGACCTCGTCGTGGTTGCCAACCGAAGCGTAGAGCGCCCTATATGTGCAGCCGTCATAGAACACGCGGACGGCCTGAAGTCGACCTTCAATATGCTCCTGCTCGTAGGGCATATGCTCTTGCTTGGTCAGACGCTTCATTGCGTCTGTAACCGCCGCCTTGGCATTCACGCCAAGTGCCGTCAACTCTTCCTTGACGACATCAGTTCCCGCGGGGGTCCTATAGAAACGCCATCTCTTGCTGGTCAGTCGATCCCCCTAAGCGCGGGCATCGGTCCGTTCGAAGATCACCCACGAAGGTGTGCGCTCAACTCGATGACCCACCTCCTCGCTCGGTGCGCCTTAAGCGACGAAGATCCGCCCTACCTGTACCTCCTACTTCAAGGTATCGGCTACAACCGATAGCGGCAAGCTGCCGAGGGTGTCCGTGACGTAACACTCTGCGACCGCCTGCAGCCTTGGACGCGAAGATGGCCGGTCCGCCACCTCACACGACTCCCACCGGCCCTCCTGTTCCAGGGGATGCTCTGGGCATCACCCGCCTACGGCCTGGTGCGTCTGCCATGGTGCCCTTTGCCCTCGCTGCAACCTCGGTGAGTGTCTAACTGCGTGACAACTTCGACGAACGGAGGCGGACAGCTGTGAACGTCTGCGGACCATCGCAGCAGGTGGAATGTATGCCAGCCCAAGGTCAGACACTCACTAAGTTGCTTCGGGACGAAGCGGTTGAACTTCAACCTGGCAGGGTCGAGCTGCGGTTAGATGGCCGCGTGGCAGTAGCTGAACTGATCCTCAAATACGTTGAGGCACTTGTCTGGCCCGTAGTGACGTTGGTGCTTGCCTGGGCGTGCAGGCATCACCTCAAGCGAGCCTTCGCCCGTATGACGCGGCTGGAGACCCCGGCTGGCGCTATCGACTTCGCTGAAGAAGCACGACGCACGTTCGACGGAACCCGGGAGCAAACCTCGTCGTCACCTCCAGGAGAGTCCGGACGGCCGTCCAGGCCCCTGCCCTCACAGGCTGGCAACGTTGTTCGCCCTCACTTGCGCGCACGCTCCACTCAACACGAAGCTCTCGACCAGGCGCTGGACCTGGTCGGTAGTTCTCCTGATAGTGCCGTGATGCTTGCCTGGCGGGCTGTCGAGGTCGCATACCGCGATCTGCTCGGCGGTACACGGTCCGTGCAGGAGGCCGCACGGCAGCTCCAAGCGAGGGGCCTGCCGCACTCAGTCGCTGAGACGATGGTCCGTCTTGCGCGACTGCGAGCTCGGGTCTCCCATGGTGATCACACCGTCTTCCCCGACGCGGCCTTCGACTTTGTCGCCAGCTGCGAAGTCGTGCTTGGCCATCTAGAAGTCATCAGCCGACCCAGCGTCGAACTCTCAGAGCACTGATGCGCAGCACGTCCGTTCCCTGGTCTGTCGAATGCGTGTCGAAGTAGCCACCCGTCCAAGCTCGGCACGCGAAGACAGCCAGGTGAGAGGTGGTCACCCGCTGATCTGCCCAAGCGCCTTCTAAGCGCTTGGCCACAGGTTCGAGTCCTGACTCTCGGTCGCGTCGGCCGCAGGAATGCCCGGGTCGCTCTTGGAGAGCAGCTCGGTGAGCTTCTTCCGAGCCTCCTCCCAGGTATGGCCGTAGACCCGTCGGCGCGTTGAGTACTGCAGTCGTGTCACGCCGGCCGGTCCGCCCCGATAAGACACGGACGCCTCACCGCAACGCCGAGCACCCTTCCGGGTCGTGCCGCCCTTGGGGCGTGGAAGGGCGTTCGGTGCCGACCAACGACACAAGCCCCGACATGCCCGTACACGCGCTATTCCCTCGCGCACCCAGGCCGCCTATCCTCGCGATCACGCAACCTGGGGGGGGGTGGCATGGCTGCAGAGGCGACGAGCTGGCAGAAGGAGCAGGTAAGTCGTGCGTACGTGCACGCCTTAGCCACGCAAGGCGGGTACACGCTCTGTGACTGGAATGTGGACAAAGACGGCGTAGACGTCACTCTCCGCTCACGAGGCCTTATGGTCGATATTCAACTCAAGTGCACCCAGAGCCCGCGCACTGTGCGGAGCGGCTACAGCTTTGACCTGGACATCGAGACCTACGACAAGTTGCGTGACCCGGAGCGCTCAGCACCTGGGCACTTGGCCCTACTCATCGTTCCGCCCGACATAGGGCGGTGGGTCACCCATCAGTCCGACTCGATAGTCCTTGCCTGCCACGGCTACTGGGCCTCTCTCCATGGCATGGGACATGCTGCCGGCAGCTCCACCACCGCAATTCACCTTCCTGAGCACCAGGAGCTCACCGTGAAGGCCATGGGCACCATGTTCGATGCGGCGCGACGCATGACCAACAGCGCTGGTCTGGGGTTGAACTGACATGGTGGACAACGGCCCAGACTTTGGCCCCGGAGAGATCCGCAGCTACTTGAAGGTCACCGGGTGGGCTCCCGTATCGGGCGGAGACGTCGCCGAGCTGTGGAGCCTCCCCGGGCCGGCGGATGAAGTCGTCCTAGTCCCAATGAAGCCCGGCGCACCGGACTTCGCTAAGCGGACACGGATCCTCCTCCAAGACTTGGCAAGGGTCGAGTCCGAGGAGGTTCAGACCGTCCACGACGCCATTGCCACCGTTTACCACGACGTCACTGATCTCAGAGCGTCTCACCCATCACTGAGCGACGGGTCCATCCCGCTTGAATCCGGCTACGAGCTCTTTGTCTCTGCCAAGCGCCTTCGTGTCGCTTCCGCTGCAGCAACCATCCGGCGTCAAGGGCATTTCCGGAACTTCCCGACCCGGGCGCGTGACCAAGCGCGAGAAGTCCGTCTAGGCCAAACCCGCCGCGGCTCCTACATCGTGCCTATTATCAGCCAGGCGCGGTCTCAAGAGGATGTATATTCACCACGTCAAGACCACATCGACGTGCAGGTAGAGGAGACTCTCTTCGACCGCCGAGTAACTGCCACCATGTCCCGTGCACTAGGCGTACTAGAGGACATGGCAGGCGCCGAGCGTGAACCGACCCGGAGTGAAATCAACGACTCCATCGGCGAGGGAGTTTCCTACGAACTGTGCCAGGCTCTAACCAGGGTTGTGAATACCGAGTCCGTAAGCGCAATTGACGTATCTTTCAACTGGTCTCGCGTCGCCGCCCCACCGCCTGGCACTCCGGCACGGGTTGAATTCAACGGCGATGCGATCAATATCGTCGACCGCGTGTCGGAGCAGCTCAAGACCAAGGTTTACACGAGTGAGCATGTGATCTACGGCGTGGTCACCGATCTCAGCCGCCACCCTGAGGACGACACTGGTCGCGTCGGGGTGCAAACGCTCATTCAGCGCCGGAGCCGCACTGTATGGATGAATCTAGCTGACGGCGACTACCACACGGCCGTGCGCTGCCACGACGCAGGAATTCCCGTTCGCGTGCGCGGGACATTGACGAGTCCTCCTGGGGGCCAGGCTCGAATGAATGTGGCTGGCTTCGGCCCTGATCCATCTTTGGGAGCGGACGACTAGGCACGGGCCGTCCTCGGTCCGTGGAAGGGCGCTCAACGTTGAGCAACGTCAAAAACTACCGACAGCTCAGCAGAGCCACAACTGATCACCCACGGCCGTGACCTGCGGTGCTGAACGTCACGGATGCCGGGAGATGGCTACGGCGAGTGGCGCCAGCGAGCAGGCGCATCAGCCGAGCCGGCACGCTGCATGATCGGGACCAAGCCGTCAGCTGGGCTGCTGGGCGGCGAGCGATTCGATGATGGACTTCTGGCGGCGAATGTCGGCGGCTTGGTCGGGAGTGGCCTCGTAGCCGGACAGGCTGCCGATTTCGGCCCGGGCGGCGGCGATGTCTCCGAGCCACGCGAGGACGACCGCACGCTGGGACCGCAGGCCGACCATCATCTCCTGCAGGTTGAACTCCTTGGCCATCGCAAGTAGGCGGTTGAGGATGCTCAGAGCCTGCTGCATATCGCCAGCGTTCATCAGGATGTCAACCACTTCTTGTCCAGAGTCGACGGCCTGACGCCAGCAGCCAGTGAGTTGGTACAGATGCATTGCTGGGATGGCCGAAAGAGTCTCGGGGCCACTGACCACGCCCTGACTGCGACGGGCCCTGACGGACAGCGAGAGACAGTCGGCGAGCCGCTTGTAGTCGTCCGGGTCCTCGCTGGAGCCGACCCGTGCCTCCAGACCAATGATTGGTCCGGTGAGCTCGCTGGGGCTGAGACCGAGGTAGGCGCAGTAGTCTGCAGCCAACCTGGTCGCCACCACGTCAGCACGGTCGAACTCACCCGCTTGGTACAAGCCGTTGGCGAAGTTGTAGCGCAGAGCATGCTCCTCCCGCGATCCGTTAACCACTTGAGCCAGGCCAGCGGTGAACGCCGCCGTCAGGCGATGAGCATCCTGGGCGCGGCCGTAGAGGATGAACTGGCGAATGGCCAGGAGGACTCTCTCCCGCGGGCCGATGCTGCTGTCACCGCCCTCTGCGGCCAGCTGTTCCATGACGTTCACGTGACTGGCGTACGCCTCCTGGTCACCTTCGGAGTAGGCCAAGGTGGCCAGGGCGTTGTGGGCTTCGAACCGGATGCTGTTGTCCTGGGCGGGATCCTGGGCGGTCTGCGCGATCGTGGCGTGGATCTCGCGGGGGTACCCACCCTCGTAGAACGCCTCCATCGTGGTGAGGTCGAGCAGTTGCTCGATCCGGCCCGTCTCGGCCAGCAAACGCATCCAGCGTCCGACCTGCGGAAACCCGCGCTGTCCTTCCAGGAGGTCGAGGAGTGCTTCGCGTAGCCGCTGGGCGGCCTCATCGGGTAGGTCCTCCGAGGCGGACAAAGCCACGGGACGCACCGCATCGTGCAGCGTCACCCTGCCATCAGCGAAGTCCTGCGTGAAGCCCCAACCAGACAGGTCACGCACAGCCTGCGCGGCATGAGTAGGGCGCATGGAAACCGCTTCCGCGAGCCGCTGGAGCTCGGTGCCGGTGAGAGGCACCTCCGCGACCGCGAGGATTCCGGCAACAGCTCGTGAACGCGGCGCAAGGCGGTCGAGTACCTGCCTCAGGATCATTTCCTGGGCCGTGGCCTTGCTGTGCGTCTCGGCCTGCACGGAGTCGCAGAAGGCGGCACCGTCTCCGGCGTATGCAGTGCGGGTCAACTGTGCGGAGTTGAGCACGTACAGGGGGAGGCCTGCCGTGAGGGAGAGGACACGTTGAGCGGTGCCATAGTCCAGGATGCAGCCTTCGCTGTCGAAGACCGCGGCGATGGTGTCGGTGCCCCAGCCGTCCAGCGACTCCGTGGATATGCCGAGGTGTGCGGCGAGAGGGATCTGTTCCGGTCGGGGATGCCCCAACATGATCAGCCGGGCCGTCGGCAAGGCATCGACCAGCAGTCGCACATCCTCGATTTCGAGCAAGTGGACGTTGTCTACGACGACAGCGACCTCAATTTCTGCCTGGACGAGCAGGGTATGCACAGCGCGCAGCACCTCGATGCCCGCAGCGGCCGGCAAGGAACCGGCCTCGGGCCTGAAATGCCGGGCGGCTAGCTCCCGCGCCAGCGCGCCCGGCACGGAGGCGGCCTGGTATCCGGCGACGTCGAAGTAGGTCACCTGCTGGGGACAGTGTGCGGCAGCGTTCGCCGCCCACGTGGTCTTGCCGGCCCCCGAGAAACCGACCACCAACCTCACGGAATTGTCGTTCGCGAGCTCCGGCTCACCGCTACGGTGCCGGTAGATTGCGGGCAACTGGGGAAACGCCTGCAGTTCCTCCACGAATTGCTCGTACAACTGCGGCAAGTCTGCGGCAGCGAACTCATGGCCGTGAGCACCGGTGCACGCGTACTGAACGCGTGCGGCGAGCTTCCAAACCAGGGTTTCGGCGCTCAGCGACCCGAAGGGGATGTGCTCAGCCTGGTCAGTGCAGTTCTGCAACATGGCAGCTAGGTCGCTCCCTGGGGCCGGCAGCCACGTCTCTGCGGGGTGAGGCCTACCGGGCCCAACAATCGCCACGTCCACAGGCCAAGACGCTTTTCGCGTCCTGGTGAGCAGGTCCGGCCCCAAGCCCGCGTTGGTTACCACGACCAGGTACGGGGTGCCAGAGCGGCGGCCCGCCGTGTGCTCGTCCCGAATGCTGCGGAACTGGTCGACCGCACCTTCCACGTCGCCCCAGGTCAGGTTGCCTCGACGAGTCTTGACCTGTAGGTAGAGCCAGCGGTTGTCGAATTCCACTTCCACGTCTTCGTCGCGTTCTACGCGCAGGCGCCGGACCTCCGCCGCCTGTAGCCGCAGTAGGCAGCCGACGGCGTACAGATGCTGGTAGGTGAACCCGCGATGCAACGATGTGATTCGCCTCAGTTGTTCGGCGCTGAGCACATCATTCTGCGGTTCGGCGCCTGCGGCTGCCTCAAGCGATCGATCTTCCGCCACCGCCCCAGAGTAGTGGCCGCGCACCGGCACAGCCCCGTTCTCGCTCCGCCAAGCGAGCCCTGTGACTCATAGCTATAAGGCCCTGGCTGCACTCCGCTTCGGCGGACAGGCCGATGCCCAGCGGGGGAGCGGCCGGCACGGGATGGCCGGGCGGCTTCGGACGTCGGTCCGCAGGGCAGGGCCAACTGAGGGGGCACGCGGGCTAGGCCCGGGAGGCCGCTGTCTAAACCAGGGCAGGTTCAAGAGCGGGCACCATCGCTGTGGCTACTGCCTCAGGAAGGACAGCTCGTCGTTGTCCAGGATGGCGCGCAACAGCTTCATCCCAGCCCCTTCCCACGCAGTACGGCCTGCTGCCAGCTTTCCGGTCGCAGGCTCGATAAGGGTGCCGACGAAGATGCTGTCGTCTTCGGTCAGCGGCTCGTCCGCGGTGGCCTTCTTGATCTTTTCTTCAGGGATGCGCGCAAAGTCGACGTCGTCCAGCGCCCTGATGGCCAGCGGGATGGTGTTCTCGATCTTCTCCTTGAGGTCCGCGTCAGCGGAGTCAGTCATGAGCGATGCCACACCGTTGGCCGTGTAGACGGCGAAGGCGATGGCGTAGAGCACGCCGGCCGAAAGCAGGTAGGTCGCCTCCCGGAGTTCCGCGCCCTTCACTTCGCCCTCGATCACGTCAGCGAACCTCGCCATCTCACCCAGGGCGGTCCAGAAGGCGATCAATTCGGCACGTGCCTCCGTCGCGCTGTCCCCCTCGAAGCGAGCATTGACCGCCTTGTCCATTGTCGTGGGCGTTCGGTACTTGTTGCCCACCAGCAGGAGCCCGGACACGTAGCGGACGGTCTTGAAGGAGAACAGCTTCGCGGAGAGCTTCCCGGGGTTGTCCTTGAGGTACTCGACCCGATCCTCAAACACGGGGATGGTGTCGAACAGGTCGCTGAGCTCCCGGTTGATCGGCTGACGGCGGTCCATGGACTGACCGAGCGACTGAGTCGGGGCCTTGACGTTGCGCTGAAGGTCGGCAAAGTCCTGCGCCCGGCGCTTGTGGTCGTCTTCGATGACGATGATCAGAGGTTGGCCCGAGTCCTTGAGCCGCTCAATGATCGGGTCATCGTCGTCACGGCTCTGCACGATGTCCTCGTACGCCCCGATGCGGTGCTGACCATCGCCGATATCGAACTTGGCACCGATATCCACAGAGAGAAGCCCGACCTGGGCTGCGTCATACTCCGTCGTAACACCGGGGATCGCGTGTGGCGTGAACGAGGCCTCCTTGGACGTCAGGTAGAGCACCGCGGCACCAAGGACAAAGTGCTCCTCATCCTCCAGGTACTTCACGATGCCCTTGAGGTGAGCGGTGTCGCGAGGACGGTTACCGTGAGCATCCGTCTTGACCGGGTTCCATGCGGCCGGCTTCGTCACCATCGTCACCAGGTCGGGCGCGCTCATCGCGGTCGTCATCATCTGACGCCCACCCTGCATGTAGCCGATCACGGGAATGTGGATCTTAGGCAAGGTTCCCCCCTTGAGCACGCCAACGGAGCCCCCCTCGGGAACTGATTTGCCGTCAGCGCATAGGCGTGAAGCTACAACGCAAGAAGTACATCAGCAAGTCACCTTTTGCTATTGATCGATTGGTGGCCGGCTTCGATCACAACGCGGCAAGTCTGGCGTAGGTTCACCTACTTCCTGCGTAGTCGATTGAGATTCCTGCGTAGCACGCCTATGTTGACGCTCGGAGCTGATCGGTCCACAGGTGGACGACTACGGCCGACCGGTGACGCTCCTTGGAACCCCAGACCTGCCCCGCGGGTCTCGGCGACCCTTGCACCCACGGTTCACATCGAGGGTGACTGCGGTGCTAGGTGCCCACGAGGCGCCGTTCGTGTCCCGCAGACAACGCCCCACCTACAGTCAGCCACTAGATGTAGTAGGTGGAAATGGAAAAGCCACCACATGTTGTGGTGGCTGACGATGTTTGTGGTGTAGCTTGCTGCTAACGGCTCGTCATATTGTAAGTGGGAGGAGTGAGATGCCTGCGCGTCGGCTCGTTCGGGCGTACGTAGACGAAACTGGCGATCGCGGGCTATCCCCCACGGCGTCTCAGTTCTTTTCCTTTGCTGCTGTGCTGGTCGCTGACGAAGATGAACCCGCCATGCGTGCAGCGTTGTCGCAGCTTCGACGGGACCTGAGGGTGCCGCACGGCAAGGCGTTGCACTGGAAGGATCACGTCAAGGTCTACCCTCGTCGCCAGTACGTGACGACGAAGCTTGCGCAGCTCACGGGTGTTCAGATCACCTATGTCGTCGTTGAAAAGGCGGCGATCCCGGCACATGCGGGGATGCGGCGCGACCAAGTGATCTTCTACAACTTTGCTGCCGGCATCATTCTCGAGCGACTTCTCCTTGCGGCGCGAGACTGGCCCGGAGGAAGTCGTGACCTTCTCATCAAGTTCGGGCATGTGCGAGGCTTTGATCACCGCACTACTTGTGAATACTTCAAGATCAAGCCTCAGCTGGGGCCTGGGTGGGTGCCATGGGGCCTGCTTCAGGGACAGCCGACTTTCCAAGATCAAGCTAAGTGGGATGGTCTCCAGGCCGCTGATCAATATGCAGGTATGCTGAGCGCCGCGATACGGTCTGATCAGTACGGCGGCTATGAGCCGTCACATCTGCTCGGGGTGCGGCATCAGATTCGCCGCAGTGCCCAAGGGGTCAGCCGTAACTACGGCTTCAAGATCCTTGGCAACGAGGCAACCTTTACATCTCTGCCCTGGTGGCCCCCAGAGGGGCTGTAGTTGAGACATGCAAGGGCCACCTAAGAGGCCCGGGGCGCTTCAACCGACATATCGGAAGGGTCTGGCAGCAGACCAAGCGTTCTCCCCGCGACCACTTAGGTGGCCCTTGCATGTCTCCTAGCCTACCGGATTCGCTTCTCCAAGCCCACACCGCGTACGCGACGAGTCCCATTTTGATGCCTGAGTGCGTCTGCCAATGCGCACAGGGTGACTGGCCGTGATGGTGTGGCGCAGGGCCCTGGAGGAGTTGCCGTGCGCGCCCCAGCATCACTTCCCGCTGCGTACCTCTGACGCCCGAGCGCCCTCTCGGGCCGTCCTGGGGCCGTGGAAGGGCGCTCAACGATGACCAACATCGACAGCTACCGACAGCTCATCAGCAGGTCAGGGCGTTGATCGATAAGACGGCTGCAGGTCACGACCGCCTGTGATCAGTTGTGGCTGAGCAGCACTGTGCCTGTCAGGGGCGCCGAGGTGCGACGGGACTACGTCCGCGGCTGGTCGCTACACGTAGCACGTCCCGCAGTGCGCTGCTCAGCTGGGCGGCAAGAAGGTTCAATTCCTCTGGGTCTTCGGTCTCGTCGTCGAGTACCTGATGTGAGTGCTCCAGCAGTTGGGACGCCATCCCGAGTTGGAAGGCCTCGATGTGGTCTGCCAGGCGGGAGACGTAGCCGGCCCGGGCATCGGTGCTCAAGTAGCACGGCTTGCCGTCCGGCCCCGCCCACGGGAGAAGCCTCAATTCGTCCTGCGTCGTCATCCCTGCGTGCACCTCTCCGTGATCTCTCCGTTCGGTGCCGGCGTGCCGGTGGCTGCCGAGTCGCTCACCGCCTTACTCCCGGGCCTGGACTGACCGGGTGCCGAGTGGCACAGGCAGTCGCACGCCTCGTAGATCAAGGGAAGGTCGACCGGCGCCGATTCCGGAGAGGACTCCGCGCAGGCGTAGTGCGTGCCGATCCGGCAAGCAGTAGAGCGGTATGACGTGGCAGAGGCGTCCGGGCCAAGAGTCTGCCGCTGCGAGGGCATCAGTGGACCCCCATAAGAGTCGACCAGGCGTCGCTCGGTAGCTGGGGAGCGATGACGACCGTCGGGTGCCGTCGTGCGCGTTCTTCGTGCGCTAGTACGAACGGACGGACGAGTGCGGTGTCCTCGCCTCTGAGCAGCTGCAGGTGACTCGGTCTGTCGAGGGTCTGGCCCAGGACAACCGTCGGCTCGGCAGCCGATGCAGAGGAAGTGGGGGCGAATGTCGGCCGAGACGGCCGTAAGGTGCGGCGGTGCCTGCCCTTGGGGAAGTACCGCGCTCTGGTGAGTGAGGCGGCACGGCGGATACGGTTGAGCACGCTGGTCAGCTCCTATCGCTGATGGCTCGGTCCCCCGACATCGCCCGTCGTGGGGACCGCTTTGTTTACGACCGCCCAAAGGGTGCGGCCGTTAAAGCTGGTGGCGAGGAGCCCGAACCGATCTGCCTCGGCCACCGCTTCCAAGACCTCCCGCCATAAGTTGGCGGTGAGTGAGTCCGGTACCTCCGCCTCGACCGACGTATGCCGGTCGTGCTCCTCCACGCGCGCGGGAAGCCCGAGGTCGGACAGCCGGGCAGCGATGGCTGCCACGCGGACTCCCGAATCGGGCACAGGGCAGCCTCCGTTAACCGGCGATCACTTTGAGTGAAGCTAGTTAACTAGATTAGAGCTAGTGGACTAGATTTTCCATATGCCTGAGCAGCCGCCCTACCTCCGCATCGCCGACGAACTCCGGCGGCGGATCGCGGAGCACGTGTGGGAGCCGGGAGACCGGCTGCCGTCGCGCGCTCAGATCGGCCAGGAGTGCGGCGTCGGTGAGAACGTGGTTCGCCGCGCGCAGGAGCTGCTGATCTCCCAGGGTGTGCTGGAAGGTCGCGCCGGATCGGGGACCTACGTCGCCGAGCCCCGGCAACGGGTGCGGGTCGTCCGGTCGTCTGCGCGTGAGCAGCCTGAGAAGTCGCCCTTCCGTGCCGATATGAAGGCTCTGGGCAAGCAAGGCGACTGGGAGAGCAAGACCGACGCCAAGGTGCCGGCCCCAGCAGACATCGCTGCGCGGTTGGGCATCGCCGAGGGCGATCTGTGCGTCAGGACGGCATACGAGTTCCTGGCCGACGGCAGGCCGGTGCAGCTGTCGACGAGCTGGGAGCCGTACGACCTCACGGCAGGGACTCTCGTCGTTCTCCCCGAGGGAGGCCCGCACGCTGGGGCCGGTGTCGTGAACCGCATGGCAGCGATCGGCGTCAACGTCAGCCACGCGGTGGAGCAGCCGGAGCCGCGTCAGGCGACGGCCGAGGAGGCCTCTCTTCTGGGCATCCAGAAGGCCGCCCTCGTCACGCACATCCGGCGGACGTACTACAGCGACGACGGGCGCCCCGTCGAGACAGCGGACATCGTCGTGCCCGCAGCTCACTGCGAGATCGTCTACGAGATCCCGATCAACCGGTAGCCGCAGGCCTGTCGAGGGCCGGGTGCGGCGGTGCTTCGGGCGTGTCCACGCCCGTCAAGGGGTGAGGGCGGTCAGCCCTGCCGCTCACTCGTGGCGGCGGCCCAACCCCACGCATGCTGCCCACAAGTGATCATTCCTGGGCCGTCTCTGGGCCGTGCGAGGGCGCCCGAGGCCGACCAACGGCGACCGACAGTGACAAAGGAGTCTCGGCCACCAACCACGAACCCCCAGGTCAGAGCTCCCCGGCCATACGCGTTTCCGCCCAGGGGTGGCGGTACGGCAAGATGGGGTGTATCTGCCCACTGCCAGTTTCAAGCTGCCGGACGGTTTCTCTTGGCTGAGTTCATTTACACCATGCGCAAGGCGCGCAAAGCGCACGGCGACAAGGTGATCCTCGACGACGTGACGACCAGCTTCCTGCCGGGGGCGAAGATCGGCGTCGTCGGCCCGAACGGCGCCGGCAAGTCGACGATCCTGAAGATCATGGCCGGCATCGAGCAGCCGTCCAACGGTGACGCCTTCCTCACGCCCGGTTACACGGTCGGCATCCTGCTCCAGGAGCCCCCGCTGACCGAGGACAAGACCGTCCTGGAGAACGTCCAGGAGGGTGTCGCCGGGATCAAGGGCAAGCTCGACCGGTTCAACGAGATCGCCGAGCAGATGGCGACCGACTACACCGACGAGCTCATGGAGGAGATGGGCAAGCTCCAGGAGGACCTCGACCACGCCAACGCGTGGGACCTGGACGCCCAGCTGGAGCAGGCCATGGACGCCCTGGGCTGCCCGCCCGGCGACTGGCCCGTCACCAACCTCTCCGGTGGTGAGCGCCGCCGCGTCGCGCTGTGCAAGCTGCTGCTGGAGCAGCCCGACCTGCTGCTGCTCGACGAGCCCACCAACCACCTCGACGCCGAGTCGGTGAACTGGCTGGAGCAGCACCTGGCCAAGTACCCGGGCACCGTCGTCGCGGTCACCCACGACCGGTACTTCCTCGACAACGTCGCCCAGTGGATCTGCGAGGTCGACCGCGGTCGCCTCTACCCCTACGAGGGCAACTACTCCAAGTACCTGGAGACCAAGGCCGCCCGCCTCAAGGTCGAGGGCCAGAAGGACGCCAAGCGGCAGAAGCGGCTCAAGGAAGAGCTGGAGTGGGTGCGGTCCAACGCCAAGGGGCGCCAGGCCAAGTCCAAGGCGCGTCTGGCCCGCTACGAGGAGATGGCCGCCGAGGCCGACAAGATGCGGAAGCTGGACTTCGAGGAGATCCAGATCCCGCCGGGCCCGCGTCTGGGCAACGTCGTCGTCGAGGTCAGCAACCTCACCAAGGGCTTCGGCGACAAGCTGCTCATCGACGATCTCAGCTTCACGCTGCCGCGCAACGGCATCGTCGGGATCATCGGCCCGAACGGCGCCGGCAAGACCACCCTGTTCAAGATGATCCAGGGCATCGAGGAGCCGGACTCCGGCGCCATCAAGGTCGGCGACACCGTCAAGATCTCCTACGTCGACCAGAGCCGCGAGAACATCGACCCCAAGAAGTCGCTGTGGGCCGTCGTCTCCGACGAGCTGGACTACATCAACGTCGGCCAGGTCGAGATGCCGTCCCGGGCCTACGTGTCCGCCTTCGGCTTCAAGGGTCCGGACCAGCAGAAGCCGGCCGGCGTGCTCTCCGGCGGTGAGCGCAACCGGCTGAACCTCGCGCTCACCCTCAAGCAGGGCGGCAACCTGCTGCTCCTCGACGAGCCGACCAACGACCTCGACGTCGAGACCCTCTCCAGCCTGGAGAACGCGCTGCTGGAGTTCCCCGGTGCGGCCGTGGTCGTCTCCCACGACCGGTGGTTCCTGGACCGGGTCGCCACGCACATCCTCGCCTACGAGGGTGAGTCCAAGTGGTTCTGGTTCGAGGGCAACTTCGAGTCGTACGAGAAGAACAAGATCGAGCGGCTCGGTCCGGACGCCGCCCGTCCGCACCGCGCCACCTACAAGAAGCTGACCCGGGGCTGATCGATCTTGCGGCACATCTACCGCTGCCCGCTGCGCTGGGCGGACATGGACGCGTACGGCCACGTCAACAACGTGGTGTTCCTGCGCTACCTGGAGGAAGCCCGTATCGACTTCCTGTTCCGCCCGGAGAAGGACTTCAAGCAGGGGTCCGTGGTGGCACGCCATGAGATCGACTACAAGCGGCAGCTCGTCCACCGGCACCACCCGGTGGACATCGAGCTGTGGGTCACCGAGATAAGGGCCGCGTCCTTCACCCTCACCTACGAGGTGAAGGACGACGACCAGGTCTATGTGCGGGCCTCGACGGTCATCGTGCCGTTCGACTTCGAGGCGCAGCGCCCGCGCCGGATCACCGCGGAGGAGCGGGAGTTCCTCCGCGCGTACATGGATGACGCCGAGGAGGAGGCCGTCGCCGCATGACGGTGCTCCACCTCGCCGACGAGGGGGAGGCGGCGGATCTCGCGGCCTTCCTCTCCCGGCTGCTCCACTACGACCGTGGCGCCGCGGTGCGGCTACAGGCGGCGGGCACCGCACTGGCCGTCTTCGGGCGCCCGCCGTCCTTCGAGGTGCTCGCCGTGCGGGCGGTGCGGCTGGCCAAGCCGTACGAGAAGGGTCTCGAGGCCACGCTGGACGTGACCGTGTCCGCGGGTGAGTTCCTGGAGACGGTGGACGAGAAGGCCGGCACGGCGCTCGTGCCGGGTGCGGTGACCGGGCCGCCGTGGGCGGGTGTGCTGCCGCCCCGCGCGGGCTGGCGGTCCGAGCCGGGGCTTCCCGCGCCGGATGACCTGCGGTCCCTGGTCGCGGCCGTCGTCGCCGAGTTCCGCTCCCGTACCGAGGAGTTGCCCGCCGAGTTGCGGACCCGGGCCGAGCTCGACCGGATCGGCGCGGACATCTGGTCCCGCACGGTCGGGGACACCCGGCTGCCCGTCCGGGCCGTGCACGCGGCGCAGTCCCTGGGCTTCCTGCGGCCCGGGGTGCCGCTGGGGCTGCTGTCGTCGGGCGCGTGGCTGAGGCTGCGCACGCCGTACGGGTCCATCGCCGTACGGCGTGCCGGGCTCGGGGCGCTGGACGTCAGCGTGCGCTGACCGGGCCCCGAAGGCCGTCAGCCCTCGGTGTTGACCATCGAGGCCGCCGCGTACGTCAGGTACTTCCACAGCGTGTGCTCGTGCTCCTCGGAGAGCCCGAGTTCGTCGACGGCGACCCGCATGTGCTTCAGCCACGCGTCGTGCGCCGCACGGTCGACCGCGAAGGGCGCGTGCCGCATCCGCAGCCGCGGGTGGCCGCGGTTGTCGCTGTACGTCGTGGGGCCGCCCCAGTACTGGATGAGGAACAGCGTGAAGCGCTCCTCGGCCGGGCCCAGGTCCTCCTCGGGGTACATGGGCCGCAGCAGCGGGTCCTCGGCGACTCCCTCGTAGAAACGGTGGACGAGCCGGCGGAAGGTCTCCTCCCCGCCGACCTGCTCGTAGAAGGTCTGCTCCTGAAGCGTGCCGCGCCGAATCTCATTCACGCGATCCATGGTCTCAGACGCCACGGCATAGGACTCAAGCCCTAGGACCCCGCCCGTGCTGCCGGGACGCTGCCCCTACTGTGGAGACATGGGCGGTTACGCACCCGGCAGGGAGCTCGGCGGTCTCGCCGCCGCCGCACGGGCGGCGCTGGTGCGGCGGATCGAGGCGAGCGGAGCCCTGGACGCCGATCCTGGCTGGCGGGACGCCTTCGCGACGGTCCCGCGGCACCTGTTCGTGCCGTACTACTACGTCGGCGTCGCCGGCGGCTACGAACGCCGCTGGGGCGAGAGCGCCGACCCCGAGGCGCGGGAGCGGTGGATGCGGGGCGCCTACGAGGACACCCCGCTGGCGACCCGGCTGCGCGACGGCGAGCTGCTGTCCTCCAGCAGCCAGCCGTCCCTGATGGCGGACATGCTGGCCGCGCTGGGCATAGCGGACGGCCACACCGTCCTGGAGATCGGCGCCGGCACCGGCTACAATGCGGCGCTGCTGGCCCACCGGCTGGGCGACGACAAGGTCACCACCGTCGATCTCGACCCGGAGATCACCGAGTCGGCCCGCCGGCACCTGGCCGCGGCCGGGTACCACCCGGTCGTCGTGACCGGTGACGGTGCCCGGGGTGTGCCGCAGCGCGCGCCGTTCGACCGGATCATCGCCACCTGCGCGCTGGGCGGCGTCCCGCGCGCCTGGGTCGCCCAGACCCGCCCCGGCGGCCGGATCCTCATGCCGCTCGCCACCGGCCTGATCGTGCTCACGGTCACCGGTGCCGGACAGGCCGAGGGACGATTCCTGCACACGCCCGCCTACTTCGTGCCGCTGCGCGGCGCGGGCCGGCCCGGCGGCGAGCCGGTCCCGCTGGGCGGGGTGCCGCACCGGGCCCGGGAGGACGACCTGTTCCGGTTCCTGCTGGCCCTGACCCGGGGGATCCTCGACCCGCAGGAGGCGCACGCGCTCTGGGAGCAGGAGGGCAGGCCGCAGCGCGAGCGCTACGGCATCACCGTCAGCGAGGAGAGGGAGTGGGCCTGGCTGGACGACCCGGAGGGGCCGTACGCCTGGCCCCTCCCGTCGTGAACGGCCCTGTGCCGCCGCGGCTCAGCCGCGGCGGATGGTGATCGTCGTCCAGGCGCCCACGTGCACCCGGTCGCCGTCCTGCAGCGGTACGGGGACGAACGGCTGGATCGGTTCCTCCGAGCCGTTGACCGTCGTGCCGTTCGTCGAGTTCTGGTCGACGACCGCCCAGCTGCCGTCGGGCTGCTGGACCAGCACGGCGTGCTGGTGCGAGACGCCCGGGTCCTCCGGCGGCGTCGACAGGTCGATGTCGGGGGTGTCGCCGGTGGAGTGCCGGCGGCGGCCGATGGTGAGCTGGTTGCCGGTGAGCGTGCGCTGCTGCTCGGGCGAGTACGCGGGCAGGTTCAGCCCCGCGGCCTCGGGGCCGGAGCGGTGCATCATCGCCATGAAGTAGTCGCGGTCCGGACCGATGGTCGCGGTCCACGTGGCGGGTCCCTGCGGCGCCTGGGGGAAGCCGCCGGGGCCGGACGGGGCCTGGGTGGCGCCGGGCTGGGGGTAGCCGTAGCCGCCCTGACCGGGTCCGCCGGGGCCACCCTGGCCGCCGGGGCCCGACGTCGGCGGGGAGATCACCCAGTCGTCGTCACCGCCGCCGAAGGACGGACCGCCCTGCTGCGGAGGCCGCTGGGTCTCCTGCGGGAACCCGGGCGGGGCCGGCGGACCGGACTGGTGGAACGCCTGCGGAGCACCGGGACCGCCGGGACCGCCGGGCCCGCCGGGACCGGGCGGCGGCGGGACCGGCCGGGAGGGGTCGGCACCGAAGCCGCCGGGGCCACCAGGGCCACCCGGACCGGGAGGGCCACCGAAGCCGCCAGGGCCGCCGGGGCCGGGCGAGGTCGGAGCGGCGCCCGGCTGCGGGTAGCCGTAGCCACCGCCCTGAGCACCACCGGGTCCGCCGGGGCCACCGGGGCCGGGGCGGCCCGAGGGGTCGCCGCCGAACGGCGGGATCGGCTCGGCCGGACGGTTCATCTGTGACGGGCGGGAGCCCTGGTACTCGTAGGAGTCACCGCCGCCGTACGACGGGCCGGGGGGCGGGCCGCCCTGCCGGCCCGGTGGCTGGAAGCGCACGCCCGGGCCGGGCGGCGGGGCCGCGGGGGTGTACGACGTCGCCGTGTTCGTGAGGAAGTTCCACCGGCACTCCTCGCAGAACGGGGCGCCGCCCTCACGCGGCGTACGGCACTGCGGGCAGAGCTCCGGCTCGGCGTTCGGCACGGCGGACAGATGCGGCGGGCGTCCGCCGGGCTGGCCCCCGGGGCCCTGCGGGCCACCCTGGCCGGCGGGGGGCGGGAAGCCGTAGCCACCGGGCGGCGGCGGGGGAGGAGGCGGAGGCACGGCACCCGCCATGCGGTGACCGCAGACCTCGCACCAGTCGTCGGAACCCGACTGGTGTCCGTTCGGGCAGGTCGGCATGTCGGCGCGTCCCTCCTTCGATCTCTTCCAGGTCACTTCTTGACGCGAACGGTCTTGGTGGAGCGGGTTTCGAGCGTCATCTCGTCAGCCTCCGCGACCTTCGCCTTCAGTCGCACAGTACCGGTCGCGGCGTCGACCACGTCCACCACCTTCGCAAGCAGTTTCGCAGTATCGGCGTTCCCGGAGGCACTCGCGAGCTGAACGGCCCGGCCCAGTTTGGCCGTTGCTCCGTCCATATCGCCAGACTTGCGGAGATCCAGCCCTTGTTGGATGACTTGCGCCAGTTCGGCCTGCCCGGTGTAGTGGGCGACCTGAGGGTTGATCGACGTGGACGCGACCATGTCGTCCGTCCACACGGCCCGCACCAAACCCTGCGCGCCGAGGTTCTGGGCGCTGCCGTCGGGCTGCGGAACGACCAGGGAGATCCGGGCCGCCAGCATCTCCTGCCCGATGTCCGCCACCGGGACCTCGACGCAGACGTGGTAGTCACGGGACTCGTCTCCCCAGGAACCAAGGGGATAGTCGCCCGCGCGCGGACCCGCCTCGGTGCGCCGGCCGGTCAGCTCCTCGACCGTCGGCGCGACCTGCTTGACGAACTTCACGGTGGTGTCGACCGGGGTCCACAGCCGCAGGGAGACGTCCGCGACCTCCTTGCCCATCGCCGTCTCCATCATGTGCGTGAAGTCGGCGGCGAGCGCGGCCGGATCGGCGACGATGTCGGCGGTGCCGAGCAGGGCCGAGGCGATCCCTGTGACTTCTTTCACTTCCCAGTCGGTGCCCACGCCGCGCGCGTCACACGTGAAACGCCCGGCGCACGCGTCGAGCGCGGCCTTGAGGTCCTGGGGCGACTCGTGTTCGTTGCGGCCGTCGGTGAGCAGGATGCCGTGCCGGATCGCTACGTCCGCGGAGGAGAGCAGGCGGTCGGCGAGTTTCAGCCAGGTGCCGATGGCCGTGCCGCCGCCGGCGCTCAGTGAGCGCAGCGCCTGCTTGGCCTGCTCGCGGGTGGTGGCGTCGGCGACCGCGACCCGCCCGCCGCCCGGGTAGACCTCCTTCGCCACGTGCGTCCCGCCGATCACCGCGAAGTGCACGCCGTCGCGCAGGGTGTCGATCGCCGCGGCCGTCGCGTCGCGGGCGTTGCGCATCTTGGTCGGCGGGTAGTCCATCGACCCCGAGCAGTCGACCATGATCGCCACGGCCGCCGAGGGGCCCTGGCCGGGCGAGTAGAGGTGGGGCGCCGCGACCGCGCTGCCGATCGTGCCGCCGCCGGTCGCCGTCACCGTGACGATGGCGTTGACCTCGCCGGCGCCCTCCGGCAGGTACTCGTTCTGGTAGACGTCCACCGAGAACTGGGGCACGTTCGACTTCGAGAAATTGGCCATGCCTGCTTCGATCCCCCTTCAAAGCCCCCGCCGCGGCGGGGTGATGACGGTAGGCGGACCGGTCCCCTCCGGTCCGCCGAGGCGTCCCCGTACGTGGCCTCAGGCCGATCCTGCCCCCTGGGGCACGGCCGGGAACGGCACGAGCGCCACTGTTACGTTGTCGTGGCCCCCGCCGTCCAGCGCGTGGCCGAGGAGCACGCGGGCGCTGTGCAGGGGGTGCACGGCGGCGTCGAGCGGGACGATCCGGGCCATCTCGTCGGCCGCCTCCGCGTAGTTCCACAGGCCGTCGGTGCAGACCACCACCACGCCGGGGCGGTCCGGCTTGAACGCGGCGGTGTGCGGCTCCAGTTCGTAGGCGTCCGCGCCGAGCCAGCCGGTGATCGCGTGGGCGCGTTCGTCGGCGTAGGCCTCGGCCTCGTTCATCAGGCCCGCCGCGACCATCTGTGCGGCCCAGGAGTCGTCCTCGGTGAGCCGGGCGGGGGGAGCGCTGCGGTCGACCGGGACCCAGTAGGCGCGGCTGTCGCCGACCCAGCCGACGATCAGCAGGCCCGACGTCACCACGGCGCCGACGATGGTGCACGCGGGGGCGTTCTGGTGGGGGGCCTGCTCGCGGGCCGTGGCGGGTTCCGCGGCGAGCGAGTTGACGGCGCGCGAGGCGGTGAGGATCGCGTCGTGCATCGCCTGCTGCGGGTGGGTGCCGCGCGGCAGGGCCGCCAGCAGCGTGTCGCCCGCCGCCTTGGACGCCGCGGCGGAGGCGTCGTCGGGGCGGGTCGCCGAGGAGACGCCGTCGCAGACGATCGCGACGGAGGCGGGGGAGCCGTCGGGCAGCGCGGTGGTGCCGATGGCGAACGCGTCCTCGTTGCGGTGGTGGCGCAGGCCGCGGTCGCTGACCGCGGCCACCGGGCCGGACTCCTGCTCCATGTGGTCCCGTTCGCGCGGCTGGGCGTGGCCGCAGTTCTCGCAGTAGCCGTCGTCGTCCACGCGGCCGGCCCGGCAGGCGACGCAGACCTTGCCGCCGGCGGCCGCGGGCTGCGCCGCCGGCTCGGCGGACACCCGTGGGTCCGGTGCCTGGAGGAGGTACTCGTCGGGCTGTGTCTGATAGATCTCCGGCGACGCGGCGGGCCCGTCGGGCTGCGGCGGCCGGTCGAACCGCACGCCCGCGGCAGGCGGGGCGCTCGGCGGCGGGGGTGTCTCCGGCGGCAGCGCGGAGCCGCCCGAGTCCGTGCCCGGCAGGTGCGCCGCGTGCGCGCCGTCGGGCCCGGGGGCGGGCCAGGCCGCGCCGGCGGGCGGCGCCGGCGGGGGCTCGGGGTACGCGCCGGCGGCAGCGCCCTGGGCGGGCACCGAGCCGTTCATGGCGATGGTCGGGTTGTCCTCCGGCCGTTCCGGCACGGCGGACAGGTCGTATCCGCACGCGCCGCAGAAACGGTCACCCGACTCGAGGGGTTCCTCGCAGCTCGGGCAGGCGGACAACTGGGGCATCTGCGACATCAACTACACCCACGTCCGGGGGCGGTAACGATTGGCACGTTCCACCAGGTCGATCCTCTCCTCGCCGCCCCGCGCCAGCCGGGCCAGCATGCGGTACGAGCGCTCCAGACCGAAACGCAGGCCCCGCTCGTCCAGGCCACTGCCGAGCAGTGTCCGTCCCCCGGCGGCGGGAGGGGCGGAACCCTGGCCCCCGGAGAGTACCCAGTCGAGCGCGCAACCGAGGACTTCGGCCGACAACTGCTCCCGCCGCGCCGGATCCAGACCGTACGCCTCCAGCGCCTCGACCTGCGCCGCGGCGGCCGTCAGATCCTCCAGGAACGGCGCGTCGGAGGCGCTCGCCGTCCGTTGCCGCAGCCGCGCCCGGACCGCCGCCACCCGGGCGGCCGTGTAGTGGATGGAGGACTCCGGGACCGACTCCAGCGTCCGTACGGCACCGCGCCGGTCCCCGGTCGCCAACTGGACGCGGGCCAGCCCGAACGCGGCGCTCACATGGCTCGGGTCGGTCGACCACACCAGCCGGTAGTACTCGGCGGCGTTGTCCAGCTGCCCCAGCACCTCCGCGCACAGGCCGAGCGCCAGCTTGGGCGCGATCTCGCCCGGGAAGGCGTCGTAGATCGCGTCGAAGGCGAGGGCGGCACCCTCGTCGTCGCCGGTGACCAGCGCGGCCACGCCCCGGTACCAGACCACCCGCCAGTCGTCGGGCCGCTCGCCCTCCAGCGCGACCAGCGCCTGCAGCGCGGCGGCCGGTTCACCGGTCTCCAGCCAGGCCCGGATCTGCCGCAGCCGCGTCTCGATCGACGGGGCGGGGGCGGCTGCCAGGGCGCCGAGCAACTCCGCGGGGGCGGAGGTCATCAGGCCCGCCAGGAAACCGGCGTTGGGGTCGGTGGGGTCGACGCGCGGCACGGGCAGGGCGAAGGCGGCGGCGGGGGCGTCGACGGGCTTGACGAGGCTCTGCCGGGTCCCGGGACGCCGCGCTTGCGGCAGGGCGGCGGAAGCGCCCGCGCCGGCCCGGGCATGCACCAGCCGCGCCCCCAGGCGGGACACCTCGCCCTCCAGCCGGGGGAACAACTCCGTGTCCGTGACCCGCAGTTCCGGTCCGAACAGCGTGGACAGGGCGGGGCGGGCCCGGCCCGTCTGCAGGGAGACGACCTCCCGCAGGACGCCCGTCAGCTGCTCGGTCATCTCCTGCGCGGAGGCGAACCGGCGCGCCGGGTCGGGATCCGTGGCCCGGACCAGGAGCCGGTAGAACGACTCGTACTGCCGGAACACCTCGATGTGGTCCGGGTCGGGCAGGGAGTCCACATAGACGTTCGTGTAGCCCTGGAAGTCGAAGGTCATGACGGCGAGGGTGCGGGCGACGGTGTAGAGGTCGCTCGCCACCGACGGGCCCGCCTCGGCCACCTCGGGGGCCTGGTAGCCGACCGTGCCGTAGATGGCCGACTCCTCGTCGTCCATTCTGCGCACCGCACCCATGTCGATCAGCTTCAGCTGGTCCTCGGTCTGAATCGCGTTGTCGACCTTGAAGTCGCAGTACAGCAGGTTCCGGCTGTGCAGGTGCCCGAGCGCCTCCAGCGCCTCGATGCCGTAGGCGCAGGCCTGCTCCACCGGCAGCGGGTCGCGTCTGCCCTGCGGGGTGCGGCGGGCGTTGGCGATCTCCTTGAGGGACTTGCCGCCGACGTACTCCATGACGATGTAGCCGTCGAGCGAACCCGTGCGCTGGTCCAGATGCTCCACGAAGTTGTAGATCCGCACGATGTTGGCGTGCTCGATCTCCGCGAGGAAGCGCCGCTCGGAGATCGCCGCCGCCATCGCGTCCTGGTCACCCGTGTCCAGCAGGCCCTTGAGGACCACCCAGCGGTCCGAGACCGCCCGGTCGACGGCGAGGTAGATCCAGCCGAGACCGCCGTGCGCCAGACAGCCGACCACCTCGTACTGGCCGTGCACCACGTCCCCGGCCGTCAGCTTCGGCACGAAGGAGTACGGGTGGCCGCACTTGGTGCAGAAGCCCTCCGTACGGCCCGGCCGGTCACCGCGCGCCCGGCCCACCTGGGCGCCGCAGTCCGAGCGCGAGCAGAACCGCTTCCGCTCGGGCACCTCGGGGTTGTCCCGGACCATCTCGCGCGGGTCGGGCCGCGGGATCGGCGGCACCTGCACCAGACCCGCGCCGAGCCGGCCCCGGGAGCCGGAACCGGCGGTCGAGCCGGAGCTGCGCACCGACACCGAGCGGCCCGTCGACTTGCCCGACAGCGACCGGGACAGGCGACCCGACACCGACCGTCGGGACTTCGACGACTGGGACGACGTCCGTGAACTGCGGCCGCTGGAGCGGGAACTGCCGCTGCCGGCGGAGCCGCGGGAGCCGCCCCTGCCCCCGGCGGTGATGCCGGTGGGAGGCGAGCCGACCTCGCCGTTCGCGGCGACGACCGGGGCCAGACCGCAGGTGTCGCAGTACAGTTCGCCGCCGCCCACGTCCTCGTAGGTGCCCTCGCACGTCGGGCGCTGGCAGGTGCGCGCAGGCCCGCCCGCCGGCTCGTGCGGTGCCTGACTCATGGACTGCCCCTCGTCGCTCACGCGCCCGGCCCCCTCCGGTCGTCCTCGGGCCCACCCTGCCCCGGCACCCGCGGGGCGCCGAACAGCTCCGCCGCCGCGTGCTGGTAGCGCAGTACCGCCTGCTCGGCGGCGCGCAGGTCGCAGGGCGCGCTCCACAGCATGCGGCGCGCCTTCTCGTACCGCTCGATCAGCAGCGCGTCCTCGGCGAAGCCGTGCCGGGCGACCTTCGCCCTGTACGCGTCGAGCCGGCCGCGCAGCTCGGCGCGGACCGCCAGCGGGGCGGTGACCGCCGTCAACGACTCACGGGCGCGCAGCAGTTCGTCCTCGGCCTTCTGTTCCAGCGACTCCAGCAGCGGGGACAGCCGGTGCCACTGCGCCTGCCTGCGGTACTCGGCCGCCGCCGCCAGCTGCTCCTGGAGCACGGTCGGCGGCCCGCCGACGACCGGCACCTCCGTCGCCGCGATCTTCGCGAGGACTTCGCCGCGTGCCGTGCGCGCCTCGGCGAGCGTGCGGTCCGCGCGGCTGAGGATGTCCCGCAGCTTCACGATCCGCTTCTCGGCGTCCTGCCGCACGGTCAGCACGGCGTCGATCTCCCGGCGTACCTCCTCCAGGGCGCGCGCCTCGCGGTCGTACACCGTCGTGTCCGGCCGGCCGCCGCCCGGTGCCGAACTGCCCTCCGCGGCCTGCCAGAACGCCAGCGGGTCCGAGACCACCTGCTCGCGCAGCTTCGTCAGTATCCGCGTGATGCGCTCCAGGTCGTCGCCCGCCGGGTGCTCGCCCGGACGCACACCGACCGAGTGCGCGAGCCGCCGGGTGCGCTGGAGTTCCGCGGCGAGCAGGTCGATCCGGGCCGGCAGGGCCGACCAGACCGCGTCCGCGGCGACCACCATGTCCAGACTCGTCGCGTACAGCTCGTTCATCCGGTCGACGAGCGTGCCGAGCGAGTAGCGCTCGCTGAGCTTCGTCGGACTGCCGTGCAGGGTGGGGGCGTTGGCCGTCGCCGTGGCGCTACCCGCGACGGTCACCGAGTCGCCGTTCAGCAGCTCCGTCAGCTCCACCAGGTCCTCGCGGCTGGACCAGCGGCGGCGCGAGCGGATGTCGCGGGCGGAGCGCAGCGCGTCGGTGTACGCGTCGAAGTACGTCCACAGCAGCGTGATCGACGCCTCCGTGGACGTCCAGCGCTCCCGGGTGACGCCGGTGAGCTCGGCGCCCTCCAGGAGTCTGCGGCCCGCGTGGTCCTGCAGGGCGAGGAGCGAGGTCTCGATCGCCTCGTGCTCCGCGCCGAGCCGCGCCAGCGCACGGTCCACCTCGTCCCGGTCCATCACCGGCCCGGTGGATCCCGTGACGCCCATCGATCACCTCTCGCTGCGGTCGTGTGTCGCGTGTCGTCTGTCGTCTTCTGGTGCGGGTGTTCGCGGGTTCGGCAGGGTGTCAGGTGGTGCGGAGGTACTGCGGTGCCGGTGGTTCCGACTTCTTCGCATCCTTGCCCAGTGTTGCCGACAGCCATTTCTCGTACGACGCCTGCCAGCCGTCCGCGGTGTCCTTGCGGTAGTCCACCAGGATCTGGTTGACCCGGCGTACCAGATCGTCCGCGCTCTTCTTCATCGCCACGCCGTAGTACTCGGCAGTGAAGGCGTCGCCCTTGAGCTGAACCGTCGGGTCCTGTGCCGCCTGGCTCGCCGCGAGGGCGCCGTCGGTGACCACGGCGTCGACCTCGCCGAGCTGGAGCCTCACCAGGCAGTCGAGTTGGTTCGGGACGGTGGTGGAGATGTCCGTGCTCGCGGGGAGCTTGCCGGCCTTCTGGTCCGCCTCCAGCGCGGCGAACGCCGTGGAGCCGGCCGCCGTGCAGATCCTGCGGTCAGCGAGCGTGTCGTCGTAGCCCTTGACGGGGGAGGACTTCGGGGCCAGGACCTGCTGCCCGGTCTTGAAGTAGGGCGCGGAGAAGGCGACGTCGCCGATGCGGTCGCAGTTGATCGTCATGGTGCGGACGACCATGTCGACGCGGCCGTCCTGGATGGCCGGGATGCGCTGGTCGGTGGGGATGGCCTTGAACTGGACGGCGTCCGGGTCGCCGAGGATGTCCTTCGCGATGCGGTGGACCAGGTCGATGTCGAAGCCCTCGAGCTCCGCCTTCTTGCCGCTGTTGGGGTTGCGGTAGCCCCAGCGGTAGCTGTTCTGGTCGACGCCGACGATCAGCTTGCGCTTCTCGCCCGTACGGTTTTTGATCGCGCGGATGGTGTCGCCGTCGGCCGAGGAGGGGGACAGCGTCTGCTTCTCGGGGGCCTCGCAGTCTTCCTCCGCCTCGGTCCCGGCGGTCTGGGTGGTCGCGGTGGTGTTCTGGGCGGTCGTGGTGAGCGGCGGCAGGCAGAGGGCCACCAGCGCCACCAGGGCGCAGACGACAGCCATCGCGGTCACCCCGCCCCAGCCCCTGAGTGCGTCTCGCACGGTCGTTCCTCCCTTCGCCCCCGGCCCGTTCATCGGTACTCCGACAGCCTGCGGCCGATGCCCACGACCGCGCCCGCGGCGCCCAGCACCGCGAGTACGGCCACGCCCGCCGGCATGCCGGTCAGCGCGTCGCGGCCGTCGCCCGCCGCGCGCTTGAACTCCGTCTCCTCGTGCGCGAGTGCCGTGCGCAGGTTCTCGTCGACGCTGTCGAAGCACTCGCCGGTCGCGCCCTCGGTGCCGATGACCCGGTCCAGCGCCTGCTGGTAGTTGCCGTTCTCGTCCTGCTCGCGGGCCGCGGTGTGGCGCTTCTTCCACTCCGTCATGTTGCCCACGGCGGCGGTGACGGGGCGTTCTCCCGAGGTGTCGTCGGCGAGCTTCTCCGCCGCCGCCAGCTTCACGGCGAGGGCCTCGATGTCCCTGCCGAAGTCGTAGTCGTAGGCGTCATAGGTCTGTTCGCCGACCTTCTTCGTCTCGGCGCCGCGCGCCACCAGGGTGAGGTTCTCGTTGCCCCTGGCCTTGAGGGAGGCGATGCGCGCGTCGTGCAGGACGTTCAGGGAGCGGACGCCGTGGTCGTAGGAGTCGTCCAGGCCCGCGCGGGCGAGGGTGTGGCCGACGACCAGCCAGAGGAGGACGACCGTGGCCGTGGCGGTGGCGGCCACCAGGCCGTGGTTCAGGACCCTGTTCGTCCGCCGGTAGTTGCGGTGCTGGGCCCAGGCGAGGGCGGCCAGAGCGGCGACGCCCAGGGCGATGGCCGCCCAGGGGTAGGGCGTGGCGTCCGCGTAGTCCGCGCTGAGGCGCTGGTTCTCCTTCGTGTACAGGTCCTCCGCCGCCGGGAGCATCTGGTGCTGCATCTTCTCGTTGGCGTAGCGGAGGTAGGCGCCGCCTACGGGGAAGCCCTGGCGGTTGTACGTGCGGGCGCGCTCCACCAGGCCCTTGTACTCCGGCAGGAGCTTGTTGAGCTTGGCGATCGTCGCCGTGGACGGGGAGTCCGGGTCGGCGTTGGCCGCGGCGTTGACGAGCTTCTCGGCGGCCGTGCGGATGTCCCGCTCGTAGCGGTCGCGGGTGGCGGCCGACTCCTGGCCGCCGGCCAGGAAGCCGCTGGACGCCGCGGTGTTGGCGTCCGCGAGGGAGCGGTAGATGTCGGCCGCGTCCGAGCTGAGGGGCTGGCTGCGGGTGAGGACGTCGTCGGCGGCGGCCGCCCGACCGGTCATCTGCCAGGCGGTGACGGCGCCGAAGGCGACGACGAGGAGGGCCAGCAGGGCGCCGATGATGCGCAGGCGGCCGGGTTCCGTCGTGGCCGCGGAGCGCAGCTGGTCGAAGCCCTCCGCGAAAGCGGTGCGGCGGGGGGTCGAGGCGGGGGGTGTGGCAGGGGGCGGGGCAGCGCCGGGGGGAGTGGAGGGGGGTGCCGGCTGGGCCGGTACGGCGGGCAGGATGGGCAGGCCGGGGCCCGGTGGCGGCGGGCTGCTCTTCGGCGTGTACGTCACTGTGACCTCCCCCGTGGTCATCCGTCGCCGCAAGTATCGCTGCCGGGACCGACATCCGCACCGGCCTTGCCCCGATCTTGATCGGATCGCAGCGTGCCGCGCGCCCCCCGCACCACCCCTTGCGGCACCCCCCGTCCAGGAACACGTGCGGGCAGGTGGTTCGGTTCCCGTGGGTGGTGGGGCGGGTGCTTGCGCCTTCCGCCGGGTGGTGGGTCGGGGCCGCGCCGGGGGGTGTCCGACTTCGGAACGGCGCGATGGGGTGTCATACCGACTGACTGGCGTTGACGCGCCAACCGCTGCGGGCGGACACCCCCCGACACGGCCCCTTGCGTACGTCGGCGGGTGCGGGCCGTCCTGGATGCGGGCCTGCGTGCCGCTGGTGCGGCACGAGCCACAACAGGCCTGTGATTCACACGCCGTAGTACCTCCGCAACCGCCCCTGCGCCTCCTCCCGCGAGCCGACTCTGTCCAGGCCCAGCAGTGCCGCGCCGAGCACCGGGCTCGCCGTCACCACCTGCGGTACCGCCTTGGGGGCCCGCTCCGTCAGCAAGTGTGCGATGTGGTCGTGCAGTTGGGGGTGCCGGGCCGCCAGGACGCCGCCGCCCAGGAGCACGGGGGTCTCCTCGGTGAGGAGGTCGAGGCGGGTCAGGGCGACGACCGCCATGGAGACCACCTCCTCGGCCTGGCGTTCCACGATCGCCCGGGCGATCGGGTCGCCTTCGGCCGCCGTGGCGAAGAGGACCGGGGTCAGTTCGTGGCGCCGGAGCGGCGGGACGTGCTCCAGGTGCAGCGCCTCGACGAGGGCGTACATGGAGGGCAGGCCGAAGTGGGCCGGGAGGGTGCGGGACAGGGCGGTGGGGGCGCCGCGGCCGTCCTCCGCCCGGGACGCGTGCCACAGGGCCTCCTCGGACAGGCCCCAGCCGCCGCCCCAGTCGCCGGAGACGCGGCCGAGGGCCGGGAAGCGGGCCGTGCGGCCGTCGGGGCGCATGCCCACGCAGTTGATGCCCGCGCCGCACACCACCGCCACCCCCCGAGGTTCGCGGGCACCGGCCCGCAGGATCGCGAAGGTGTCGTTGCGGACCGTCACCGTCGTGCCCCAGGCGCGTTCCCGCACCGCCGCGGCCAGTTGCTCCTCCTCGACGGGGAAGTCGGCGTTGGCGAGGCACGCCGAGACGTGGGTGACCGAGGTGACCCCGGCGGCGGTGAGGGCCTGCGCCACCGTCGCGGCGAGGCCGTTCATCGCGGTGTCCACGCCCACGGCCGGTGGACGGAAGCCGCCCCCGCGTGCCGTGGCGAGGACGTCCCCGTCCGCCGTCACGACCGCGACGTCCGTCTTGCTGTTGCCCGCGTCGATGGCGAGGACACGTGCGGTCACGCCCACGCGAGGTGCTCCCGGTTGTGTGCGATCAGCCGGTCGGTGAGCGTCTCGGCGTACGCGTACTGGCCGACGAGGGGGTGGGAGAGGAGGGCGCGGAAGACGCGGTCCCGGCCGCCGTGCAGGGCGGCCTGGAGGGCCAGGTCCTCGTAGGCCGTGACGCCGGCCATCAGACCCGCGTGGAGCGGGTCCACGGGCGGGACGGGGAGCGGGGCCGCTCCCTTGGCCCCCACGGCCGCCTGGACCTCGATCACCGCGTCGTCGGGGAGGAACGGCAGCGTGCCCCGGTTGTACGTGTTCACCACCTGGTACGGCGAACCGCCGCCGCCCAGCAGGGCCGCTGCCAGGTCCACCGCCGCCTCCGAGTAGAAGGCCCCGCCCCGCTTGGCGAGCAGCTCCGGCTTCTCGTCCAGGGCCGGGTCGGCGTACATCGCGAGCAACCGGCGTTCCATCTCGGCGACTTCGGCCGCCCGGGACGGCTTCGTGCCCAGTTCCTTTACGACCTCGTCGTGCGCGTAGTAGTAGCGCAGGTAGTAGGAGGGGATAACGCCCAGGGTGTCGAGCAGGGGGCGGGGCAGGCGGAGGTCGGCCGCGATGGTGTCGCCGTGCTCGCCCAGCAGTTTCGGCAGGACGTCCTCGCCCTCCGGGCCGCCGAGGCGTACGGCCGTCTCCCAGGTGAGGTGGTTGAGGCCGACGTGGTCCAGGTGGATCGCGGAGGCCTCCACGGAGAGCAGGGCCGCGAACTTGCGCTGCAGGCCGATCGCCACGTTGCACAGGCCCACCGCCTTGTGGCCCGCCTGGAGCAGGGCGCGGGTGACGATGCCGACCGGGTTGGTGAAGTCGATGATCCAGGCCCGGGGGTTGGTGCGGCGGACGCGCTCCGCGATGTCCAGGACGACCGGGACCGTGCGCAGGGCCTTCGCCAGGCCGCCGGCACCGGTGGTCTCCTGGCCCACACAGCCGCACTCCAGGGGCCAGGTCTCGTCCTGCTGACGGGCCGCCTGGCCGCCGACGCGGAGTTGCAGCAGGACCGCGTCCGCGCCGTCCACCGCCTCGTCGAGGCCGGTCGTCGTGGTGACGCGGCCCGCGTGGCCCTGGCGGGCGAAGATGCGGCGGGCCAGGCCGCCGACGAGGTCGAGACGGTCCCGGTCGGGGTCCATGAGGACCAGTTCCCCGACGGGCAGGGTGTCCCTCAGACGGGCGAAGCCGTCCACGAGTTCGGGGGTGTAGGTCGAGCCTCCGCCGACCACGGTGAGTTTCATACAGGTCTAACCCTTTACTCCGGTGAGCGTGACACCCTCCACGAACGCCTTCTGCGCGAAGAAGAACACGAGGATCACGGGGGCCATGACCAGCACGGTGGCGGCCATGGTGAGGTTCCAGTCGGTGTGGTGGGCGCCCTTGAACGACTCCAGGCCGTAGGAGAGCGTCCAGGCGCCCGGGTTCTCCGAGGCGTAGATCTGGGGGCCGAAGTAGTCGTTCCACGCGTAGAAGAACTGGAAGAGGGCCACTGCGGCGATGCCCGGCTTGGCCATCGGCAGAACGACCTTCAGCAGCGTGCGCAGGTCGCCGCAGCCGTCCACCTTGGCCGCGTCCACGTACTCGTCGGGGATCGTCGTCAGGAACTGCCGCAGCAGGAAGATCGAGAACGCGTCGCCGAACGCCATGGGGATGATCAGCGGCCAGAGCGAGCCGGACAGGTCCAGCTGCTTCGCCCAGAACAGGTACATCGGGATGATGATCACCTGCGGCGGCAGCATCATCATCGAGATGACCAGCATCAGCGCCAGATTGCGGCCGCGGAAGCGGAACTTGGCCAGGGCGTAGGCCACGGGGATCGAGGAGACGACCGTGAGGACCGTGCCCAGACCCGCGTAGATCAGGGTGTTCTTCCACCAGGTGAGGAAGCCGGGGGTGTCGAACACCTCGGCGTAGTTGCCCCACTCCCAGGTGTGCGGGATCAGGTCGCGGCTGAGCGCCTGGCTGTCGCTCATGAGGGAGGTGAGGAGGACGAAGACGAACGGGAGCGTGAAGAAGAGGGCCGCCGCGATGCCGAGGGAGTGGATCGCGATCCATTCCAGCAGGGCCCTGCGGTGGGCCGTGCGTTCCGCCGGCGACGGGGGTGTCGTCAGCTCCAGGGGCTTGTCGAGCACCTGCGTCATCGTTCACCTGCCTGGATCAGGCCGCCCCGGCGGCGCATCAGGAGGGCCGTGAAGGCCATGGAGAGGGCGAAGAGGACCAGGGCCACCACACAGGCCGAGCCGTAGTCGAAGCGCTGGAAGCCCAGGTTGTAGACGAGTTGGGGGAGGGTGAGGGTCGACTTGTCGGGGTAGCCGGGCTCGAACAGCGTCCCCGCGCCCTGGATCACGCCCGACGCGACCTTCCCGGCGATCAGCGGCTGTGTGTAGTACTGCATCGTCTGGATCACGCCGGTGACGACCGCGAACATGACGATCGGCGAGATGTTCGGCAGCGTCACGTAGCGGAAGCGCTGCCACGGGGTCGCGCCGTCCAGTTCGGCCGCCTCGTACTGCTCCTTCGGCACGTCGAGCAGGGCGGCCATGAAGATGACCATCAGGTCGCCGATGCCCCACAGGGCGAGCAGGGTGAGGGCCGGCTTGGACCAGGTGGGGTCGTTGAACCAGCCGGGGGTGGGGAGCCCGGTCTTCTCCAGCAGGGAGTTGACGGGGCCCGTACCGGGGTTGAGGAGGAAGGCGAAGGCCATCGTGGCCGCCACGGGCGGGGCCAGGTAGGGCAGGTAGAAGAGGGTGCGGAAGACGCCCGTGGCCGTCCTGACCTTGGTGATCAGCAGGCCCACGCCCAGGCCGAAGGCGACCCGGAGCGTGACCATGATGACGACCAGCCACAGGGTGTTGCGCAGGGCGGGCCAGAAGAGGGGGTAGTGCTCGAAGACGTACACCCAGTTCTTCGTGCCGCTCCACGTGGGCGGCTTGAAGCCGTCGTAGCGCATGAAGGAGAAGTAGACGGTGGAGATCAGGGGGTAGGCGAAGAAGACCGTGAAGCCGATCAGCCAGGGGGAGAGGAAGGCGAGGGTGCGCAGGGCCGAGCGGCGGTGCTTCGCCCGCAAGGTGGAGGTGGTCATGGCCTACTTCGCCTGCGCGATGTCCGTGTCGATCTGCGCGGCCGCCTTCTTCAGGCCGGCCTCGAGGTCGGTCTCCTTGCCGCTTTCGTAGGCGTAGCCGAACTCCTGGACGGTGGTGAGGTAGACACCGCCGTTGACGGAGGCGGGGGCTGTGGTGGAGTCCGGGTTCGCCGCGATCTCCAGGAACGTCTTGAAGCGCGGGTCGTACGTCAGCTTCGGGGACTTCAGCGCCGCGAGCGTCGAGGGCACGTTGTGGATGGCGTTGGAGAAGTTCACCACCGCGTCCGTGTCCGTGGTCATGTACTTCACCAGCTCCCAGGCCGCGTTCTGCTTCTTGCTGGTCGCGGCGATACCGGCGATGGTGCCGGTGATGTAGCCCTTGCCGTACTGATCGGCCTGGTCGTCGGGGACGGGCAGTGGGGCCACGCCGATGTCGAACTTCGGCTTGGTGTCCAGGGCCATGCCCAAGCGCCACTCGCCGTCGAGCTGCATGGCGACCTGGCCGGTGTGGAAGGGGTGCTTGGGGCCCCACTCGTCGCCGAGCTTGGAGCGGTAGGTCTCCAGCTTGCGGTAGCCGCCGAGCGTGTCGACGAGCTTCTTCTGGACCGTGAAGGCCTGGGCGAACGCCGGGTCCTTGCCGACGTTCGACTTGCCGTCCTTGTCGAAGTACGTGGGGGAGAACTGGCCGAGGTAGTGCTCGGTGGTGGTCTCCCAGCCGTGGTAGTTCGGCATGAAGCCGAGCTGCTTGTACGAGTCGCCCTGGGGGATCGTCAGCTTCTTCGCGACGCGCTCGAACTCCGACCAGGTCTTCGGCGGGGCGGTGATGCCGGCCTTCTTGAACGCCGTCTTGTTGTAGTAGAGGCCGTAGGCGTCGCCGAGGAGGGGGACCGCGCAGCGATTGCCTTCGAACCGGGTGTACTCGTTCATCGCCTTCGGGAAGGTCTTCTCCGGGTCGACGCCGGACTTCTCGAAGAACGGGTCGAGGTCCACCAGGGCGCCCGAGGAGCAGAACTTCCCGACGCTGTTCGTGGTGAACGACGAGATCACGTCCGGCGCCTTGGCGCCGCCGGTGCGCAGGGCCTGGTTCATCTTGTCGTCCGTCATGTTGCCGACGACGTCGACGTGGATGTTGGGGTGCGCCTTCTCGAATCCGGCGACCAGGTCCTTGACGGCCTTCACCTCCGACGGCGCGCTCCAGGCGTGCCAGAAGTTGAGGGTCGTCTCCTGGGACGCGTCGTCGCTCGCGCCCGCGTCCGACTGGCCGGTGCAGGCGGTGGCGAGGAGGGCGAGGGTGGCGGAGGCGGCGAGAGCGAACGTCGCTTTTCTGGATGTTCCGGGCATGGCGGAGCTCCCTGTGGCACGGGGGAAGAGGGGACTTACCGGGAGGGGGGTGGGGTCGGCGTGAGTGGTTCGGCCTGAGTCGGTTCAGGCCGGGTCGGTTCAGCGGGAGGTGTCGAAGACCTCGTCGCGGGTGGTCGCGAGCGCGCTCTCCAGCGCGCCGCGCAGCACGGGGTGTTCACGTACGCCGCCCACGACCAGGCGGGGGCGGGACGCGGCCAGCTCTTCCAGTTCGGCCTGGACGAGGGCGCGCAGCGGTTCGCCGCCCGAGGTGAGGGACGTGCCGCTCAGCACGACGAGCTCGGGGTCGAGGACCGAGACCAGGGAGGCCAGACCGGTGGCGAGCCGGGTGGCGTAGGTCCGCAGGAGATCCCGGTGGGCGTCGTCGCCGGCCTGCGCCGCCCTGGCCACCAGTGCGGCGGCGGACTCGGCGTACGGGCCGGGCGGGACGTCGTTGATGCCGAGCTCGCGGGCCAGGCGCGGGACGGCCTGGGAACCGGCCAGCTCCTGGTAGCCGCCGCTGTTGGCCTTGGTGACCTGGCGGACCAGGGGCGTGCCCGGCACCGGCAGGAAGCCGACCTCGCCGGCGCCGCCGGTCCAGCCGCGGTGCAGCCGGCCGCCGAGCACCAGGGCGGCGCCCAGGCCCTCCTGGTTCCACAGCAGCACGAAGTCCGCGTGGCCCCGGGCCGCGCCGAGACGCTGCTCGGCGAGCGCGACCAGGTTGACGTCGTTCTCGTACTCGAACGGCATCGGCAGGGCGGCGGCCAGCTCGTCCAGCAGGGTGGGGGAGTGCCAGCCCGGGAGGTGGGAGGCGTAGCGCAGCCGGCCGGTGGTGGGGTCGAAGGCGCCGGGGGTGCCGATGACGAGGCGGTGGATGTCGTCCCGGGCGAGACCGGCCGCCTTCACCGCGCCGTCCAGGGCGTCGGTGACCTGCTGGACGACCGGGGTGCCGGGGCGTCGGCCGGGGGTGGGCAGCTCGTGGCGGCCGACCGTGCGGCCGGTGATGTCGGCGACCGCGGCGAGGATCCGCTGGGGGGTGACGTCGAGTCCGGCGGCGTGACCGGCCGCCGGGTTGACCTCGTAGAGCTGGGCGCTGGGGCCGGGGCGGCCTTCGGTGGTGCCGGTGGCCAGGACGAGTCCCGCCGCCTCCAGACGGGCCAGGAGCTGGGAGGCGGTCGGCTTGGACAGGCCGGTGAGCTTGCCGATCCGGGTGCGGGACAGCGGTCCGTGCTCCAGCAGCAGGTCCAGGGCGGCCCGGTCGTTCATGGCGCGCAGGACGCGCGGGGTGCCCGGCGTGCCGGCGGTTCCTGCCATGCGTGTCCACACCTGCCCTTCGGCTGCTCAGCTTCTCAGTGATCAGCCGGGGAAGTCCATCGGACGACCGTTCCCTCGGGTGCTTCCGATCACTGTTAGGAAAGTTTCCTATCGGTGGGAGGAAGGTAGGCCCGGGGCGGGGTGGGCGTCAATAGGGGGCGGCGCGCCTTCCGTCGGGCATGCGGCGGGGGCGGCGGAGCTTGCGGCGGGGCGGGTGGCGGACGGGTGGCTGGGCGCGCGGCGGACTGTGCGGCGGGGCGGGCAGCGGAGGCTGTGCGGTGGGCGCGTGGCGGAGAGGCGGGGCGGGGCGGTGCCGTCCGTCGGACATGCGGTCGGCGGGGAGCCGAACCGTGTGGCCGGACGCATGAGCAGGGCGGCGCGCAGCCCCGGACACGCGAAGAGGGCGGTGTCCGGCAGGGCCGGACACCGCCCTCCCCCCGAGGTGCTGGGCTACTTCGTCGTGCTCGTCGTGCTCGTCGGCGTGGGCGGTGCGAGCGGGGACGCCGCCGCCGACTGCGGGGACGTGGTGTTCGCGTACACCGACGGGGCCGCCATCCCCGCCGTCGGGTCCGCGGGCTGCTCCTCCGCCGGGGCCGTGGCGCCGCCGACGATCCGGATGTCCGCCACGTCGAAGGCCCGCTTCACGCGCCAGCGCAGTTCGCGTTCCACCGTCAGGGACTTGCCGGGCATGGTCTTGGCCGTGACGCGCACGACCATCGAGTCGAGCAGCACGCTGTCCAGGCCGAGGACCTCGATCGGGCCCCACAGCAGCTCGTTCCAGGGCTCCTCGGCGCTCATCTTCTCGGCGACCTCGTCCAGCGTGGCCTTCACCTTGTCCAGGTCCTCGCCGGCGTGCACGGTGACGTCGACGTTGGCCGTGGCCCAGCCCTGGGAGAGGTTGCCGATGCGCTTGACCTCGCCGTTGCGGACGTACCAGATCTCGCCGCCGTCGCCGCGCAGCTTGGTCACGCGCAGGCCGACCTCGATCACCTCGCCGGAGGCGACGCCCGCGTCGATGGTGTCGCCGACGCCGTACTGGTCCTCCAGGATCATGAAGACGCCGGACAGGAAGTCCGTGACGAGGTTGCGGGCGCCGAAGCCGATCGCCACACCGGCGACACCGGCCGAGGCCAGCAGCGGGGCGAGGTTGATCTGGAAGGTGCCGAGGATCATCAGCGCGGCGGTGCCGATGATCAGGAACGACGCGACCGAGCGGAGCACCGAGCCGATGGCCTGCGAGCGCTGCCGTCGGCGCTCGACGTTGACGAGGAGTCCGCCCAGCGCGCTGCCGTCCACGGACTGGACGGTCCGGTTCATCCGGTCTATCAGCTTGGTGATCGCCCGCCGTACGAAGACCCTCAGCACCGCCGCTATCACCACGATGAGCAGCACCCTGAGCCCGATCGCGAGCCACGTCGACCAGTTCTGCTCGACCCAGCCGGCGGCGTTCGTCGCGCTCTCCTGAGCGTCCTGGAGCGACGGCACTCTCGGGGACTGGGTCTCCGAGGGGGTCGGCGACGGTGACGGGTCGGCGGCCGACAGGACGGAGTCCGCGAGGGACGGGAACACGGCAGGTACCTCCAGGTGCAGCGGTCTGCCCCGACGCAGTGGTTCTGGGGGGTCAAGGTCACGGCTGGGTCACCGAAGGGGCAGAACCACCACACTAACGGGGCATTGTGTGTGCGCTTGCCGGATGTGTGAAGGAGAGACCGTGCTCACCTGGGCTTGAACAGGCCATGATCCTGGGGATGAATGGGATGTGGTCGAAAACACTCCCAGCCCGTTACGGGGACATGGTGGCGCTTCCACCAGGCCTGAGGGGAGACTGGCTACGAATCGTCCCGGCGCGAGCCACGCGCCGCCGGCGTCCAAGGAGGCATCCGTGCCGCATGTCCTGGTCCTCAACGCGTCGTACGAGCCACTAGGTGTCGTACCGCTCCGCCGCGCGCTCGTCCTCGTCCTCGAGAACAAGGCAGTCTGCCTCGAGGAGTCCGGCGCCTATCTGCACAGCGCGACCGTCACAGTCCCCGCACCCAGCGTGGTCCGGCTCAAGCGATTCGTCCGGGTTCCCTATCGGGGGCCCGTTCCACTGACCCGCCGGGCGCTGTTCGCCCGCGACGGGGGCCGGTGCATGTACTGCGGTGGCGTCGCAACCAGCGTCGACCACGTCATCCCGCGCAGCCGCGGGGGCAAGCACGTCTGGGACAACGTGGTGGCGTCCTGCCGCCGCTGCAACCACGTGAAGGCGGATCGGCACCTCTTCGAGATCGGCTGGCGGCTGCGCCACAAACCCGCCCCGCCGTCCGGGCTGGCCTGGCGCATCATCGGGACCGGCCATAGGGATCCGCGCTGGCTGCCGTACTTGCAGCCGTTCGGCGCGGAGGACGCCATGGCCCGGATCGACGGCATTTCCGCCTGACGACGATCCGGGCCTTCGTATTGCCGCGATACCGCCGCCGAGCGGCGGTACCGCCTTGCGCGGACCCGCACGGGCCACCGGCCTGGGGAGCCCGCGCCGGTACGGGCCACCGGCCCGGGAAGCCCCCGCGCCCGCACGGCCCACCGGCCCGGGAAGCCCCCGCGCGCGCACGGCCCACCGGCCCAGGACGCCTGCGCCCGCCCGTCCGAGGCCGCCGGTCCGGGAGGCCCCTGCGCCCGCATGGGCCACCGGCCTGGGGAGCCCGCGCCCGCACGGGCCACCGGCCCGGGAAACCCCTGCGCCCGCATGGGCCACCGGCCTGGGGAGCCCGCGCCCGCGCGGGCCACCGGCCCGGGAAGCCCCTGCGCCCGCCCGCCCACGACCTGCCGGCCCCGGGAAACCCCCGTTCCCCCGGGGCCGACCGGTCACGGGCGGCCCCTCCCACCCGGCCCGCCGGGCCACCCGCGCCACGCGGGCCCGCCGGGCCCACCGGCCCACCCGGTCCCACCGGGTCACCCGGTCCCGCCGGGCCACCGCGCCCACCGCGCCACCGGGCCCACCGCCCCCTCACACGTAACGCAACTCCCCCGGTCGCACCGACCGGTCCAGCAGGGGCAGTGAGGTTGTCACGGCGAGCAGGCAGGTGGCGTAGACCGCGAGGGGGAGCAGGGCCGCTGCCCAGGGGAACGCGCCGTTGCCGAGGAGTGCGTACGAGGCGGCGATGGCCGATCCGCCCAGGCCCGCGAGCAGCACCGCGGGGGCCAGCGGCAGCGCGGTCTCCAGCAGCAGGGCCCGGCCGAGCACCGCGCGCGGCACCCCGGCGGCGACCTGCGCGGCCAGACCCCGGCGCCGGGTGGCCAGCGACTCGGCGGTGCCGACGGCGAGGCCGGACACCGTGATCGCGAAGGCGACCGCGAGGGCGGCGCCCGTGAGGTCGAGGCCGGTGAGGTAGTAGTCGGGGCCCGCGGCGAGCGGCTTGCCGGAGTGCAGATGGTGGAGAATCACCGCTCGCACGCCCATGAAGCTGCCCCCGACGATCGTCACCAGCAGCACCGCCGCGTGCGTACGGGCGGCCGCCCAGGGGTCGTCACGCAGCCGTTCCGCCGCGATCAGCACCGCCGCCGACCGGGCCCGGACGGCCAGGATCCGGCCGGTGGCCCTGGCCACGGCCCCGGAGAGCCACACCGCGCCCGCCCCGGCCGCGAGGACCACACCCGCCATCGTCAGTGGAGGCCCGGCATGCGGCTGGTTCGCGCCGACCGGGGACGTGCCGAGCACGGCGAGCAGCGTCACCACCCCGACCAGCACGACCCCCGCCAGGAACAGCAGCCCCGGCCCCCGCCCGGTGCGCGGCGGACCGACCCTGCGGACCCAGCCGAGCGGCGAGGCCACCACCCGGCGCAGCGCCAGCGCGCCCGCCGCCGCGCCCAGCAGCGGTACGGCGACGGCGACCAGGGCGATCCCTGCCCAGGTCAGCGCCGTGGGCCGGTCCCACACGCGCAGCAGGAACAGCACCGAGAAGACGGTGGCGACCGCCGAGCCCAGCAGACAGGCGAGCCCGGTCTCCAGCGCGGCGATCCGCCGCACCTGCCAGGGAGTCGCCCCGGCCAGCCGCAGCCCGGCCAGCCGCCGGTCGCGGTGCACCGCCCCGATCCGGGCGCACTGGCCGAGGAACCCCAGCACCGGCACGAGCAGGAGCAGCAGGCCGGCGATCACCCCGGACCGCGTACCGGGCTCGTTCAGCAGGCCCGAGGCGACGGGCACGTGGCGCCAGCCGCGCAGGGACGCGAGGGCGACGGCGGTCAGCGCGAAGCCGGTCGCGAGCGCCGCCCCCGCCGCCGTCAGGGTCACCCGCCACCACTCGCCCCGGTCGGAACCCCGGGTCAGTTCCCAGGCGAGGCGCAGATCGGCCCGAAGCGACGTCACGCCGTCACCCCCAGCGCCGCCACGGCCCCGTCCCGCAGCCGGACTTCACGGTCCGCGTACGCGGCCACCTGGGCGTCGTGCGTGATCAGCAGGACGGCGGTGCCCGACTCGCGGGCGGTGTGGACCAGGGCCGTCATGACCTGCTCACCCGCCAGCGAGTCCAGGGCGCCCGTCGGCTCGTCGGCGAAGACCACCCTCGGTCCGGTGACCAGGGCCCGGGCCAGTGCCGCCCGCTGCGCCTGGCCGCCGCTCAGCTCGCCCGGCCGCAGGTCCTCCTGGTCCCGCACCCCGAACCGCTCCAGCCACTCACCGGCCCGGGCCCGGGCACCGGCCCGGTCGGTGCCGGCCAGCAGCAGGGGCAGGGCCACGTTGTCGAGGACCGTCAGCTCGGGGATCAGCTGCCCGAACTGGAACACCACGCCGAACTCGGTGCGCCGCAGCTCGCTCAGCCGCTTCTCGGGGAGGTCCTCCAGCCGCAGGCCGTCGTACGTCACCGAGCCCGCGTCCGGGCGGACGATGCCGGCCAGGCAGTGCAGCAGCGTCGACTTGCCGCTGCCGCTCGCGCCGGTCACGGCGAGGATCTCGCCGGCGTGCAGCTCGACCGACGCGCCGCGCAGGGCCGTCGTCCGGCCGTGCGCCTTGACGATCCCACCGGCCGTGAGAAGGGGCACGGGTCTGCTCATGTCGCGTCGACCTCCGCGGTCAGGGTGGTGAGCCGGGCCGCCGTGGTGTTCATCCAGCGGAGGTCGGCGTCGAGATGGTTGAGGGCGTAGTCCGCCGAGAGCACGGTCGCGAGATCGGCTCCCTTGGCGGCCTTGACCGCCGTGAGCTCCCGCATCCGCTCCATGTGGGCCGCGCGCTGGGCGCTCAGATACCGGTCCGGGTCGCCGCCCGAGAGGATCGCGACCACGACCTTGGCGAAGATCTCGTTCGCCACGAACGGTGCGGGCGGGGCGATCTCCCCGGCCCAGCGGGCCAGTTCGCGTGTCCCCTCGTCCGTCGCGCGGTACGTCGTGCGCTCCGGGCCGCCGTCCGAGTCGGTGCCGTCGACCTCGGCGAGGCCGTCCCGCACGAGACGCTGGAGGGTCGTGTAGACCTGCCCGTAGGCCAGCGGGCGGGCCTGCGGGAAGCGTTCGTCATGGCGTCGCTTGAGGTCGTAGCCATGGCTCGGACCCGTCGCGAGCAGGCCCAGCAGGATGTGGCGGGTGCTCATGCCGATCATTATGTACTGAGTACATGTACTGAGTGAATAGTGGGCGGGGAAGAATTTCCGCCGTGCCTGGAGGGTGGTTCAGTCCGAGACGGCGTACGCCTCCGCCGACCACAGCGAATACCCGTACGCGGTGGCCCGCTTGTCGCCCTGGACGCGTACGAACCGCACGTCCCGTTCGTCCATGGGGACGTCCTCCCGGCCGCCCCGGCTGTCCGGGACGACGGCGGCGGTGCGCCAGCGGCGGCCGTCCGGGGAGACCTGGACGCGGTAGGACGCGGGGTGCGCGTCCTGCCAGTGCAGCGCGAGGCGGCCGAGCCGCGCCGGGCGGGCCAGCTCCACCTGCCACCAGGCGCCGTCGTCGACCGGGGACGACCAGCGGGTCTCCGGGTCGCCGTCGTTCGCCGCCGACGCGGGGAAGTCGGGCGTCTCGTCGCCCGAGGAGCGGGCGGTGCCGGTGCGGGCCAGGTCGGGGCCGCCGGTGGGCGGGACGGCCCGGACGGTGAGCGTGCGGGCCGCTCCCGCGAACCCCAGCCGGACCTCATGCGACCGCATCGGGGTGCCGCGCTCCACGGTCACCTCGACCGGGACCTCCACCGTCGTGCCGCGCCGCACGGTCAGCTCGCCCTTCGGCACCCGGACGCGGACGCCTTCGGGCGCCTCGGCGGTCAGCCTGCCGCGGGCGTCGGCGGGGCGCAGCGACGCGAGCCGGGCGGTCAGCCGCTCGGTGCGGCCGGTCTCGACGTCCGCCCGGTCGCGGGGCAGGCCGAGGGAGACGGCGGGCGAGTCGGTGAACCAGGGGATGAGGTGGTGCACGCGGGAGGGCGCGGGGCCGGTGACCCGCAGGGCGTCGGCTCGGGTGCCGAGCCGCACCTCGGTCGCCCCGGACCGGTCCAGCCGGCCCGCCTCGCGCCAGCCCTGCCCCGGCACGTGCACCTCGACGCCGCCCTCGGTGCCCGGCTCGGTCAGGGCCGTCACGGCGGTCAGCGCCCGGGGCTGCGGAAGGCGCAGGACGCGCCCGTCACCGGGGTTGCGGGGCGGCTCGTGGTGGATGCCCGACCAGGCGGCGTACGACTTCTGCGCCCGCCGCAGGAAGGGGTCCAGCACGTCCGTGCCGACCTCGACCGGTGCCGACTCCAGCCGGGCCCGCAGCGCGCCGAGCCTGCGGTACGCCGTCCAGGCCGCCGCCGCGTCCCCGGCGCGCTGCGCGTCCAGCATGCCGAGCGCGGCCGTGCCCGCCTCGCCGTAGGCCGCCAGCTGCTCCGACCAGGGGGCCACCTCGGAGCCGAGGCCGGTTCCGGACAGCCGCCGGGGCAGCTCGCGCAGCACGGTGAAGGCCGCGCGCAGCCGCCGCTCGGCGTCGCCGTCGGTGCCCGCGCCGCCCGCCGTGCGCGATGCCCAGTACGCCTCGGCCAGCGGACGCAGATACGCCGACTCCTCGTCGTCCAGGACCGAAGAGGCGTCGTTGCCGGCCAGCGCGGCCAGGGCCTGCTCGCGGCGCCGGTCCCCGCCCGCAAGGTCGGCGATCGCGGCGCGCCAGGACTCCCCGGGCCGGTAGGCGCGCGGGTTCCAGGCGTAGTCGGCGGCGGTGAACAGGGGGATGCGGGACGCCTCCGGCTGCTGCATGGCGTTGGCCAGCAGGGCGGCCGAGCCGGTCGCGACGGCCGGATCGCGGCCCTGGTAGGGGCCGAGATGGATGCGGCCGGGGTCGTAGTCGTTGACCGGGTAGTTGTCCATCGTGACCAGCGGATGCCCGAACGCCCGCCGTGCGTCGGCCAGTTCGCCGCCCGTGATGGTGCGGGGCACCACCCCCACGCCCGTCCACGCCACCTCGATCCCGTCGGCCAGCTCGCTCGCCAGCGCCCGGCGGTAGTCGGTCGTGCCGTCCTCGTAGTACTCGGTCGGCATCAGGGACAGTGCGGCGGCGCCGGGGTGCCGCGCCGCCAGATGGCAGGCCACCGCGTTCGCCACCCGGGCCTGGGCCCGCGCCGCCGCCTCGGGGCCGGAGCCGAACCGGTCGGCGTCCGCCCCGCAGTGCCACTCGCTGTAGCTGACGTCCTGGAACTGGAGCTGGAACGCCCGGAAGCCCAGCGCCCACATCGCGTCCAGCTTGCGCGTGAGCGCCCGCACGTCGTCGTCCGACGCGAAGCACATCGCCTGGCCCGGGGCCACCGCCCAGCCGAGCGAGACGTGGTTGGCCCGCGCCCGCCCGGCCAGCTCCCGGAACCTGGCCCGGGCCTGCGCCGGGTAGGGCTCGCGCCAGCGGGCCTGCCGGTAGAGGTCGTCGCCGGGGGCGTACAGGTAGCGGTTCTGCTTGGTGCGCCCCATGAAGTCCAGCTGCGCCAGCCGCTGCCCGTGCGTCCAGGCGGTGCCGTAGAAGCCCTCGGTGATGCCGCGTACGGCGGTGCCGGGCCAGTCGCGGACGACGGCCGCCGCGATCGTGCCGTCGCCGCGCAGGAGCTGCCGCAGTGTCTGCACGGCGTGGAAGAGGCCGTCCTCGCCGGTGCCGGTGAGGGAGACGCCGCCCGCGCCCACCGACAGCTCGTATCCCCCGGCGGGCAGGGCGCGGCGGTCGTCCCGCCGTACGGGCTCCGTCCGCGCGCGCACGACCAGGGCGCCCGGCCCGGCCGCGTCCGTGATCCGGCGGGCCCCGGCCTGTCGCAGCAGCTCGCGCAGGGCGTCGACCGCGGCGGGGTCCGCCTGCGCGTCGGTGATCAGGGCGACCTCGTCGGGCACCGCGACGGGGGCGCCGTTCGCGCGCAGCGACTGGGGGCGCGGCCAGACGGAGAGGCCGGCTCCGGCGCTGTTGGGGGTCGGGGTCGTCGCGGTCGTGCCGGGTGGAGACGGAGCCGCCGTCGCGGCGGGCGGGGCCGCGAGGCTCCCGGCGACGACGGCGACCGCGAGGGCCGCGGCCCGCTTCCCACGCCGCAGTCCCACAGGCCCCTCCAGGTGCGTCCGACCGGCACGACGAGCCCACCACCCGCCCGGTGAACGTGTCAACGAGAGTGGCCGGTGTGGGTGAAATGCCGGAATCTTGAGTGTGTGGAGGGAAGCGGAATGTGACCAGAAGCACGATGTTGGGCCCGGGGCGTCTGCCTTCGCGCCGACTGGGTAGGGCTGCGATGACCCGTTGAAAGCCGTACCCGAAAAGGAGGCCCCCGTGGCTGCGATGACTTTCCTTCCGCTCCCGGCCCCGTCCAAACCCGTGGCGGACCCGTCCGCCGACCTCGACGACCCCCACTACGCCGACCCCCGCTACTGCGTCTTCAGCTCCGAGAGCACCCACACCGAACTGCCGCTGACCAGCGAGCCCCCGCTGCCCGACGCCGAGCCCCTCACCAGCGAGCCGCCGCTCGCCGAAGCCGCTCCCCTGACCAGCGAGCCCCCGGCCTTCGTCCCGGACCACTCGAGGATGTAGATGACCGCACCCCGGCCGGCCGACCCGCCCTCCGAGGAACTGTCCCGCCTCGCCGTTCTGCACGGCGTCGCCACTTCCTACAGTCCGTCCCCGGACCGCTCGGTCGCGGCCTCGGCCACCGCGGTCACCATGACCCTGGCCGCCCTCGGCGTGGACGCGAGCACGCCCGGCGCGATCCGCGCCGCGCTCGCGGCCCGCGAGAGGGAACTGGGCGAACGGCTGCTGCCCCCGACCGTCGTCGGCTGGAGCGGCAGCCCCCCGGCCGCCCTGGCGGCGCTCCCCGAGGGGACCCGGCTGCGGATCGACACCGAGCAGGGCGAGAGCCGCGCCGGCGCCGACGGCCTCCCGCCCGGCGTGCACCGGCTGACCGCCACCACCCCCGTCGGCCGCACGGCCACCGCCCACCTGATCATCGCCCCGCCTCGCCTGCCCACCCCCGCGGGACGCACCCACGGACTCCTCGTCCAGCTCTACTCCCTGCTGTCCCGCCGCTCCTGGGGCATGGGCGACCTCGGTGACCTCGCCGAGCTGGCCGGCTGGGCCGGGCGGTCCCTCGGCGCCGGATTCGTCCAGGTCAACCCGCTGCACGCGGCCGTGCCCGGAGCCCCCACCGACCCCTCCCCGTACCGCCCCTCCTCCCGCCGCTTCCCCGACCCCGTGCACCTGCGCGTCGAGGACATCCCGGAAGCCGCGTACGTCGACGACCCCGAACGCCTGCGCGCCCTGCTGGACAGAGCGGGCCGACTGCGCGAAGCGGTGCTGCACAAGGGCGCGTTGATCGACCGGGACGCCGTGTGGGAGCTCAAGCGGGAGGCGCTGGAGCTGGTCGGCGAGGTCCCCCTCGGTCCCGGCCGGCGCGCCGCCTACTGCGACTTCCTCGCCGAGCAGGGCCAGGCCCTGGAGGACCACGCCACCTGGTGCGCCCTCGCCGAGGTGCACGGCTCCGACTGGCACCGCTGGCCGACGGGCCTGCGCGATCCGCGGTCGGCCGAGACGGCCCGGGCCCGCAACGGCCTCATGGACCGGGTCGACTTCTGGTCCCGGCTCGCCTGGCTCACCGACACCCAGCTCACCGCCGCGCAGCGCGCCGGGACCGAGGCCGGGATGCCCGTCGGGATCGTGCACGACCTCGCGGTCGGCGTGCACCCCGCCGGCGCCGACGCCTGGGCGCAGCAGGAGCACTTCGCCGCCGGCATGTCGGTCGGCGCCCCGCCGGACGCCTTCAACGCCCGCGGCCAGGACTGGGGCCTGCCGCCCTGGCGCCCCGACCGCCTCGCCGCATCCGGCTACGCCCCGTTCCGCGACCTGCTGCGCGCCCTGTTCCGCTACGCCGGAGCCCTGCGCATCGACCACGTCATGGGCCTGTTCCGCCTCTGGTGGGTCCCGCAGGGCCACCCGCCCACCGAGGGCACCTACGTCCGCTACGACGCCGAGGCCATGCTCGCCGTCCTCGTCCTGGAGGCCTCCCGGGCCGGGGCGCCGGTCATCGGCGAGGACCTCGGCACCGTGGAGCCGGGCGTGCGCGAGGCGCTGCGCGAACGCGGCGTGCTGGGCACCTCCGTGCTGTGGTTCGAGCGCGACTGGGACGGCGACGGCCGCCCCCTGCCTCCCGACGGCTGGCGCGCCGACTGCCTGGCCACCGCCACCACCCACGACCTGCCCTCCACCGCCGCCCGCCTCACCGGTGAGCACGTCGAGCTGCGCGACGGCCTGGGCCTGCTGACCCGGCCCCTGGAGGATGAGCGCGCCGAGGCCGCCGCCGACGCCGGGGAGTGGCTCGCCCTGCTCTCCCGGCTCGGCCTGCTGCACGGCACGGGCGGCGGCGGTGACACCTCGTCGGAGGAGGCCCAGATCCAGGCCGTCCACCGCTTCCTGCTGCGCACCCCGGCCCGCATGGTCGGCGTCTGGCTGCCGGACGGCGTCGGCGACCGCCGCCCGCAGAACCTGCCGGGGACATGGGACCAGTACCCGAACTGGCGCCTGCCGATCGCGGACGCGCAGGGGCGGCCGGTGACCCTGGAGGACCTGGCGGCCTCACCGCGGCTGCACGCGCTGATGGAGGTGCTCAGGGAGGGCGGCGCATGAGGTCCGGGGCTCTTACGGCACCCCGGGCGCGCGCCCCCGGTCGGCGTTGGATATTTTGACACCGTGGACAAGAAGAACGCCCTGCGCGCCGGCGCCCTGGCAGCCGGTACGACGCTGATGATGCTGCTCATGTCGTCCCCCGCGAGCGCGCTCACCCGCGACGACGGTGACGACCCCGGTCAGGGCCTGAGCGTCATCGAGACGCTGGGCCTCTTCGTCGCGGCCCCCATCGTGCTCTACCTGGTCATCCACGTTCTGGTGACGATCGCGGACAAGACGCACCAGAAGAAGGACCCGACCAGCTCCAACGTCACCACCAAGGCCGACGCGAAGAGCGAAGCCAAGGCCTGACCCGCGTTCCTCATCGAGGGCGCCGTCGCGATGACCGCGGCGGCGCCCTCGCCATGTCAGGGCCGGTCCGTGCCCGCCAGCAGGTCCCGCAGCAGGTCGGCGAGCTGCCCGGCCCGCTGCGCGCCCAGGGCGGAGAGCGCCTCCGTCTGCACCGCCAGCCCCGCCCCGACCGCCTCGTCGACCAGTCCGAGTCCCTCGTCGGTGAGCGTGACGTGCAGCCCGCGCCGGTCGTGCGGATCGGGGGAGCGGCGCAGCAGACCCGCCCGCTCCAGCTTGTCCAGGCGCCCCGTCATACCGCCGGTGGTGAGCATCAGCGTCGCGGAGAGCTGCCGGGGGGAGAGCGTGTAGGGCTCGCCGGAGCGGCGCAGGGTCGCCAGGACGTCGAACTCCCCGCGGGAGATGCCGAACTTCGCGTACGCCTGCCCCACCCGCTCCCCGATCGCGTGGGAGAGCCGGTTGATCCGGCCGAAGACCTCCATGGCGGTGGTGTCGAGGTCGGGCCGGGCCGTCGCCCACTGGTCGATGATCGCGTCGACGGGGTCCTTGCGCTGCTCGGGGCGTTCGCTCATGGCCCGAGTATCAGCCGCTTCTCGGTCCCCCGCAAGAAAGTAGCTTGAACGAAAGTTGCTTAGCGGTAAGCTACTTTCTGCTGACCTACTCCGAAGGGTGTCCTCCATGGCCCTCTCCCGCCCGGCCCTCATCACCCTCACCGCCCTCGCGCCCGTCTCCTGGGGCACGACCTACGCGGTCACCACCGAGTTCCTCCCGCCCGACCGCCCCCTGTTCACCGCCCTGGTGCGCGCCCTGCCCGCCGGTCTGCTGCTGCTCGCCCTCGCCCGGGTGCTGCCGCGCGGTGCCTGGTGGTGGAAGGCGGTGGTGCTCGGCGCGCTGAACATCGGCGCCTTCTTCCCGCTGCTGTTCCTCTCCGCGTACCGGCTGCCCGGCGGTCTGGCGGCGGTCGTCGGCTCCGCCGGTCCGCTGTTCGTGGCCGGCCTCTCGGCGCTGCTGCTCGGGCAGCGGCCGTCGGCGCGCACGCTGGTGACCGGGGCCGTGGCCGCGTTCGGCGTCAGCCTCGTCGTCCTGCGGGCGGCCGGGGCGCTGGACACGCTCGGCCTGCTGGCGGCCGTGGCCTCCACGGCGTCGATGTCGACCGGCACCGTGCTCACCCAGCGCTGGGGCCGCCCCGAGGGGGTCGGGCCGCTGGCACTGACCGGCTGGCAGCTCACCGCGGGCGGCCTGCTCATCGCGCCGCTCGCCTTCCTGGCCGAGGGCGCCCCTCCGGCGCTGGACGGCCGGGCGGCCGGCGGCTACCTCTACCTCGCCGTCGCGAACACGGCCGTCGCGTACTGGCTGTGGTTCCGCGGCATCGGCCGCATGACCGCCACCCAGGTCACCTTCCTCGGCCCGCTCTCCCCGCTGACCGCGGCCGTCGTCGGCTGGGCGGCGCTCGGGCAGGCGCTGACGCCGGTGCAACTGGTCGGCATGGGGCTGGCGCTCGGGGCGACCGTGGCGGGGCAGTTCGTCGCCCGGCCGGCGCGCACCGCCGGCGTCACCGGGAGGAACGCCGCCGCCGAGCCGAAGGACCTGCGCGCCGGGGCGCCCCGGCGGTAGGCCTGATACCGCCGGGCCGAGGACGGACGAAGGGGCGTCCGGCACAGGCCGGACGCCCCTTCCGCGGGCCGCTAAGCAGCCGGGCTACTCCCCGGCGGCCGCCGCGTCCGCCCGCTGGGCCCGCAGGGCGCGCTCCACACCGGCACGGGACTCCGAGACCAGACGGCGCAGGGCCGCGGTCGGCTCGGCGGAGGCCAGCCAGGCGTCCGTCCGGTCCAGGGTCTCCTGGGAGACCTGCACGGTCGGGTAGAGGCCGACGGCGATCTGCTGGGCCATCTCGTGGGAGCGGGACTCCCAGATGTCCTTGACCACCTCGAAGTACCGCTCCGCGTACGGGGCGAGCACCTCACGCTGGTCGGTCTGGACGAAGCCGGCGATGACCGCCTCCTGCACGGCGTTCGGCAGCTTGTCGGACTCGACGACCGACGCCCACGCCTCCGCCTTGGCCTCCGCCGTCGGACGGGCCGCCCGGGCCGTGGTCGCGTGGCGCTCACCCGCGGCCGTGCGGTCACGCTCGTACTCGCCCGCGATCTCCGCCTCGTCGAACCGGCCGACCGCGGCGAGCCGCTGCACGAACGCCCACCGCAGCTCCGTGTCGACGGCCAGGCCCTCGATCGTCTGCGAACCGTCCAGCAGCGCCTCCAGCAGATCGAGCTGCTCCGGCGTGCGGGCCGTCGCCGCGAACGCGCGCGCCCACGCCAGCTGGTGGTCGCTGCCCGGCGCCGCCGCCCGCAGGTGCGCCAGCGTCGCGTCGGTCCAGCGGGCCAGCAGCGCCTCGCGGGCGGCCGGGTCGGCGTACAGGTCGATCGCCAGCTTCACCTGCCGGTGGAGCGACTGCACCACGCCGATGTCCGACTCCTTGCCGATGCCGGACAGCACCAGCGACAGGTAGTCGCGGGCCGCCAGCTCGCCGTCGCGCGTCATGTCCCAGGCCGACGCCCAGCACAGGGCGCGCGGCAGGGAGGACTCGAAGTCGCCGAGGTGCTCCGTGACGAAGGCCAGCGACTGCTCGTCCAGGCGGACCTTCGCGTACGACAGGTCGTCGTCGTTGAGCAGGATCACGGCCCGGCGGTGCTGCCCCACCAGCTGCGGCACGGCCGTCAGCTCGCCGTCCACGTCCAGCTCGATGCGCTCCTTGCGGACCACCTTGCCGCTCGCCTCGTCGAGGTCGTACAGACCGACGGCGATGCGGTGCGGGCGCAGCGTCGGCTCGCCCTTGGCGCCGGCCGGCAGGGGCGGGGCCTCCTGGCGGATGGCGAAGGACGTGACGACCCCGTCGGCGTCCGTCTCGATCTCCGGGCGCAGCACGTTGATGCCGGCCGTCTCCAGCCAGGCCTTCGACCACGACTTCAGATCACGCCCCGAGGTCTCCTCCAGGGCGCCCAGCAGGTCCGACAGGCGCGTGTTGCCGAACGCGTGCGCCTTGAAGTACGCCTGCACGCCCCGGAAGAACTCGTCCTCGCCGACGTACGCGACGAGCTGCTTGAGCACGCTCGCGCCCTTGGCGTACGTGATGCCGTCGAAGTTGACGAGCACGTCGTCGAGGTCGTTGATCTCGGCCATGATCGGGTGCGTCGACGGCAGCTGGTCCTGGCGGTACGCCCACGTCTTCATGGAGTTGGCGAACGTGGTCCAGGAGTGCGGCCAGCGCGACTCGGGGTGGGCCGCCTGGCAGGCGATCGACGTGTACGTGGCGAACGACTCGTTCAGCCACAGGTCGTTCCACCACTCCATGGTCACGAGGTCGCCGAACCACATGTGGGCCAGCTCGTGCAGGATGGTCTCCGCGCGCACCTCGTACGCCGCGTCCGTCACCTTCGAGCGGAACACGTACTGGTCACGGATGGTCACCGCGCCCGCGTTCTCCATCGCGCCCGCGTTGAACTCCGGCACGAACAGCTGGTCGTACTTCTCGAACGGGTACGCGTAGTCGAACTTCTCCTGGAACCACTCGAAGCCCTGCCGGGTCACCTCGAAGATGGCGTCCGAGTCGAGGTACTCGGCGAGCGAGGGACGGCAGTAGATGCCGAGCGGGACGGACTGGCCGTCCTTCTCGTACACGCTGTGCACCGAGTGGTACGGGCCGACGATCAGCGCCGTGATGTACGTCGAGATGCGCGGCGTCGGCTCGAAGGCCCAGACGTTGCCCTGGGGTTCGGGCGTCGGGGAGTTGGAGATGACCGTCCAGCCCTCGGGGGCCGTCACCGTGAACTGGAAGGTCGCCTTGAGGTCCGGCTGCTCGAAGCTCGCGAACACCCGGCGGGCGTCCGGGACCTCGAACTGGGTGTAGAGGTAGGCCTGGTCGTCGACCGGGTCGACGAACCGGTGCAGGCCCTCGCCGGTGTTGGTGTACGCGCAGTCGGCGACGACCCGGAGGATGTTGCGGCCCCGGAGCAGGCCGGGCAGGGCGATACGGGAGTCCGCGAAGACCTCGGCCGGGTCGAGGGAGTCCCCGTTCAGGGTCACCTCGTGCACGGCCGGCGCCACCAGGTCGATGAACGACTCCGCGCCGTTGCCGTCCGTCACGTCGAAGCGCACCGTGGTCACGGACCGGTAGGTGCCGCCCTCCTGCGCGCCCGAGAGATCGAGTTCGATCTCGTACGACTCGACGGTGAGCAGCTGCGCCCGCCGCTGCGCCTCTTCGCGGGTCAGGTTTGTGCCAGGCACGCGGTCATCTCCTCGTTATGGGTGGGTTGCGCCATCTTTCCACGGCGGCTCCGCATCGGGCGACGACCGGGGCGTCATCGAGGGATACCCCTCTGGCGGCGAGGGTGCGCAGGCCCGGACGGGCCGGATTCCTCCCGACCGGAAAACGGCCGGGGCGGCCACGCTCCCTGGGAGGTGACCGCCCCGGCCGGGGTGTGCCGTCCGCCTACCGGGCGGAGAGCTCCGCCGCCACCAGCTCCGCGATCTGGATCGCGTTCAGGGCCGCGCCCTTGCGGAGGTTGTCGTTGGAGACGAAGAGGGCCAGGCCGTTGTCCACCGTCTCGTCGCGGCGGATGCGGCCCACGTAGGACGGGTCCTTGCCGGCGGCCTGGAGGGGGGTGGGGATGTCGGTGACGACGACGCCCGGGGCGTCCGCCAGCAGCTCGGTCGCGCGCTCGGGGCTGATCGGCCGGGCGAAGCGGGCGTTGACCTGGAGGGAGTGGCCGGAGAAGACCGGGACGCGCACGCAGGTGCCGGAGACCTTCAGCTCGGGGATCTCCAGGATCTTGCGGGACTCGTTGCGGAGCTTCTGCTCCTCGTCGGTCTCGTTCAGGCCGTCGTCGACGATGCTGCCCGCGAGCGGCAGCACGTTGAAGGCGATGGGGCGCTTGTAGACGCCCGGCTCGGGGAAGTCGACCGCCTCACCGTCGTGGGTGAGCTTGTCGGCGTCGGCGACGACCTTCTGCGTCTGGCCGTGCAGCTCGGCCACGCCCGCGAGGCCGGAGCCGGAGACCGCCTGGTACGTGGCGACGACCAGGGCCTGAAGGCCCGCCTCGTCGTGCAGCGGACGCAGGACCGGCATCGCGGCCATGGTCGTGCAGTTCGGGTTCGCGATGATGCCCTTGGGGCGGTCCTTGATCGCGTGCGGGTTGACCTCGGAGACGACCAGCGGCACCTCCGGGTGCTTGCGCCACGCGGAGGAGTTGTCGATCACGACGGCGCCCTGGGAGGCGACCTTTTCGGCCAGTGCCTTGGACGTGGCACCGCCCGCCGAGAACAGGACGATGTCCAGGCCGGTGTAGTCGGCGGTCGCCGCGTCCTCCACCGTCACGCCGTCCAGCTGCGATCCGGCGGAGCGGGCCGAGGCGAACAGGCGCAGCTCGGTGACCGGGAAGTTCCGCTCCTTGAGGATCCTGCGCATGACCGTGCCCACCTGTCCGGTGGCTCCGACGATTCCGACCCTCACGGTGACTCCCTCTCCTGCGTCTCTTCACGTACTCGTTGCTTGGCCGAGGCTTTTCCATCATGCGGCCGACCACGGCCCGCCTGTCCACTTCTTTCCCCGGTCTGCCCGGAGAGTGGGACGGCCTGTCCCACTCTGCGGGGGCGGACCTGCGGTGTCGACCCCGCTGAGCTGGAGGAATTCGTCCGACAGGGGTCGTGCGCCGCAAGCTCGCCTGCCCATGTCGTTCCCGGCCACACGGAAGTGTGATGTACGCCTCTGCCGTCCCGGCCGAACTCGCCGCGCGGTGAGCGAACGTTCCGGGGCGTGCCGGCGTCGTAGGAGAAACGACGTGAGGGGGGTGGCTTGTGCTGTTGCGCGGAAGGCCACGGCGCGGCCGGGAGGCGCACGCGGCGGCCGGCGGCGACCCGGGGGACGGGGCCGATCCGCTGGACGCGGCACAGGAGCGCCGGGTGCGGGCCGTGCTCGCGCTCGGCGGGGTGCCGCAGTCGGACCTGCCGGACGGGGTGCAGCAGGTCCGACTGCGGCTGCTGGAGCGGGCCGCCGGCGGCCGGGAGGCGCCGCGGGACGTGTCGGCGTGGGCGGCGGTCGTCGCCTCCAACCTGGCCATGGACTGGCACCGGGCCAAGCGCCGCCAGGAGCGGCTCGGGGAGCGGCTGGCCGCCCTGCGCCAGCCGGCGCACCCCTCCGGCGAGGACAGCAGCGTGCTGTCCGTCGCCGTCGCCCAGGGCCTGGACGAGCTGCCCGACGCCCAGCGGCAGGTCGTCGTCCTGCGCTTCTACGCCGATCTGCCGGTCCGGTCCATCGCCGAGCAGCTCGGCGTTCCGGAGGGCACCGTCAAGAGCCGGCTGCACACGGCCGTACGGGCCCTGCGCGCCCGCCTGCACGAGGACGAGGTGGTGTGACGTGACCGCCGGGTACGACAAGGACGGGCACGACGAGGCGGCGCTGATGGCGGCGATCACCGGCGAGGAGCCACCGCCCGAGGCCCGCGCGAGCGACGCCTTCATGGACGGGTACCGGTCCGCGACCGCGGACGTGGCGCTGCTGCGCGAGCAGCTGGGGCTCATCGGGCAGGCACTCGCCGAGCCCTCGGAGGCACCGGAACCCGAGACCGGCGGCGCCTCCGTGACCCCGCTGGCCGTCCGGCGTAAGCGGCCCGAGCCCCTGGCCCTCGCGCTGAAGGGCCTCGTCGCGGCCGTCGGGGCCGGTCTCGTGATCGGCATGGGCTGGCTCGTCGTGCAGAGCGACGGCATGAGCGCCGGAGACGACCAGGGCGGGTCGGCCGCCGCCGACAGCTCCGCCGGCCGGCCACGGACCGAAGAGGACGCCAAGCTCGGCCATGCCGGGTACCTCGCCTGTGCCCGGATCGTCGCCGAGGGCACCGTCGCCGAGGTCGAGACCGTTCCCGGCACCGGCCAGGACCGGATCACCCTCGACGTCGCGCGCTCCTACAAGCCCGACAAGGGCGGCAAGCGGATCACCTTCCCGATGGAGACCGGCGTCGAGCCTTCGCTCCGGGCCGGTGACCACGTGTTGGTAGGAATCTCCGGCGACCAGGCCGTGCCGGACCTGTGGACCACGGGGGAGAAGGAGATCGCCCGCGACCGGGCGTGGATCACCGAGGCCCTGCCCGCCTCGCGCACCATTCCGTGCCCATGACGGCGCGCACCTTCCCACGCCCGTGACAGCGCAAAGGGCGGGCGCCCTCACGGACGCCCGCCCCACAGCTGCCGCGGTACCGCTACGGCACAACCGTCTCGATCTTCACGCTGCCCACGCCCGCGACCGTGCCGCGCGCGTTGACCAGCTGGACCTGGCCGAAGAACTCACGCCCCTCGGGAGCGGCCGCCGCGGCGGTGACGCTGCCCGAGACCGTGGCGGAGTCGCCCGTGCCGAGCTTCACCGGAGCCGACCCGTCGACGGTGACGCTGCCGAGGGAGGCGGAGAAGAACACGTCCTGGTAGTCGTACTCCGTGGTGCCGGCGGGCACCGAGTAGCCGACGACCTCGATCGAGTACTTTCCGGCGGCCGGGGAGGGGATGGAGACCGACTCCTCCGAGTCGCCGTCGGCGGAGCTGCCGACCTGTGTGCCCGACGCGTCGTACACGGCGAGGTCCAGGTCCGCGGCGTTGTCCGAGACACCGCCGATGGCGACGTCCAGCGACTTGGCGCCCGCGGGCACCTCGACCGTCGTGGTCTGCGTCTCGCCCTGCTTGATGGCGGGGCGGGCCGCCTTGGCCGAGCCGAGCGGGCCGCCGACCAGCTTGCCGTCGAGCGCGGCGAAGCCGTTCGTCACCTTCCAGGAGGCGGCGGCCGGGGTGCCGACCTTCGCCTCGGGCACGGTCACGGTCTCCGGGTCGAAGGCAGCGCCGAGCACGGCGACGTCCAGCTGGTACGGGTTGTCCAGCAGCGGCGACGTACGGCGCGACTCGACCTCGATCTCCCAGACGCCCGGCTGCGGGTCGGCGTAGGAACGCACGTCCGGGCGGCAGGTGTTGGCCGGGTTGCTGTAGTTCGGGTAGCAGTTGATCGTCGACGTCGGGTCCGACGGCACGCCGTACGGGTGGATCGAGATGAACCGCGTCTGGCTCTTGTCCTTCAGCCCGCTCATCGCGACCTCGAGGGTCTTGGCGCCCTCGGGGACGGTGACGAAGTAGTGGTGCGAGCTGTTGCGCTGCACCGAGTCCTTCGCGGAGGTCGTGAACTTCAGCGGCGTGGAGACCACGACCGTGCTGAGGACCTGGCGGTCGATGCCTTCGGTCTTCGGGTCGTCGACCTCGAGGATCGCGCTCTTGAGACCCGCGGACCTCGGCGCGGCCTGGACCTTGACGGTCACCGGCTGGTTCAGCGGCAGCTTCACCTCGTCGGAGCCGACGACGCGGAACGTGCCGCCCGCGTTGTTCTCGAAGTGCAGCTCGTGCCGGATCGCCTTGTCGGCGCCGGACGTACGGGTCAGGGTGATCTCGTACGTCTTCTTCTGGCCGGCCTTCAGGCCGCCCTCACGGTCGTAGAGGCCCGTGCCGAAGCCCGGGGTCTTCAGGAACTGGTCGATCGCGGTGTCGACCGGCGCCTTGACCGTGTAGGTGTGGGCGGTGGCGTCGTCGCGGATCGAGTCCCAGGCGTCGGGGATGTTGATCAGGCCCGCGCCCTCCTCGTACGCCTGCACACCCTTGATGTGGTCGGCGGTGGAGGTGAGGGCCGTGCGCAGGGTCGCCGGCGTGAGGTCGATCTTCTTCTGCTTGGCGGCCGAGATCAGCAGCGCCGAGGCACCGGTGGCCTGCGGGGAGGCCATCGAGGTGCCCTGGAGCATCGAGTAACCGGCCGGCAGGGTGTAGCCCGCCTCGGCGACCGGGCCGCCCGGCAGCCAGGTCTGCGTGGTGTTGATCGCCGCGCCCGGGGCGGCCAGGGTCGGCGTGAAGCCGCCGTCCTCACGCGGGCCGCGCGAGGAGAACGGCATCATCGCGTACTTCTTCTCCACGACCGAGCCGTAGTTGGCGGCCCAGGTCTCCTTGGAGACGGACGCGCCGACCGAGATGACCTTGTCGGCCAGGGCCGGGTCGCCGATGGTGTTGGCGCCGGGGCCGGAGTTGCCCGCGGAGATCACCAGCTGGACGCCGTAGGTGTCGATGAGGCGCGTGTACAGCTCGCTGCGCGCGTTGTTGCCGTCGTTCAGGGCGGGCAGGCCGCCGATCGACATGTTGACGATGTCGACGCCGCGCTTGGTGACGAGGTCGATCATGCCCTCGGTCAGCGCGACGTTGGTGCAGCCGCCGGACCAGGTGCAGGCGCGCGAGGAGACCAGCTTGGCGCCGGGGGCCGCGCCGTTCATCTTCCCGCCGAACAGGCCGTTGGCGGCGGTGATGCCGGCGACGTGCGTGCCGTGCTCGGACTCGATGACGCCGATGTTGACGAAGTCCGACTTCCTTCCGACCCAGGAGCCGCCCAGCGGGTCCATGGGCACGTCCTTGCGGATCTCCACGACGAACGGCTGCCGCTCGGCGATGTCGGTGGCCGGGTTGTCGGTGCCGAAGTACCCGACCTGGTGGCCGTCCTTGTACGGCTTCATCGGGGCGTCGTCGCCGAAGTCGTTGTTGTTGTTCAGGTCGACCCGCACCGTGCCGGTCGCGGCGTCGTACAGCACGCCCCAGACGTCGGTGGTGTCGCCGTCGCGGTTGGCGTCGCCCTTGGCGTCGCCGCCGGTGGTGTACGACTCCCTGAAGAGGCTGACGGCGTACGAACCGGCCGGCGCCTTGTACGACTGGCCCTGGTAGGTGAAGGCCGGGCCGGACACGGCCGTGACCATCGGGCGCCAGGTGCTGTCGCCGTCGATGATCGGGTCGGTCGCCGTCACCCAGTCGACGATCTTCCGCTCACCGGTCGTCGTCTTCTGCAGCGCCGGGTGGCCGAGGTCCACGCCGGAGTCGAGGATGCCGATGGTGACGCCGCGGCCGTCCGCCTTCGGGTGGTCCTCGACGAAGTCGACCGCGCCCGTCTCGAAGGACGGGTTGTACGGGTTCTCCGCCGGGGTCTTCCTGCCCGGCGCGGGGTACGTGCCCTTCGCGGCCTGGGCGCCCTTGGCGGTGTCCGCGCTCGGCGTCGGGTCGTCCAGCGGGATCTCCTCGCGCAGGTCGATGCCGTGCACGGAGGACAGCTTGGCGGCGGCCGCGATCGCCGAGTCCGCCTTGGCCGTCGGGACGGTGGCGCGGACGTAGCCCAGCTTGTCGTCGGCCCGGCCCACCGAGCCGCCCTTGACCGCGTCCAGCTGCCCGGCGACCTGCTCGGTCTTCCCGGGTGCGGTGGCGATCATCATCGTGACGGTCTTGTCGCCGTCGGCCTTGGCCTCCGCGAGCAGGTCGGCGTCGTCCGAACCGAGCTTGGCGTGCGCGGACTTGACGCTCGGGTCCGCCGGGGCGTCCGTGCCCGGCCCGTCGGCGGAGAAGGCCATCGGGATCGGCCCGGCCGCGGAGAGCGCGGCCACGAGACCGGCGGCCACGGCGATGCGGGCCACGCGTCTCGGGCCCGATATCTGATCGCGCTGGGTGGGAGGGGTCATCGGCATCCCTTGTAGGTAAAGGAACGAGCGGGAAGCGACCGGGGCCCGATCGGCCGTGGTCGCGCACGGCCCGAACGGCAAGCCCGGACGATCGCACAGCCTTACGCAAGGGGAACTCCTTTGGGGAGGGTTGACCGAAACGAAATGGATGTATGGGGAAAACCCGCGATGCGATTTGTGAGCATCAGTCCTGAAGGTGGCGAAGAAATCGGTTAACGTCCCCAAGTGAGACAGAAGTTGAGGGTGGCGGCCTACGCCATATGCGTCCGGGACGGACAGATCCTCCTCGCCCGCTCGCCCGCCTGGGACGGCACGCCCGAGTGGGTCCTGCCGGGCGGCGGCATGGAGCACGGCGAGGATCCCTACGACACCGTCCGGCGGGAGGTGGAGGAGGAGACCGGGTACCGCGTCGAGGTGACCGGACTGCTCGGGGTGAACTCCTCGCACCGCGTCTTCCGCAACGGCTTCGGACCTCCCGTCGACCATCACGGCGTCCGGTTCGTCTACGAGGCCCGCATCATCGGCGGCGAACTGCGCAACGAGGTGAACGGTTCCACGGACCTCGCCGCCTGGCAGGACCTGGACGCCGTGCCCGGGCTGGTGCGGATCTCGATGGTCGACATCGCCCTGCGGATGTGGCGCGAACGCCCGGTCACCGGACGGCTGGCCGACGCCCTGGAGTAGGGCCTGACCGCACGGTGGTCCAGGTGCGGTACCCCGGAAGATGAACGCCGCGTGACCGGTCGCGGGCCGGATCCGGAGCGGGCGACGACGCGCAGGGCAGTCCGAGATCCACGTTCGGTGATCGGCGCCGCGCGTTGCCGCCTCGTTCACGCGCAGGTCATTCCCGGTGCCAACGATCCAGTACGAGCGGGGTGTTCACGTCGTGAACGCCCCGTGACCACTGCCGACGCGTTCGCACTCGGGGAGAGAAGCGCATGTCGCGCACACGCTCAGTCGCCGGCTCCGGCCAGGGCATCCACCGTCGTTCCGTCCTCGCCGCCACCGGCGCGGTCGCCCTCTCCGCGGGCGTCGGCTACGCCCTGCGGCCCAGCGACAGCCAGGCCGCCACCGCCGGGGAGGCCACCGGGGCCGTCGCCGCCTCCTCGCGCCGCGCACCGGCCGCGCCGCCGGCCCCCTACACCAAGGGCACCACCCTCGCCTCCGTCGCCACCCCGCGCGCCGGTTCCGGCTACCGGCGCCTGGGCGACGGGCCCGGCTGGCAGCGGGTCGTCCGCTCCGACCTGGCCGCGCCCCAGTCCGGCCGCGCCGGGCGCCGTACCGCGCTCGCCGCGTTCGTGCAGCTCACCGACCTGCACATCATCGACGCCCAGCATCCGCTGCGCCTGGAGTACCTGCGCTCGGCCGACATCCACGCCTGGCGGCCGCACGAGGCGCTGACCGTGCAGGGCGCGATCGCGCTCGTGGAGCGGATCAACGCGCTGCGCGGCGCCCCCGTCACCGGCGCCCCGCTGCACTTCGCCATGACCACCGGCGACAACACGGACAACAACGCCAAGTCCGAGCTGGACTGGTTCCTGAAGATCATGAGCGGTGGGCGCATCACGCCCAACTCCGGTGATCCGCGCCGGTACGAGGGTGTCCAGAACAGCGGCCTCAGGCAGTACTGGCAGCCCGACGCCGCCGTCCGCGACAGCGACAAGCAGGCCGGGTTCCCGCACCTCGACGGCTTCCTGAAGGCCGCCATCCGGGAGGTCCGCAGCCCCGGCCTCAACCTGCCCTGGTATTCCACGGTCGGCAACCACGACTCGCTGCCGATGGGCTGTTACGCCTCGCACGGCGACTCCTACCTCACCGAACTGGCCGTCGGCGGCAAGAAGCTGATGAACGTGACGGCGGCCGAGGCACAGCAGCTCCAGGCACAGATCAAGAAGGCCAGAGACCCCCAAGGCGTCCGCTACCACGACTTCCTCAAGTCCCACGCCCGCTCCATGCGTCCGGTCACCCCCGATGAGCGGCGCGCCCCCTTCACGCGGGCCGAGTACCTGAAGGCCCACCTGGACCCGGCCCACCGCGGCGTCGGCCCGGCCGGCCACGGCTACTCCTCCGCCAACCTGGACACGGGCACCCAGTACTACGCCTTCCGCATCTCCGACGACGTCATCGGTATCAGCCTGGACACCACCGACTCCGGCGGCCACTACGAGGGATCCATCGGCACGGCCCAGCTGACGTGGCTCGACAGGACACTGCGGGACAACGAGGACTCCTACGCGGTGATCTTCAGCCATCACACCAGCAAGACGATGACGAACCTGCGCACCGACCCGGCGAGGCCGAACGAGCGCCGCCACAACGGCCAGGAGGTCCTCGCCCTGCTCGGCGGCCACCCCAGGGTGCTCGCCTGGGTGAACGGCCACATCCACAAGAACGTCATCACCCCGCACTCCGCGTCCGGCGGCCGCTCCTTCTGGGAGATCTCCACCGCCTCCCACGTCGACTTCCCGCAGCTGGCCCGGGTCATTGAGCTGGCCGACAACAAGGACGGCACGATGTCCCTGTTCACGACGCTGGTGGAATCCTCGGCCCCGCACCGCACGGACTTCTCCGACCTCTCCCAGACCGGCCTCGCGGCCCTCTACCGCGAGCTGTCCCTCAACGCCCCCGGCGCGAGCACGACCCTCGGCGGCGACCCGAAGGACCGCAACACCGAACTGGTGCTCAAGAAGGACTGAAACCCGCTCAACCGCCCCGCGCCGGTCAACCCCCGGCAGGGCGGCCGGAGTCCCCTCCCCCGACACAACTCGATATGACGTGACAGGGGGAAACGGGGACATGAACAGACGCGCGCGTACGGCGGCCCTGACGGCGGCGACGGCGGTGGCACTGGCGGCGGCCCTCACGGCTCCGGCGGTGGCCGCGGGCCCGGCCGCCGCACACGGTGGCCACGACGCGACCGGGCGGGCCGTCCGGGCGGCGGTCGCCGACGGCGTCCCGGGCGTGACGGTGACGGTACGGCGGGGCCACGGCACCTGGGCGGCCACGGCCGGGGTGGGCAACCCGAAGACGGGCAAGCCGCGTTCGGCCCGGGACCACTACCGCATCGCCAGCATCACCAAGACGTTCGTCGCCACGGTCGTCCTCCAACTGGAGGCGGAGGGACGGCTGTCGCTCGACGACACGGTGGAGACGTGGCTGCCGGGCGCGGTCCGGGGCAACGGCAACGACGGCGGCCGCATCACCATCCGGCAGCTCCTGAACCACACCAGCGGCATCTTCGACTACCTGGAGGACCCGGGCTTCCAGCAGACCTACATGACCCCGGACGGCTTCATGAAGCACCGCTTCGACGAGGCGGCCCCCGAGGACCTGCTCGCCATCGCGATGAAGAACCGGCCGTACTTCGAGCCCGGCGCGTCGTTCGCCTACTCCAACACCAACTACCTCCTGGCCGCCCGGGTGATCGAGAAGGCCACCGGCAACGACTACGGCGCCGAGATCGACCGCCGGATCATCGCCCCCCTGCACCTGACCTCCACGTCCGTCCCCACCACCCGCGTGACGCTGCCCCGTCCCAGCAGCCGGGGCTACTCCCAACTGGCCAGGGAGACGACGGGCCCGACGTACGACGTCACGGAACTGAACCCCCGCCTGGCCTACGGCTCCGGCCAGATGGTCTCCAGCTCCGCCGACCTGACCCGCTTCTACTCGGCGCTCCTGCGCGGCCGGCTGCTCCCGCCCGAGCAGCTGAAGGAGATGAAGACCACGGTCGAGTCCAGCCGGGACACCAGCCGCTACGGCCTGGGCCTGGTCGACCGCAAGCTCAGCTGCGGCGTCCACGTCTGGGGCCACGACGGCGGGATCTACGGCTCGAACTCGGACGCGGTGACCACCGCGAACGGCCGCCACTCCCTCGCCGTCAACTTCAACGGCGACTGGTCGGGGAGCACCGACGCGATCATCGAGGCGGAGTTCTGCGGCGAGCGCTGAGGAACGGCAGGGTCTAGCACGGCCCGGGGCGGCCGGCCTGGTTCCGTGAGCCCCGAGATCTGGTGGGCTTCTCCCCAGCTCCCGCTGGGCCAGGTGACCTCGGGACAGATCCCCGACAGGTCAAGATCAGTCCAAGGTCGGCCGCCAGCGCAGCGCGGCCTCGTTCGTGGATCGCCAACCCCAAGCACACAGTGCGACGGCACACACTCCGGCTCCGACACCAAGAAGGACATATGTACTCCCTGGAACCGGAGCCCCGCCTTCGACGGTTATGGGCGTGGTGAGCCACATTGAGATGACGCTCCCCAACGCGGCCGCCAGTAGCGCGGGGAACAGCAAGGACCAGGCGACGACGGAACCGTTGATCCTGGTATCCCCGGCCAGCACGGACAGGGGAGCCATCTCGCGGCTGAAACGCAGGAGCTCGGCCAGTGCGCTGATGCCGATGGCCAGTACGGTCAGGCAGGCTCCGATCAGACCCAGCAGTCGCACCCACGCGGCCGAGGAGGCAAGGTCATTGGAGCCGAGCAGCCAGCTGTGACCCAGTGGATCGGCACTGGCATCCGCGGCCAGGTGTGTTCGCGCCAGTTCCCGAAGGAGAGGGAGAGAGAGGCTCTCTCCAGGATTGGAGACCGCGACGAGCGAGAGGGACTCTTCTGCTCGCGCCGTGGCTCCATACACCGGCCCCCGGGCAATGGTCACGATGCCGTCGCTCCCGGCCAGGCTCCACCGCGCGAGTTCCCGGACTCTGGGGTCGAGGCCGCTACGGGAGGGGTGGAACTGAGAACTCTCGCAGGGCAGCTCAAGCGCGCGAAGGGCATCACACGTCCCGCTGAGAGTGATCCTCCCAGGTGACTCATCAGTTGGTGGTGTCTGCCGCACGAGGAGCAGCTCAGTGTCCGCCGGCATTCCTGCAGCGAAGTCTCTTACCCGTTCAGCGTCAGCGTAGGGAGCGACGGAAAGCAGAGTCGATCCGATCCGGTCCTGGGTGTGCTTGGCGAGCGTCGCGTTCTGACCCAACAACCCAGTCCACAGATGTACTTGTGCAACCAACCCGATCATGACGATCAAAGCGGTCACAAAGCGGACCGTTCCGCGGGGTTTGGCGGACATCCTCCGTCCGGCAATCAGCAGACCTGGGAACCCCAACCGCCCGCCCGCATTGGCAAGCCGACCGCCGAGCCAACCGCAGAGCGCGCCGATGACGGCTGGCAGCGTTGCCAGCACAGCTGCCACGCCCAGGGCATAGACCGGAAGCCGAAGGTCGTCACCGGCCAACTCGGGTCCGCGCACGGTGAAGAGGAACGCGAATGGAAATACCCAGGGCCACCATGCAGGCAAGCGCTGAGATCCTGCTGTTGGCCTGACGGCCCTCGTCGACTTCCGTCCTTTGAAATGGAGGAGTACCGCAACCGTCAGCACGACGACAACCGCGGCGATGCCGACCCCTGCGAACCACGCTGCACAACGCTGTACGTCTTCTGCGCTGAGGGTGAAGTCGACCAAAGGAAAGGGGATGTCGAGAACCAATGCAGGGAGCAGCAGCGAAGCCGCGACAACGGCCCCAAGAGTGGCTGGAACTCCTGCTTCCCCTAGGGTATAGATGGCTCTGGCACGTCGGCTCGCGCCCATCGCTTCGAAGAGGGCCAGTCTGCGCTCGCGGGCCGCTGAACCAACGCGGGCGCTGACCACGACCAGCGCACCGGCCGGCAGCAGCACGAATCCGGCTACTCCGGCCGTGAGGACCGAGAGGTCCGGAACCGACATGCTCTCTCCCACGCCGGTGGCCGATCCTGCAGGCACACCGAATCCCGCAAGCGGGAGCATGTCCTGCCGGTCGAGCAACTTCGCTCGAGGCCGCACATAGGCAAAGCGCTCTTCTGGAGCCTGCAATCCCGCCTTTCCGATCGTGCCCGCCAGCTTCCCGTACCGGGTCTTGACCCCCTCCTGCGCCCCTGCCCTGATGAGAGCGGGTGAAAGTACGGCTTCACCTGGCTCGGGCCACTTGCTCAGGCCAGGCGGCAACGGAGCATCGCGAACGAGCGGTTCGATGTACGTGACAGAGTGCTGACGTCCTGCCACATCGTCACTGCCCCATGCCCACAGCGCCACCGCTTTGTCGCCCGAGCCCGGTTGAATGATATGGGGGGTGCGGGAGGTGCCTCGGATATCCCGGCCCTCGTACGTCGCGTACGCCAGGACCAGTCCGCTCAGTGCGAGCATCATCAGGCCGGCAGCCAGGAAGATTCCCCAGAATCGGATACGCCCATTTTCGGTGGACAACGCCGATGTACGCCCGGCGCTCAACAGCTGAATGGCAAGGGCCCGGCGCTTCACGCGGGAACTCCCGTCGCCTGGACCGTGCTTGGCGTGAGCGCTCCGTCCTGAAGAAGCAGTTGTCGCTGCGCCCGTGCGGCAACAAAGTTGTCATGCGTCACTATGACGAGGCCGCAATGCCGACGTTCCGGCAGGCTGTAAAGCAACTCCGCGACAATCTGCCGATTGGTCGAGTCCAGCGCACCGGTCGGCTCATCCGCGAGCAGCAAGGCGGGGCGGTTGATCAGTGCGCGAGCCACCGCAACACGTTGCCTTTCGCCGCCCGACAACGACTCCGTCCCCACAGTCGTATCCCCGACGTTCAGTTCGTCCAAGAGCTCCGCTGCTCGTGAGAATGCTTCCGCTCTCGGCAGGCCGGCGAGCATCCCTGCGATTGCAACATTCTCCGTGGGAGTGAGTTCCGGTAGAAGTTCGCCCGCCTGAAACACCATGCCCACCGATTCGCGACGGTGCCGGAGCATTTTACGGCCGGACAGCCGCTCCAGCTTCTTGCCGCACAGCGCCACAGACCCGTTGTCCGGTCTGATCAATCCCATGATGCACATGAGGAGGGTTGACTTACCGCTGCCGCTGGGTCCGGATATTGCGACAGATTCTCCAGGGTTGACTCGCAAGTCAACGCCCTGAAGTATCAGTCGGTCTCCTGCTTTGTACTCGAGATCAGAGATCTCCAGTACCTCGCCTTTCGCGTTCAACTTCTCCACTTTCGGACATTGCAATTTAGATAGAGAGAGTCGCGCGAAGAGGTGCTGACGCACACTTCGCGCGACTCCATGGAAAGTCATTACATCAGTCGTTGTCCCAGGCGCTGCAATCATCCGGCCAACGGTTGATGTACTCGCAGGCCTTTATGCGCCATATTTGGTTGGTCTTGTACGCGCTCTTGTTCGAGTACCCCTTGCCTCGCTTCTCCCACAAGTTGTAGACGTCTTCGGCGAAGAACGGATAGCTGTACTGAGCCTTTACGGGGTGGCCATCGGCCTTGATGTCGGAGATGTTTGCGTAGTGTTGTTGGCTTGACGTAAAGGCGTGGGCCCCGTCGGTCGCTGCGTCGATCTCACCGGCAAATGCAGGCGTGGACGCGGTGAGCGCCGCCGCCGCGATCAGACCGGCCGCCACTTTCTTGATTTTCAACGAAAACCTTCCCTGTACTCGATTTTCAGAGTGCATTAATTGAGTCCTGCGAAGTGTATAAAAGCTGGGTTGCGTCAGTCGTTGTCCCAGGCGCTACAGTCGTCAGGCCAGTTGTCGATGTACTCGCAGGCGCGGATCTGCCAGATCTTCCCCCCGTATCCGCTCTTCGCGGTATGCCCGTACCCGCGCTTCTCCCACAGAGTGGACACGTCATCCTGCGGGAAGTTTCGTGAATACTGAGCCTTTACCGGGTGACCATCCTTCGCCGTGTCCTTGACGTTTGCGTAGTGGTCGGAACCAGACGTGTAGGCATATGCGCCATCAGTCGAAGCGTTGATCGCAAACGCCGGCGCGGACACAGTCAATGCAGCTAGCGCCAGCGTAAGGGCGGTCCCTTGCCTGAGGTTAACCATTCTTCTCTCTTTTTCGCTCGAATATGGGCGCACGATTGGAGATCACAGCACCGGATAAACCGGCGAGGGCCCCGCACGGATATTACCCAATTCACCAAATTGGGTATGAAGCATGGATTGCTGTCCACTCGAACAGGATTCCAAACGATGATCATCGGAAGGGGTAAGGCGCTGACCCTGGGTCGACGAGGTCACCGGCGCCCTGGCGCGGCTCGAAGCCTCATGAACTGGCTGAACAGCGCGCCCGGACCCCATAAGTAAGGTTCACTGAAACAGCAAGGAAGATCATCGATGGCGCGGGCTTCGCTGTAAAGATGCCGCGATGCCAATGGCTGAAAATGCGCCCCCTTGCTGCAGTGGGGTAGCGGAAGGGACGTCAGGTCTCACCACTCCGACCGTCGCTCCTGGACTGGGTGACTGGCGTCGGGCCTGGGCCGAAGAGCGCAGGCGCGGCACGAATCGGATCTGGCTGAAGAGCGTCTGGATCGCACTCGCCCCCTGGGGGTGTGGATGCCGAGGCTCTCCGAGGTGCCACCTGGTTGACCGGTCCTCCCCACCTGCCGGTACAGGTGCCGTCCGCGCGAGTGACCGGATCGAGCCAGGACGGACTGTATGTGCGGGATCCGCCTGGCGTGGATGCACCTGCGAACTCTTCGGCTCGGTACAGGAGTTGCCGGAGTCCGCGCCTTATGTACGGTGCATGCCAATCAGCCAAAGTGGCAGCTGCCTCTTGCCGGTCGAACCATGGGGCGTACATGATCTTGCACTTGTGTGTGAGGCGTGTCGTCTTATGTGGTTTTCGTGATAGGGGTGGGGGAGTGCTGACGTTTTCGTCTGCACGGGTGCGGTCGCTGATTGTGCTGCTGGTGCTGTCCGTTGTGGCGGGTGGCGGTTGGCTGATCAAGGTGGCCACCGACAGCACCGCCAGCGTTGGTGCCAGTAACGAGGCCCGATACCGGGGCCCGCAGCCCGCCGCGCACCACAAGCCCGTCACGCCGCAGGAGCGGCGGGCGCAGACGAAGGACCGGGCCAAGCCGAGCAGGGCGCGGGCCCTGCCGACGACGAAGAGCAAACCGGCCACGGCAGCGCAGATCAAGCTGCTGAAGCAGAATCAGCGGCAACTGCGAAAGCCAGGACTCATGTCCTCGCGTGTTCCGGCCACCCGCCGCAGTCCTGGCGGCAGCATCGACCAGGCCTCGTTCGCCGCCGGCAGCGACGCGGCTTCGTACTCCAGCGGTGCCCTGTATCAGGTGACGGCCGACCCGTTCGGTAACGCCGCCGCGCAGCAAGGCGGTTGGCTGATGGCACTCGGCAACCACATCGGTGCGGCTGTGCCGGGCGAGCCCTTGCAGGTCTCCGCGGCGATCTGGCAGTCCGGAGGCGCGGACACCGAGGTGCACCCGGTGAAGGTGCGCTGGAAGGTGGACTACTACGGCTGTCGCCTGAGCAACGACGACGTTCAGTTCGTCGACTTCGGGCAGACGGTCCAGGCGCCGACCTTGAACACCGACAAGGTGTTCCCGGTGGTGAACGCGTCTTTCACCGTGCCCACCACGGAGTGCACTCAGCAGGTCCCCAGCTTCACCATCTGGGCTTGCACGACCGTGACGGACGACCCCACGGACACCGAGTCCTGCGGCTCGTACAACATGTTCTACATCGTGCCGTCCCTGCCCGAGGGCGCGGCATGTGCCGCGGTGTGCGGTGACGCCAGTGGTGCCGCCGGTACGACGGTGATGCGTGCCGACCCCGTGAATACGGCTACCGGCGCCTTCACGGAGGTGTTCACCGACGCCGAGGTCCCGGCTCCCGGCGTTCCGTTGCAGCTCGGACGCGTCTACTCGTCCGACAACACCGAAACCGGAGCGCTCGGCAAGGGCTGGCAGGTGCCGTGGGAAACGCGGCTGAAGATCGAGGCCGACGGTGATGCGGTGTTGGTCGGGGAGGGCGGCACCCGGCACACGTACATCAAGAAGTCTGGTGGAGCCTTCACCGCCCCAGGTCAGGCCCGCTCCAAGCTGGCAACCGATGGCAGCGGCTACACGCTGACGACCGCCGAGCAGTCGACGTACGCCTTCAATGCCAATGGCCAGTTGACCGCAGTCAAGGACCGCACTGGCCGCGGCCTGTCCCTGACGTACACGGGCGGCAAGCCCACCACCATCACGGACGCGGTCGGCCGAGCAGCCAAACTCGCTTATGCGGGTGACCGGCTGGACACGGTGACGCTGTCCGACGGCCGGGTGGTCGACTACAGCTACACGGGCGACCGGCTGACCGGCGTGACAGCCCTGGACGGCGAGACGGAGTCCTACGGGTACGACGCCTCTGGCCGGGTCAACAAGGTGACGAACGCCCGGAACAAGCAAGTCACGTTCAACACGTACGACACGCAGGGCCGGGTCGCATCCCAGACGGACGCCTTGGGGCACGACACGAAGTTCACCTACTCGAGGAACGGTGTCTTCGACCAGGTCGACGTCACAGCTCCGGACGGCGGCGTGTGGACGGACGTCTACTACAAGAACGTCCTGTTCACGCAGATCGACCCGCTGAACAACAAGAGTTACTACCGCTATGACAAATTCTTCAACCGCACGAGCACGATCGATGCGGAGATCCGCGAGACCAAGTGGGAGTACGACACCCAGGGGCGTCTGAAGAGCCGGTCCAATGCCTCGTCGGATGAGGAGTGGACGTACGACGCCAAGGGCAACGTGGCCACCTACACGGACGGCGAGTACAACGACTACATCTTCGGCTACACCACGGCCAACCAGGTCAGCACCGTCAAGGACCCGCTCGGCAAGACGACGACGTACGGCTACAACGCCACCACGGGGCTACTGGAAACCGTCACCACACCGCGTGGCAAGACCACGAAGTACGGCTATGACACCGACGGCAACCTGACGTCGGTCACTACCCCGAAGGGCAACAGGACCACCTACACCTACTTCCCATCGGGACAGGTGAAGACGGTCGTCGACCCTCGTGGCAACCTCACCGGCGCGGACCCGGCCAAGTACACGACCGCCTACACGTACGACCCCGCGAACCGTGTCAAGACAGTCACCGACGCGCGTGGCAACACCACGTCCTACGACTACGACGAGCTCGGCAACCTTCGCACGGTCACGGATGCCGCCAAGCGCGTCACGGCCTACACCTACAACGACGCGGGCCGCCTGAAGACGATCACGGACCCGGCGCTGAAGCAGACGGTCCTGGACTATGACCCGGTCGGGAGGCTCGGCAAGGAGACCAACCGTCGGGGCGCGACCGTCACCTACGCGTACGACAAGGCCGGCAACCAGATTCAGGTGGTGACCGCCCGCGGCAACGCCACGGGTGCCGACCCGAAGCAGTACACCTGGAAGGTCGGATACGACAAGGTCGGCAACCGCAAGACCGTGACCGACCCGCTCGGCAAGACCACCGCCTTCACCTGGGACGCGGACAACCGGCCGCTGTCGGTCACCGATCCACTCAGCCACACCCGCAGCGTCACCTACGACGACAACGGCAGCGTCGTGAAGACCACCGACGGCCTCGGCCACGGCATGACGCTGGACTACGACGACAACAACCGACTGAAATCGTCGAAGACCTGGGCCGGCTACCTCACCACCTACGAGTACGACGACGACAGCCACCTGGCCGCCGAAGTCTCCCCCGAAGCCGAGCGCACCACCTACACCTACGACGACGACGGCAACCACGCCACCACCGTCGACCCGCGCGGCAACGTCACCGGCGCCGACCCGGCGAAGTACACCTGGAAGTACGGCTACGACGCGGCCGGCAATCCCACGTCTTCCACCGACCCGCTCGGCCACCAGCGCAAGACCGGCTACGACGCCGTCGGCAACGTCGGCTCTGTCACCGACGCCCGCAACAAGCAGACTGTCTACGAGTACGACGAGCTCAACCGACCGAAGAAGGTCACAGCCCCGGACACCGGAGCGATCGCCTTCACCTACAACAAGGCCGGCTTCCTCGAGACCAGCACCGACGCCAACACGCACACCAGCACCTACGGCTACAACGACGAAGGCCAGCTGACGTCGGTCAAGAACCCGCTGGGCAAGACGGTCGCCTATGAGTACGACCTCGACGGCAACCGCACCAAGTACACCAACGCCCGCGCGCAGACCATCACCACCACGGTCGACGCGCGCAACCTGCCGACGAAGATCACGTACTCCGACGGCACCGCGGCTCAGACGTACGGCTATGACGACGCGAGCCGCCTGAAGACCGTCACCGACGCCACCGGCAGCCGCACGCTGACGTACGACGACGACGACAAGATCCAGACGATCACGTCACCGGGCGCGACGAAGCCGTTCACCTACGTCTGGAACACCGACGACACCCTCAAGTCCCGTGCCTACCCGGACGGTCGGACCACAAGTTACGGCTACGACAAGGTCGGTCGTACCAAGACCCGGACGACCAACTCCAAGGCCGTCTCCTACGGCTACGACAAGGCGGGAAACCTCACCTCGGTCACCCTGCCCACCACCACGGCCCGCAGCGAGACGCGCGCGTACGACGAGGCCGGACGCCTGGCAACGCTGACCTCGCCCACCGTCAGCAACACCTTCACCTATGACGAGAACAACCGTCTGGTCGGCGACAAGCCCGGCACGGGCTACCCGACCCGCTACGCGTACGACGACGCCGGTCGCATGACCCGCGTGTGCACCGACACATCCGCCACGTCGTGCCTCACAGGCGCCGCCGGCACCTCGTACGGCTACGACAAGGTCGGCAACCTCAAGACGGCAGCGAGCTCAAGCTCCACGACCACCTACGCCTACGACGACGGCGACCGGTTGCAGTCGACGACGAGCGGCACAACGACCACGAGCTTCGGTTACGACGACGACGGCAATCAGACCAAGGACGACGACGGCACGTACGCGTACGACCCATCGGGCCGCCTTAAGTCCGCGACCATCGGCACCAACACGTACGGGTTCACCTACGACGCCGACGGCAACCGCACCACGGTCAACAAGAACAACGCGCTCGCCGGAACATCCCGCTGGGACATCAACAACCCGCTCCCGCAGCTCGCCACCGACACCAACGCAGCCGGCGCCCTGCTCGCGGACTACCACTACGACCCCGACGGCACGGCCCGCTCCATGGACCGCACCGCCGGCACCTACTACTTCACCCAGGACCGCCAGAACTCCACCAGCGCGGTATACGACGCAGCAGGCACGGACAACTACCGCTACACCTACAGCGCCTGGGGCTCCCCGACCGGCAAAGCCACCATCACCGGCGGCCAAACCAGCCCCTTCGGCTACACCGGCCAGTACAAGGACCAGTACCTCCCCGACCGTCTCCAGCTCCGGGCCCGCTCCTACGACACCGCCCAGCGCCGCTTCACCACCCAGGACCCGATCCCGTCCGCCGCGGACAACCCCAACCAGTCCCCGTACAACTACGCCGACAACGACCCAGCCAACCTGTCAGATCCGTCCGGCCAGTGCCCGATGTGCGTTGGCGCTCTTATCGGCGGTGTCGTCGGCGGTGGGGTCTACGCCCTCAGCCACAGGGACGACTTCGACTGGGGCGACTTCGCTGCCGCTACGGGACAAGGCGCAGTCGTCGGAGCAGTCGGCGGTTTCCTCGCCCCGGCCGGCACCGCGCTGGCCACACAGCTGGGGCTGCAGGGCGGACGAGCTCTCGGCGTTGCCGTTGTCACCGACGCGGCCATTGGCATGGGGCTCACATGGGCCATCAACACCGCGCAGTGCCAGCCGACGACACCTACCGACCTGCTCGTCGGAGCGCTGACTGGCGGTTTGGGTAATCTGATCAAGCCTGCTTGGGGCGCGCTCAGAATCGGCAGCGTGGCTGGAGGCGCCGAAGGGAGCCGAGCGGCCGCAAGGGGCGCCGCGTCCGCAGGGAGCGGCAAGCTCGTACTCGCCACCGACCAGTTCGGAGTCAACGCATCGAAGGCCTTGTCCAAGGAGGGTTACTATGACGTGATCATCCATGGCGCCAAGGACAATTTTGCCTTCGTATCAGGGTCGGCGGAGCGCGTCAGCCACCGGACTGTTGCGAACCTCGTCAGGAAAGACCCGGGATGGGACGGTTCGCCGATCCGCCTGATTGCCTGCAATACGGGATCGTGCGGAGCTACTTCCGCGCAAAACCTGTCGAACTCCCTGGGCGTCAAGGTGTTGGCTCCGACCGAAATAGTCTGGGCCAAGGGTAACGGCGTTTTGCGTGTCTCTCCAAAGCCGTACGGAAAGACTGGCGAGTGGAAGTTGTTTCAACCGGGAGGGAACAAAGGATGAGCGAAAAGCTCCGACCGGCTGGGTTTTACAGCGACACGGAATTCGGGGAACCTGGCCAGCCGACGCTTGCCGACTCCCGCGGCAAATATGCGGGCCCCGTGGAATCCATCGCTTCGTACCTTCGGAACGCGCATCAGATTACGGTTTCTGGCGTCGGAGTGTATGACGAAGTCGACCCTGACAGGCCGTTCGTCGCGGAACTCAGTGTTCAAACGGACGGGGTTTGGTTCTGGCCCAGCTCATATCCGTACTACGTCGAAAAGTACCGGGTTCAGGTGCCTGAAGAGCTACTCAAGCTTGCTAGCTCACGAGGATGGCTACCGCCTGTGTTCCCAGATGACGCTGACTTCGATGACCGAATTCCCTTCGGTGACTGACATCCTCACGGTGCACCTGCGCAAGAACGAGGTGGTGCTTGCATGTAGCGCCCTTTGCCCGGCTTCTGAAAGCACGAAATCGGCAAAGGAGCAGGCGGTCCCGCCATTTGCCTTGAAGCCGGCGATGGGAAGACCGCCGAGCAGAGGCCGCCGGCGAACGCCCGGCGGCCCCTCCTCTCCCCTCCTGGTCCTGCCCCCGCGTCCTTCCCTAACGGGGCAGCACCACGACGTACGCGGCCGGTTCGCGGTCGGCTGAGGCCATCAGGGCCGTGCGGAGCACCGTCGCCTGCTGCTCCGGGGAGTCGCGGAGCTTGCGCGGCGTGATGTGGACGACCGTGATGCCGAGCCGCTCCAGGTGCTCGCGCTTGCGGGCGTACTCGGACCACAGGGCGTCGTCGTCCTGGCGGGGCGCCCGGGTGTCGAGCTCCACGGCCACCGCCTGTTCGGGCCAGTACGCGTCGAGGCCGCCCAGGTAGGGGCCGCCGGGCAGGCGCAGGTCGACGTTCCAGACCGGGTCGGGCAGGCCGTACTCGTGGACCATCCGGTACAGACGGTCCTCCGCCCGTGCCCGGCCCTCGGCGAGCAGGGACTCCACCGCGTCCACCACGTGCGGGCGGCTCAGCAGCCGGGCCTGGTTCAGCTCGCGGACCACCGCCGTCGGGTCGCAGTGCCCACCGCGGACCGCCTCCGTGAGCAGCCGGCGGACGACGCCGGCGTCCGCCAGTTCGGCCACCGCGTCGGCCAGCGCGCGGGCGACCGGCGCCACCGGCACCCCCGTGACCTGCTCGGGCGCGGGCATGACGGGTGTGCGGACGATGCGCGCGCAGCCCGTGGAGCGCAGCCGCCGCAGCCGCGGGACCAGGACGTCGATGGCGTCCAGGGACGGCAGCGGGGGAGTGGAGGAGAAGCCGTGCAGCGTCAGCGCGGCCAGGCCCGTGATCATCACCTCGGGATAGGCGGGGGCGTGCGCCCGGCCCGCGCCGGGCTGGGCGGGCACCCCGCTGCCGCGTTCCCGCGCCGCGTACATCAGCACCGCGTGCAGCCGCTCCTCGCTGGTCGGCGGGCCCGGGTGGAGCAGGACGACGCCGGGGAGGAGCTGCTGCCAGGGGCCGCCCGCGCGGCACTGCCCGTTCGTCTCGGCCGTGGAGACGCCGTGTGAGCGGAGCTGGGCGGTCGTCATCACACGGGGGCGGCCACCGCCGGACAGGTCGTGCGGGAGGCGGGGGGAGAGCGGGGTGTTGTGGGTCATGACCCGCAATTTCCCGTGCTCCGGGCCTTCTTGAACCGCTGTTACAGGTCCGTCGACAAATACGGATAACCCAGCGCTAAAGGACGAGTGTTCGGATGCCGAAAGCCCCTGGTCCGTTCGGGTGCGGACCAGGGGTTACGGCTCAGAGGGCACTCGTCTCGTAACGATGGAAGAACGCCCGGATCTCAGGTCAGAATTTCTGGACATCATGCGCAGCGCTCCGGCCTTCGGGCCGGAGGTGAAACGAACCTTGTGGCCGTGTCACGTTGTCGTGTGGCGGAGCTGGGCCCCCGCTCGTGACGGTGACGCATCGTTCGCATGTTCCCGATGGCGACGTGGGTTCGACGTGCCTACTGTGATCGTCATGCAGCTCCGGTACGCCTTCAGGTTGTACCCCGACACCGCTCAGCAGGCCGCGTTGGCCAGGGCGTTCGGGTGCGCTCGCGTCGTGTTCAACGACGCCGTGCGTGCTCGCGAGGACGCCCGTAAGGCCGGGCAGCCGTTCCCGACGGCCGGTCAGCTGTCACGGAAGCTGATCACCGAGGCGAAACGGACAGTCGAACGGTCCTGGCTCGGCGAGGTCTCCGTGGTGGTGCTCCAGCAGTCCCTGCGGGACGCCGAGGCCGCGTACCGCAACTTCTTCCGTTCCCTCAAGGGCACGCGCGAGGGACCGAAGATGAGAGCACCACGATTGAAGTCCCGTAAGAACACGCGGCAGTCGATCCGGTTCACCGCCAACGCCCGCTGGAGCATCACCGGCCAAGGGCGGTTGAACCTGCCGAAGATCGGCGCAGTGAAGGTGAAATGGTCCCGCACGCTGCCCGCCGCTCCCACCTCCGTCACCGTCATCAAGGACGCGGCTGGCAGATTTTTCGCCTCCTTCGTCATTGACACCGACCCCGTCGCCGACGACGCCCGGATGCCCGATACCGAACGCACCATCGGCATCGATCTCGGCCTCACGCACTTCGCGGTCCTCTCCGACGGCACGAAGATCGACTCCCCGCGCTTCCTGCGGCGCGCGGAGAAGAAACTGAAGAAGACCCAGCGGGAGCTGTCCCGCAAACAGAAAGGCTCGAAGAACCGAGCCAAGGCCCGTCTGAAGGTCGCCCGTGCCCACGCCACAGTTGCCGACGCACGCCGTGAGTTCCACCACCAGCTCTCCACCAGGCTGATCTCCGAGAACCAAGGGATCTCCGTGGAGGACCTGTCGGTGGCGGGACTGGCCCGCACGAAGCTGGCCAAGTCCGTTCATGACGCGGGCTGGTCGTCGTTCGTGAACATGCTGGAGTACAAGGCCGCCCGGTACGGCCGCACCCTGGTGAAGATCGGCCGGTTCGAACCGACCTCCCAGACCTGCTCCACCTGCGGAGCCGTGGACGGACCCAAACCTCTGAACGTGCGGGAGTGGACCTGTACCGCCTGCGGTACTGTCCACGACCGGGACACCAACGCCGCGATCAATGTGAAGACGGCCGCCGGACTGGCGGTATCGGCCTGCGGAGCGTCGGTAAGACCGGGAGCAGTCCCGGCACAGCGCGAAGAAACAGGAAGCCATGGACTCCCCGCCGGAAGCCGTGCCGCGTAGCGGCACAGCAACCGGTGGAGAAGGCCAGAACCTCGGGCTTCACCCGAGGTGCAAGTCAATGGTCAGAGGCCTCGTCGCACGCCTGTCCACGCAACGCCCGTGCCAGGTCGTCACGGGATTCCAGCACCAGCCGGCGCAGCGCCGGGGCCGCCTCCTTGTGGGCGTCCAGCCAGGCGTCGGTGGCGTCCAGCGTCTCCCGCGACTGCTGGAGCGACGGGAACAGGCCCTGCACCACGTGCATGCCGATCTGGATCGACCGCTCGGACCACACCCGCTCGATCGCCGCGAAGTACTTCGCCGCGTACGGCGCGATCAGCTCCCGCTGCGAGCCCTGGGAGAAGCCGGAGATGGTCGCCTCCACCATGGCGTTGGACAGCGCGTCTGACTCCACCACCTGCGCCCACGCCTGCGCCTTGACCGCCTCGGACGGGCGGGCGGCCAGACAGCGCACCTGGTGGCGCTTGCCGGACGCCGTGTCGTCCCGGGTCAGTTCTTCGGCCAGCGCCTTCTCGTCGACGATCCCGTGCGCGGCCAGCGGCTCCAGGAACGCCCAGCGCAGCTCCTGGTCCAGGTCGAGGCCCTCGACCGCCGCCGTGCCGGCGAGCAGGTCCCGCAGCAGCGCGAAGTCGGCCTCGGCGGCGGCCGTCCGGGCGAAGAAGCGCGCCCAGGCGAGCTGGTGCTCGCTGCCCGGCCCGGCCGCGTACAGCTCGCGCCGGGCGCCCTCGGCGAGCAGCCGCGCGGCCGTCTCCCGCCGGGCGGGCGCCGTGTAGTGCGTGACCGCCGACTCCGCCCACGCGTGCAGCATCTGCACGACGCCGATCTCGGACTCGCGCCCGCCGAAGCGCAGCACCAGATCGACGAACTCCCGGGCCGGCAGCAGCGCGTCACGGGTCATGTTCCACAGCGCCGACCAGCACAGGGCACGCGCCAGCGGGTCGGTGATCGCGCCCAGGTGCTCGCGCAGCGTCGCCAGGGAGGTCTCGTCGAAGCGGATCTTGCAGTAGGTCAGGTCGTCGTCGTTGACCAGGACCAGGTCGGGGGCCTCGGCGCCGGCCAGATCCGCCACGACCGTACGGGCACCGTCGACGTCGGTCTCCACGCGCGCGTACCGCTCCAGCGCACCGCCGTCCGTCACCCGGTACAGGCCCACCGCCACCCGGTGCGGACGCAGTTCCGGGTGGGACTCGGCGGCCTCCTGCACCACCGCCAGCTCCTCGATCCGGCCGTCCGGGTCCAGCAGCACCTGCGGGGTCAGCGAGTTCACCCCGGCCGTCTCGAGCCAGGACCGCGACCAGGCGCTCATGTCCCGGCCGCTGGTCTCCTCCAGCACCGACAGCAGGTCACCGAGGCGCGTGTTGCCGTAGGCGTGCCGCTTGAAGTAGCGCCGGGCGCCCTCCAGGAACGCCTCCTCGCCGACGTACGCCACGAGCTGCTTCAGCACCGACGCGCCCTTGGCGTACGTGATGCCGTCGAAGTTGAGCTTGGCGTCCTGGAGGTCGCGGATGTCGGCCGTGATCGGGTGCGTGGAGGGCAGCTGGTCGGCGCGGTAGGCCCAGGCCTTGCGGCGGTTGGCGAAGGTGACCCAGCCGTTGACGAACCGGGTCGCGCGGACCAGGGCGAACGCACCCATGAAGTCCGCGAAGGACTCCTTCAGCCACAGGTCGTCCCACCACTCCATGGTGACCAGGTCGCCGAACCACATGTGCGCCATCTCGTGCAGGACGACGTTGGCCCGGCCCTCGTAGGACGCCTGCGTCACCTTCCCGCGGAAGATGAACTCCTCACGGAACGTCACCAGGCCCGGGTTCTCCATCGCGCCCAGGTTGTACTCGGGCACGAACGCCTGGTCGTACTTCCCGAACGGGTACGGGTAGTCGAAGTGGTCGTGGAAGAAGTCCAGGCCCTGCTTGGTGACCAGGAACACGTCGTCGGCGTCGAAGTGGGGCGCGAGGCCCTTGCGGCACAGGGCGCCGAGCGGGATCTCCAGCGTCGTGCCGTCGGCGAAGGTACGCGTGTAGGAGTCCGTCACGTAGTGGTACGGGCCCGCCACCACGCACGTGATGTACGTCGAGATCGGCTTGGTCTCGGCGAACCGCCACACCCCGTCGGTCTGCTCACCGGCCCCGTTGCTCCACACCGTCCAGCCCTCGGGTGCCCGCACCTCGAAGCGGTACGGGGCCTTCAGGTCGGGCTGCTCGAAGTTCGCGAAGACGCGGCGCGAGTCGGCCGGCTCGTACTGCGTGTACAGGTACACCTCGCCGTCCTCGGGGTCGACGAAGCGGTGCATGCCCTCGCCGGTGCGGGAGTAGGCGCACTGGGCGTCGACCACCAGCTCGTTGTCCGCGGCCAGGTCCTCCAGCGTGATCCGGGAGCCGTCGAAGACCTCACCGGGGTCCAGATCACGGCCGTTGAGTGAGACGGCCGTCACACTCGGCGCGATCAGGTCCGCGAAGGTGCTCGCCCCGGGCTCGTTGCAGCGGAAGCGGACCGTCGTGACCGAGCGGAACGTGCGGGGCCCGTCCCCGGGGTCCTCGCCGACCGCGGACCGCAGGTCGAGGGACACCTCGTACCCGTCGACGCTCAGCAGGGCGGCCCGCTCCCGGGCCTCGTCGCGGGACAGATTCTCACCGGGCACGGGCGGCACTCCTCAAGTGTCGTGGGGTACGGCTGAACAGGACCGATCCTGCCATGTGCCCCTGACGCGGGGCAGCCGGGAATGACGGCAGCGCGTACCGGCGTTGCCGGAGAAACGGTTTCCTCGTGAGGAGAGACATGTCGGACAAGACCCCCGTCGACTTCTGGTTCGACCCGCTGTGCCCCTGGGCCTGGATGACCTCCCGCTGGGTGCTGGAGGTGGAGAAGGTCAGGGACATCGAGGTGCGCTGGCACGTCATGAGCCTCGCCGTCCTGAACGAGAACCGGCTGGACGAGCTGCCCGAGGAATACCGCGACATGCTGGCGACCAAGGCGTGGGGCCCCGTCCGGGTCGTCATCGCCGCCCAGCAGGAGAAGGGCCCCGAGGTCCTCGGCGACTTCTACACCGCGCTCGGCACCCGCATCCACAACCGGGACGAGGGCCCCGGCAAGGAGACGGTCGCCGCCGCCCTGAAGGACGCCGGCCTGCCCGACTCCCTCCTGGACCACTGGGACTCCACTCCCTACGAGCCGGAGCTGCGCGCCTCTCACCAGGAGGGCATCGACAAGGTCGGCCAGGACGTCGGCACCCCGGTCATCGCCGTGCCCGGCTCCGACGGCGAGCAGATCGCCTTCTTCGGCCCGGTCGTCACCCCGGCCCCGCAGGGCGAGGAGGCCGGCCGCCTGTGGGACGGCACCCTCGCCGTGGCCTCGGTGCCCGGCTTCTACGAGATCAAGCGCACCCGCACCAAGGGCCCGGACTTCTCCAACCTTTAGGCGGCTGCCGATGGATCTCCGCAGCGTCGCGACTGCGGAGATCCATCAGAAGCCCCCTGTGCCTCACCCGGCGGGGGCGGGCTGGATCCTGAGCTCCTCCGGGAGCAGCCCGTCCTCGCCACGGTTGAGATAGCGCTGGTACCACCGGCAGCCGGCCGCGGTGCAGCGCCAGTAGTCGTCCACGAAGTGCCCGGCTCCCTTCTCCGCCCGGACGGCCGCCCGCTCGGCGGCGTTGAGCATCCGGAACTCCTGCATGGTGTTGCAGGTCCGGCACGCCCGGCTCACCGTCATCAGCCCCTCCTCGCGATCACTGCCAAGTCCGGGAAGTCGGTTACGACCGCATCGACCCCCATGCGGTAGTACAGCGCGTATTCCGCGAACGCGTCCCCGAAATCGTTCGCTCCGCCGCCGCGCCGGAACCGCTCCGGCAGGAACTGGTTCTCCGCGCGGAAGGTGTACGGCCCGATCCGCAGCCCCGCCGCGTGCGCGTCCGCGACGAGCGACGTGCCGACGAGCGAGGCCTTGTCCGGGCCGATCCAGTCCGCGTACGCGGCGATCCGCGCCAGTCCCGCGGGGCTCATCATGTCCCGGTACGTCGTCGGATCACCGGCCGCGACCAGGTCGTACGGCCCGCCCGTCGTGCCCAGCGCCTGCCACAGCGGCACGCCCAGCCGCTCCGCCGCGATCCGCTTCAGACTCGTCGGCTCGAAGGACTGCACGACGCACTCGCGTCGGCCGAGCCGGTTGCGGCGGATCACGGCCGCCAGTTCCGGCTCGAGCGGCAGGCCGATCGAGCGGAAGTACGTCGGATGCTTGGTCTCCGGGAAGACCGCGATGGTCCGGCCGTGCTCCCGCGACAGCCGCCGCGCCAGATCCACGACCTCCTGGAAGGTCATGACCTCTTCCCGCCCGTCGAAGACGGTGTTGCGGTTGCGGACCGCGGGCAGCCGCTCCACCGCCCGCAGCGTCTTCAGCTCGGCCAGTGTGAAGTCCTCCGTGAACCAGCCGGTGACGGCCCGTCCGTCGACCGTCTTCGTCGTACGGCGGCCCTCGAACTCCGGCCGGCGGGCCACGTCGGTCGTCTGGGAGATCTCGTTCTCGTGCCGCACCACCAGCACGTGGTCCTTCGTCGGCACCAGATCCGGTTCGATCCAGTCGGCCCCGGTCTGCACGGCATACGTGTACGACGCCGCCGTGTGCTCCGGGCGCCAGCCGGCCGCGCCGCGGTGGCCGATGACGACCGGTCCGCCGCCCTCGCGGGGTGCGGCGCCCGCCGGGGCGGCCGTGGTGGCGGCGGCGGTCCCCGCGGCCGCCGCGAGCAGGAGGGATCTCCGTCCGAGCTGCATGCAACTCCCCTTTGTCGAAGACAGGTTCACTTGCGGGCCCGGTCCCGGGCCTGCGCCAGCCGGTCCAGGTGCTCGGCGTAGCCGCTCGCGTAGAAGGCGGCCCGGTCCGGGTCCGGCTCGACGACCGCCGTGGGTTTCGTCCAGGCCCGCGCGTCCAGCCCGACCCCGTACCGCTCGGCCGCCGCCAGGACCGCGCCCCGGGCGCCGACCTCGCCCTCCACGATCCGCAGCGGCCGCCCGAGCACATCGGCCAGCAGCCGCATCCAGGCGGAGCTGCGGGTGCCGCCGCCGCAGACGGCCAGGCTCCCGGTGAGGCCCGCCGCCTCCAGGCAGTGCCGGGCCGCGTACCCGATGCCCTCGCAGGTGGCGCGGACCAGATCGCCCCGGGTCGACTCCAGACAGACACCGGTGAGTTCGGCGCGCAGTCGGGGTTCCACGAAGGGCGCGCGCTCCCCGGAGGGCGCGAAGTACGGCAGCACCCGGACGCCGTGCGCACCAGGCGGCGTCCCGGCCAGCAGGCCGTCCACCTCGTCGTGCCGCACGCCGGTCGTCGACAGCACCCAGTCCAGCGCCGCCGTGCCGACCATCGCGGGCATGGCGCGCAGCCAGTGCCCGGGCCGGTCGGTGGAGATGTACAGACCGGCCGGTTCGCCGCTCAGATCGAGCTCGGTGGTGGCGACCAGGCTGGCCAGACAGGTGCCGACGATCAGCAGACCGTCCCCCGGGGACGTCACCCCGGCGCCCAGCGCGCAGGCCGGCAGATCGTAGGGGCCGTTCGCCACCGGCGTCCCGGACGGCAGGCCCTCGCCCCGCGCCTCCGCGGTCGCGACCGGGTCACTGACCGGGGCGAGCAGATCCCGGCGGTGCGCCAGCCCCAGCAGTTCGACGACCCGGTTGTCGTACGTCCGGGTCCGCGGGTCCAGGAACGGCATCGACGCGTCCGACACATCCGTCGCCGGACCGGCCCCCGTCAGCCGCTGGAACACCATGTCCTTGCAGTACAGGGCCGCCTTCGCGGCGTCCAGCGCCTTCGGCTCGTGCCGGTCCAGCCACCCCAGCAGCGGGCCCGGACAGCCCGGGAACATCGCGCTGCCCGTGCGCCGGAACACCTTCTCGAACGTGCCGTCCGCCAGCCACCGGTCGACCAGCTCGTGCGCCCGCCCGTCCATCCAGGAGGCGGCGGCCCGCACCGGCAGGCCCTCGCCGTCGACCAGCCACACCCCGTCGCCCTGCCCGGTGAGACCGGCCAGCTCGACCGGCTCCGGGACCCGCCCCGTGACCTCCCCGAGCACCGCGACGACCGCCCCGTACACCTCCTCCATGTCCTGCTCGACGACCCCGCCGTGCAGGGCGAGCTCCACCGGGCGGGACGCCACGGCGAGTTCACGGCCCGTGGCGTCGAAGGCCGCCGCCTTGACCATGGACGTGCCCACATCGATACCGACGTACATGCGGCTCTCCTCCGGGTCCTCAGGTCAGACAGTGTGCGAGCGGCTCCCCGCGCACCCAGCGGCCCACCTCTTCGGCGGCGATCCGGGCGGCCTTCTCCGCGACCGCCCGCGACGCCCCGCCCAAGTGGGGGGTGAGGACGACGCGTTCGGCCAGTCCCAGCAGCCGGGACTGAGCCGGCAGCGGCTCCCGCTCATAGGTGTCCAGGGCAGCCGCCGACACCCGCCCGCTCTCCAGCGCGTCACACAGCGCGCCCTCGTCCAGCAGCGGGCCCCGGGCCACGTTCACCACGACCGCGCCGGGCGGCAGCAGCCCCAGCTCGCGGGCGCCGATCAGCCCCCGCGTCTCGGGGGTCAGCCGGGCGTGCAGGGTGATCACCTGGGAGCGGCGCAGGAGGTCGTCGAGCGAGGTCACGCGCAGGCCGTGGATCTCGCCGTGCACATACGGGTCGTGGACCATCACCCGGGCCCCGAACGCGCACAGCACCCGCGCGACCCGGCTGCCGACGGCCCCGTACCCGACCAGACCGACGGGCAGGTCCTCCAGCTCCAGTCCGCTTTGCTCGTAGGTGTAGTACGTCGCCCCCTCCCAGCTGCCCTGCCGGACGAGCGGGTCGTGGGCCTGGGGGATGCGGCGCAGGGCGGCCAGCATCATCCCCACGGTGAACTCGGCGGTGGCCGCGGCGTTGCGGCCCGGCGCGAAACACACCCGCACGTCATGGTCCTTGGCCGCGTCCAGGTTGACGTTGACCGGCCCGCCCCGGCAGACCACGACCAGCCGCAGATCCGGGCAGGCGGCGAGGACCTTCGCGGTGACCGGGCCCATCTGCGTGACCAGGACCTCCGCCCCGGCCAGCGCCTCGATCATCGCGTCCTCGGCGTCACTGGCCTCCTGCACCTCGGCGACCGGCCCGAACGGCTCCAGCGGCCAGCCCAGTCTCAGCTCCCGGACGTCCGCCCGCTCCACCTCGTGCTCCACCGCCCGCGTGATCAGCGCCGGCAGGACGAAGTGGTCACCGGCGGCCACGACACGCACGCTGTTTCCGTCAGTCATCGCAAGGAAGCTCCCGTCTCGGCGTCGAAGACATGGGTGTGCCGGGGGTCGGCGGCGACCCGGACCCGCTCGTCGTGCGCGAGCCGCACCTCGGGATCGGTGAGGACGACCAGATGCCGTTCCACACCGTCCAGGGCGAGAGTCGCCAGGCCCGACTCCAGGAGCGGTTCATGGGCGACGACCCGGGCGGGCAGACCGCCCTCGGCGGTGAGGCGGACGTCCTCGGGGCGGATGCCGACCACCACCTTCCGGCCCTCGCCCACCGGCACGGGCAGCGCGATCCGCACCGTGTCGGAGAGCCGGGCGTGCCCGTCGCCGGCGATGCCGGGCAGCAGGGTGATCGCCGGCTCGCCGACGAAGTCCGCGACGAACACGTTGGCCGGACTGTCGTAGATCTCATACGGCGTGCCGAGCTGCTGGATGACGCCGTCCTTCATCACGGCGATCCGGTCGGCGAGGGAGAGGGCCTCCTCCTGGTCGTGGGTGACCAGGATCGTGGTGTGGCCCAGGTCCTTCTGGATGCGCTTGAGTTCCCTGCGGGTGGAGTCGCGCTGGGCCGCGTCCAGGTGGGACAGGGGCTCGTCGAGGAGCAGCACGTCCGGTTCGCGGATCAGGGCCCGGGCCAGGGAGACGCGCTGTTTCTGGCCGCTGGAGAGACCGGCCGGGCGGGCACCGAGGAGGTCGGTCAGGCCGACCCGTTCGGCGATGTCCTTCACCTTGCGCTCGACGTCACCCCGGGCACCGCGGGCGGCGCCGCGCCGGGCCTTCAGCCCGAACGCCAGGTTCTCCGCGACCGACAGCGGCGGATACAGCGCGTAGTTCTCGAACGCGACCCCGATGTTCCGCTGCTGGGCGGGCCGTTCGACGACCGACGCCCCGCCGACCAGGATGTCCCCGCCGGTGACGGACTCCAGCCCGGCGATCATCCGCAGGGTGGTCGACTTGCCGCACCCGGACGGCCCGAGCAGCCCGAGCAGCTCCCCGGACCGCAGGGTCAGGTCGATCCCGCGGACGGCGTCCACGGAAGGCCGCCCCCGCGACCGGTAGGTCTTCCGCAGCTCACGAAGCTCCAGTCCCGTTGCCGTCATGACCGTCCCCTTTTTATGGCTCGTTCGCCTCCAGGGCGCTTTCAGCCGGTGTCGAGACCGCGACCGTGCTCGACCCTTCGGGCCTCCGCGCGCTCGCGGTCTCGACACCGGCGCGCCCCTACGGCTCCCTCGCGGGCGTCGCGCAAACCTCGTAACGGACCTTGTGCTCGTCCAGGTCCCGCAGTGCCTCCGGCGACGCCCCGTCGTCCACGAGGAGCGTGTCGAAGCGGGACAGCGGGACGACCCGGTGCAGGGCGACCCGGCCGAGCTTGGTGTGGTCGATCAGCAGGACGTTGCGCTCCGCCGCGTCGAGCATCGCCCGCTTCACCGACACGATGTGCTGCTCCTGGTGGTAGGCGTAACCCCCGTGCACGGCCGACGTCGACGCGAAGCACACGTCCACCCGGAGCTGCTGGACCGCCTCCACGCACGACACCCCGAGGAACGAGGAGTGCAGCGGGTCGTAGTCGCCGCCCAGCGCCATCAGGTGGATGCCGCGCCGGCCGGAGAGCAGGTTGATGGCCTCCAGGAAATTGGTGACGACCGTCAGCGGCGTGACCTCGGCCGTGCGCAGCCGCCTGGCTATCTCCAGGGTGGACGTGGAGTCGTCCAGCAGGATCGCCATCCCGGGCTCCACCATCCGCAGCGCGTGCTCGGCGACGGCCGCCTTCTCGGCCCGCATGCTCTTCAGCCGGTACTGCACGTTCGACTCGAAGACCCCCGACGGCTGCGCGGTCACCCCGCCCCGGAACTTCCGTACGATGCCCTGCCGTTCCAGCTCGTCCAGGTCCCGGTGGATGGTCATCAGGCTCACCCCGAACCGCTCGGCGAGCTCCGCCGCCGTCGCCGAGCCGTCGGCCAGCACCTGCTCGGCCATGGCGGCCTGCCGCACCGCGGGCCCCTGCTGTCCACCACTGCTGTTGCCGCTCATGGCTGTGTCTCTATCCGTCGTCCCGGTCGCTCCGGCCGGTCGGCCTCGAACAGCAGCAGGTTCTCAGGCCGGACCACGAGCCGCACCGGATCGTCCGCACGAAGGCGCGCCGCGTCCGCCCTGGGCGCCACCAGCGACACCCGCCGCTCCCCGGACCCGAGCCGCACGGTGACCTCGACGGACCGGCCGAGCACCTCCGTGACGTACACGGTCCCGGTCAGTTCATGGCCCTCACCGCCGTGCAGGGCGATGTCCCGGGGACGCAGGCCCACCAGCACCTCCGTGCCCGGTGCGGCCCGGGCCCGGACCGGCAGTTCCACACCGCCGTCCGAGCGCACGCCGCTCTCCGTCACCACGCCCGGCAGCAGGTTGATCCGGGGCCGGCCGAAGGCCCGCGCGACCTCGGTGTCCTGAGGCCGGTACCAGATCTCCTCCCGCGTCCCCGTCTGCACGATCCGCCCCTGGCGGATGACCCCGATCCGGTCGCCGAGCGCCAGCGCCTCGACGGAGTCGTGCGTGACGTACAGCGTGGTGGTGTGCTGCACGGCCCCGATCGCCTTCAGCTCGGCCCGCATCTGCTGGCGGAGCTTGGCGTCGAGGTGGGAGAGCGGCTCGTCGAGCAGGAAGGCCCGGGCGGGGCGGACCAGCACCCGGCCCAGGGCGACCCGCTGCCGCTGGCCGTTGGACAACTGGCCCACGGGCCGGTCCAGCAGCGCCGAGATGCCGAGCAGTTCGGCGATCGCGCCGATCCGCTGCCGGGCCTCGCCGGCGGGCAGCCGGTGCCGGGGGGAGCGCAGCGGCGAGGCGAGGTTGTCGTAGGCCGAGCGGTGCGGGTAGAGGGCGTAGCTCTCGAAGCACATCGCCACGCCCCGGTCGTACGGCTCGACCCCCCGCATGTCCTCCCCGTCGAGCACGACCGTGCCGGAGTCGGGCTGTTCGAGCCCGGCGACGGTTTTCAGGGTCGTGGTCTTGCCGGCTCCCGACGGGCCCAGCAGGCAGAAGAACTCGCCTTCCCGGACCTCCAGTTCGAGTTCGTCGAGGGCGAGGGTCTTCCCGTACGCCTTGCGTATCCCGCTCAACCGGATCAAGACTTCACCGCCCCGAACGACAGGCCCCGCACCAGGTACCGCTGGATCGTCAGCGCCAGCAGCAGGGGCGGTACGACGGACACCAGCGCGGCGGCGGCCGTGAGGTTGTACTTGGGCCGGTCCCCGCCGAGGAAGGACAGGGCGCCGACGGTCACCGTCTGGGCCTCGTTGGAGGTGAGGATCAGCGGGAAGACGAAGTTGTTCCAGGCGAAGATGAAGGCCAGCAGCGACACGGCCGCGATGCCCGGCTTGACCAGCGGGAGCGCCACCTTGAAGAACGCCTGCTTGCGGGTGTAGCCGTCCAGCAGGGCCGCCTGCTCCAGCTCCGGTGTCAGATCGGCGAAGTAGGACCGCATGATCCACACGATCAGCGGCAGCGTGACCAGCTGCAGCACCCACACCATGCCGACGTACGTGTCGAACAGCCCGAGCTTCTGGTAGAGCACGAACAGCGGGATGATCACGGTCAGTTCGGGTGCGAAGCGGAACGACAGCAGCGTGAACATCAGGTTCTCGGAGCCCTTGAACCGCCACCGCGCCGAGGCGTACGCCGCCGGCAGCCCCACCACCAGCGACAGCGCGACCGCCCCGACCGACACCACGAGGCTGTTGACGAAGAACCGCACGAACGGGATGCCCTCGCTGTCGCCGAGGACCGTCCGGTAGCCGTCCAGGGTGGGGGAGAAGGAGAAGTAGGTGGAGAAGAGCTGGTCGGCCGGCTTCAGCGAGAGGATCACCATCCAGGCGATCGGGAACAGCGCGAAGACGAAGTAGAGGACGAGGGCGGCGTCGCACACCCACCCCACCAGGCGTTTCCTCATGTGGTGACCTCCGCGGCCTTCCGCTGGATCTTCCCCAGGTGCTTCACCAGCACCATCGCGGCCAGGTACACCACGGCCCACAGCACGATCGTGTAGGAGATCCCGAAGGAGTAGCGTTGGAAGCGGATGGCCTCCAGGTACGCCCGGATCTGCAGCACGACCGTCGAGTCGCCCGGACCGCCCTCCGTGAGCGCGTAGATGATGTCGAACACCTTCAGCGAGTCCATGAACCGGAAGATCACCGCGACCAGGACGTACGGCCACAGCATCGGCAGGGTCAGGCGGCGGAAGGTGTACCACCACCCCGCGCCGTCCACGGCCGCCGCCTCGAACGGGGAGGTGGGCAGCGACCGCAGACCGGCGAGGGCGAGGATCGCCACGAACGGGGTGTACACCCACACGTCCACGGCGATCGACGACAGCAGTGCGCCCGTCGGGGTGTCGGTCCACTGCACCCCGCCCAGTCCGAAGGGCCTCAGCAGGTGGTTGACCACCCCGACCGACGGCTGGAGCATCAGCTTCCAGATGATCGCCGCGATCACCGGGGCGATCATCAGCGGCAGGATCAGGATCTTCTCCAGGATCCGGCCCAGCAGGGACGAGCGGTGCAGGAGCAGGGCGACGGCCACGCCGAGCACGGTCTCGGTGAGGGCCGCCCCCACCGCGTACAGCACCGTCACCCACGCCGAGTTCCAGAACGCCTCCTGGGTGAAGACGGCCGTGTAGTTCTCGAACCGCACCATGTCCGGCTGCGGCTTGCTCGCCGAGAAGTCGAACAGCGTGTAGTACAGCCCGAGCCCGAAGGGGTAGAGGATCCCGCAGGTCAGCAGCAGGGCGGGGACGATCAGGAGGTACGGCCGCAACGCGAGCCGCACGGCTAGCCCACCTTGCCGGCGAGGTCGTCCGCCAGCCCGTCCAGGACCGGCTTCGCGGCCTTGCCGCCGTAGATCTCCTGGAGGGCCGCCGCCCAGCTGGTCGTCGCGTCGAAGAACTGCGCCTGCGGGGTGAACTGGATCTTCGTCTGGTCGACGACCGTCTCGAAGGTCTCCAGGAAGCCCGGCAGATGCCGCATTTTGTCCTTGTACGCGGCGTCGTCGGCGACGGACTTGCGCACCGGGTCGATGTGGTTGTGGGTGATCGCGCTCCTGCGCAGGTGCTCCTTGCCGGTCGCCCACTGAAGGAACAGCCAACTGGCGCTCTTCTTCTTGCTCTTGGCGTTCAGCCCGAGCGACCAGATCCACATGTTGGTGGCCAGCGACCCGCCGGGCCCCTTCGGCCCCGGGTGGAAGGCGATCTTCCCGGAGGCGGGGCTGGCGCCCTTCACCGCCTGGAAGTAGGCGGCCGTGTCGGCGTCGAACAGCATCCCGGCCTTCTTCGCACCCAGATCGCTGGAGCACTGGTACCAGGTGTACGACGTCCAGGACGGCGGCCCGCCCTGTTTGACCATGCGGGCCCAGTCCTCGGTGAAGGCGACGGCCTCGGGGCTGTTCATGGCGGGGGTGAGCTTCCCGCCGTCGACGGTGAAGTCCTTCAGCCCGTTGCGGGCGTACATCGTCATGAAGCCCGGGTGGATGGTGGCCCAGCTCCTGGATCCGCGTACGGCGATTCCGTACATCCCGTCGAAACCGGCGCCCGGCGCCTTGCGCTTGATGGTCCCGGCGAGTTCGGTCAGCTCGTCGAACGTCTCGGCCGGCTTCACGCCGAGCTTCCTGAACAGCTCGGTGTTGTACGCGACGACGTTCGTCTCCCAGCCCCACGGCAGCGCGTACTGCCCGCCCTGGCCGAGCGGTGCGCCCGCCTTCAGGGACCACTGGTCGGCCTGGAGCAGGTTCGGGAAGAAGTCCGCCTGGTCCCATTCGGCGCCCGTCGCCGAGGAGTTGCGCATCCAGGGGCCGAGGTCCTCCAGCCAGTTCGGCGGCCCGTACTGCCACACCATGTACGCGCCGAGCATGAAGACGTCGTAGGAGGCACGCCCGCTGGACAGGTCCACGGTGAGCTTGTCGAAGTAGTTGTCCTCGGGGAAGACGTCGTACTCGACCTTGATGCCGGTCTTCTCGGTGAACGACTTCAGGTCGGCTATCAGGGCGTCCGTGTACGGGTGCTTGTTCAGCAGCGCCTTGACGGTGGTGCCCTTCTCCCGCTTCCAGTCGAAGGAACCGGTGACGTCGTCCGCCGCCGAGCCGTCGCTCTTGTCGTCGTTCCCGCCGAAACCGGCGCCGCAGGCCGTCAGTAACGGGGCCGCCGCCGCTCCGGCGGCGAGGGCGAGGAAGCGCCGGCGGTCGTGCACGTGCGTGTCCATCCGTACCTCCGCGTGGAGCCTGGTTAACACGTCGAGTCGACTCGTTAACAGAGGGTGGAACGGCTGAAGTTGAGCGTCAATCCCTCGCGCACGGGAAAATATCGGGGCACAGTGAGAAGTTCACAGATCCGGCTGCGACGGCACGGGAGGTTCCGGATGGTGGACGAGGGCGCGGGATGGCTGGGAATCGACCTCGGCACACAGAGCGTCCGGGTGCTGCTCGTCACCGCCGACGGCACGGTCCTCGGCAGCGGCTCGGCCCCGCTGACCGGCCGGCGGGACGGGGTGCGGCACGAGCAGGACCCGCTGCGCTGGTGGGCGGCGCTGTGCACGGCGTCCCGGGCGGCCCTCGGCTCGGCGCCCCCGGACCTGCCGGTCGGCGGGCTCGCGGTGTGCGGCACCTCCGGCACGGTCCTGCTGACCGACGGCTTCGGCCGTCCGGTGAGCCCCGCGCTGATGTACGACGACGGGCGGGCCAAGGCCGAGGCCGCGCGGGCCCGGCAGGCGGGGCTCGCCGTCCAGGACACCTGGGCGCTGCCGAAGGCGTTGTGGCTGCTCGGGGAGTACGGCGGCGGCGCGCTGCGCCTGGCGCACCAGCCCGACCTGATCGTCTCCCGCCTCACGGGCGAGCCGCCCCCGGCCGATTCCAGCCACGCCCTGAAGACGGGCTACGACCTCGACGGCGACCACTGGCCGGAGGCGGCCCTGGCCGAACTGGGTGTTCCGGAAACCCTGCTGCCGGACGTCGTCCACCCGGGGACGCGCCTCGGCGAGGTCGGCCCGGCCGCCGCGGACGCCACCGGCATCCCCGCCGGCACACCCGTGCTCGCCGGCATGACCGACGGCTGCGCGGCCCAGATCGCGTCGGGCGCGCTGCGGCCCGGCTCCTGGAACTCCGTGCTCGGCACCACACTCGTGCTGAAGGGCGCCGCCCGCGACCCGGTCCGCGACCCCACCGGCGTGGTCTACAACCACCGTGCCCCGGACGGCACCTGGCTGCCCGGCGGGGCGTCGAGCGTCGGGGCCGGGGCACTCGCGGCGCGCTTCCCCGGCGCCGACCCGCCCGGCATGGACGCGCGGGCGGCCGCCTACGAGCCGTCCCGTGCGGTCGCCTACCCGCTGGTGTCACCGGGCGAGCGGTTCCCCTTCCGGGCACCGGAGGCGACCCCGCTGATCCTGGGCGACCCCGCGGAGGACGCCGACCTGTGGGCCGCGCTCCTCCAGGGCGTCGGCTTCGCCGAACGCCTGTGCCTGGACTACCTGCACCACCTCGGCGCTCCCCTCGACGGCCCGCTCACCTTCACGGGCGGCGGCGCCCGCAGCCCCTACTGGAACCAGCTGCGCGCCGACATCCTGGGCCGCCCGGCGCGTGTCCCCGAGCAGACGGAACCGGCCCTGGGCATGGCGGCGCTCGCCGCGTACGGGGCGTCGGGGGCCGGGGCGCTCGCGGACGTCGCCGAGCGCATGGTCCGCGTCCGGACCGTCGTCGAACCCCGCCCCGGCCGCACGGCCGCCTTCGCGGAGCCGTACGCGCGTCTCGTGGACGCCTTGCGGGACCGCGGCTGGCTGCCCGCGCCGGTCGCCGCGCACGCACACAGCCGGCTGAGCCGGGATACTTCCGCGTCATGAGTACGACCCTCCTGCTGGTCCGCCATGGACAGACCGTCTGGCACGCGGAGAACCGCTACGCCGGCATCAGCGACATCGACCTGACCGACACCGGCCGCACCCAGGCCGAGGCCCTCGGCCGCTGGGCCGGTGCCCATCCCGTCGACGCGATCTGGACGTCCCCGCTGTCCCGCGCCGTCGCCACCGCCGAGCCCGCCTGCCGTGCCCTCGGCCTCACCTCCCAGAGCGAACCCCACCTGCGGGAATGCGACTTCGGTGTGCTCGAAGGCCGTACGCTCGCCGAGTTCGAGGCCGAGGACCCGGAGTGGGTCGCGGCCTACCGGTCCGATCCGGTGGCGCACTCCTTCCCGGGCGCCGAGGACCCGCTGGCGGCGGCGGCCCGCGGGGTGCGCGCCCTGCGGGACATCGCCGCCGCCCACCCCGGCGAACGCGTCCTGGTCGTCGCCCACAACACCCTGCTGCGCCTGGTGCTGTGCACGCTGCTGTCGATCCCGGTCGGCGAGTACCGCAGAGTGCTCCCGAGGCTGCGGAACGCGGCGATCAGCGAACTGCGCATGAACCCAGACGGTTCCGCCGCACTCCTCTCACTCAATGTGCCGTGCGAGAGCGATGCGCCCTAGCACGAAGGGGCCCAGCGCGGCGGCTTGGGCCGCCGGCCCCCCCATTACCGTCTTCGTAGCCCCGCAACGGGGTTACCGGCCTTCGGAGTTGGCATGACTACCTCCCCTTGTCGAGTGCATGGCCTGGGGGGTGGTGTCACCAGCTCCGGAGGCACTGACAGACCGCTGATTAGGGGCATGACCACCGACTTCTTCGCAGGTCGGGAGGCTCTTCGTAATGTGGATGTGGCGATCAGTGCCGTGGCAGGGCCGGACGAGTACGACCGGAGGACACCGCACGTGATCGACACCGGCGACATCGACGTCTACCTCGGCCTGGACGTCGGCAAGGGCGAACACCACGCCACCGCGCTCACCCCGGCCGGGAAGAAGACCTTCGACCGTAGACTGCCCAACAGCGAACCCAAACTCCGCGAGGTCTTCGCCAAACTGCAGGCCAAGCACGGCACCGTTCTCGTCATCGTCGACCAGGTCGCCTCCATCGGCGCCCTGCCGCTGACCGTCGCCCGCGAGCTCGGCTGCCATGTCGCCTATCTGCCCGGCCTGACCATGCGGCGGATCGCCGACCTCTACCCCGGCGAGGCAAAGACCGACGCGAAGGACGCGTTCATCATCGCCGACGCCGCCCGGGCAATGCCTCACACGCTGCGGTCGGTCGACCTCGACGACGAGACGATCGCCGAGCTGCAGATGCTCGTCGGCTTCGACGACGACCTCGCCGCCGAAGCGACTCGCCTGTCCAACCGGCTGCGGGGCCTGTTCACGCAGATCCACCCGCATCTGGAACGGGTCCTGGGCCCGCGCATGCAGCACCCGGCCGTGCTCAGGCTGCTGGACCAGTTCGGCTCGCCGGCCCAGATCCGCAAGGCCGGACGCCGACGGCTCGTCACCCTGATCCGGCCGAAGGCGCCCAGGATGGCCGAACGGCTGATCGACGACGTGTTCTCCGCGCTGGACGAACAGACCGTCGTCGTCCCGGGCACGGATGCGGCCGCGCTGATCGTCCCCAGCCTCGCCTCCTCGCTCCAGGCCGTGCTCGACCAGCGCAAACTGCTGGCCCACCGGATCGAGGAACTCCTGGAGGCCCACCCTCTTTCCAAGGTCCTGATGTCCATGCCCGGCATCGGCATCAGGACCGGAGCCCGCATCCTCATCGACGTCGGTGACGGCACCGCGTTCCCGTCCGCCGCCCACCTCGCCGCCTACGCCGGCCTCGCTCCGGCGACCCGGACCTCCGGGTCCTCCATCCGCGGGGAACAGCCCTCACGGAGAGGAAACAAGCAGCTCAAACGCGCCTTCTTCCTCTCCGCGTTCGCCGCACTGGCCGACCCGGCCTCCCGCACCTACTACGACAAGAAGATCGCCCAGGGAAAGCACCACACCCAGGCCATCCTCTGCCTCGCCCGACGCCGAGCCGACGTGCTCTTCGCGATGCTCCGCGACGGCACCTTCTACCAACCACCAACCCCGACCACCCCTTGACCAAAGTCATAGGGGCACCCCCCACACGGGAAGGCCCCCGCGAGTCACGTCCTCGCGGGGGCCTCCTTCTTTCCGCCCGCCTCCGTGAAGGGTGAGAAGACGATCACGAGGCAGGACGCTCCTAGCGGCCTCAGGGAGCCAGCAGCAGCACGTCCGTCCGGGACTTGGCGGCCTCGTAACGGCGCGCCACGTCCTGCCAGTTGACGACCTGCCACATCGCCTCGATGAAGTCGACCTTCTGGTTCTTGTACTGCAGGTAGAAGGCGTGCTCCCAGGCGTCGAAGACCAGGATCGGGGTGGCGCCCTGGCCGACGTTGCCCTGGTGGTCGTAGACCTGCTCCACGATCAGCCGCCCGCTCAGCGGCTCATGGGCGAGCACGCCCCAGCCCGAGCCCTGCGTGGTCGCGGCGGCCTTGGTCAGCTGCGCCTTGAAGCCGGCGAACGACCCGAACGACTCGACGATGGCGTCGGCGAGCTCCCCCACACCGTCGGCGGCCAGCGGCTCCCCGCCACCGTCCTTCGGGCCGGTCATGTTCTGCCAGTAGATGCTGTGCAGGATGTGCCCGGACAGGTGGAAGGCCAGGTTCTTCTCCAGCCCGTTGATCGCCCCCCACGCCTCCTTGTCCCGCGCCTCCGCGAGCTGCTCCAGCGTGTCGTTGGCACCCTTCACATAGGCCGCGTGGTGCTTGTCGTGGTGCAGCTCGATGATCTCGGGGCTGATCACGGGGGCGAGCGTGGAGTAGTCGTACGGGAGCTCGGGCAACGTGTAGACGGGCATGGGCGGGATCCCCTCCGGACCTCTTATTGCAATGAACTTGCAAGTACACGCTAGCAGCAAGAGTGTCACGGTGCGGTAGGCGCGCAGAAGGGCAGTGCGCAGTGGACCGAGGGCGACCTACTATCGGGTCTCGTAGGAAAGGGGGGCGGCCATGGGGCCCGAGATCGCCGAACTCGCCAGAACCGCGGGTACGACGATGGTGACGCTGATGGCCGGCCAGGCCTGGGAGTCGGCCCGCGAGGGAGTTCTCACCCTCTGGCGGCGCTTCCAGCCCGACCGGGCCGAGACCGTGGGCGGTGAACTCGAGGCCACTCGCGAGGACCTGCTGCTCGCCCGCGAGTCGGGAGACACCGACACCGAGGCCGAGCTCACCGCCGAATGGCAGGCGAGGCTGCGCCGCCTCCTGGTGGCCCGGCCCGAGGTGGCCGGCGAACTCCGCCGGATCCTCGCCGAGTTGAACCCCGAGCTCTCCCCGGCCCACACGACGGTGGAGGTCCGGCTGCGCGCCGAGGCCTCCGGCAGCGGCCGGGTCTACCAGGCCGGCCGCGACCAGCACATCACCGAACGATGAGCGAACTCGGCGCCCGGGCCTCGGGGCAGGGGCGGATCTTCCAGACGTCCGGTGATCAGTACATCGAGGAACATCATCATCACTACGGCGCCGGGGCGGGCGGACCGCTCTTCGGACGCCAAGTCGTGCCCTCGGCCGGGGCCGGGCAGGCCGCCCCGGACTCGGTGCGGATGCCCCTGGTCGGCCGGGCGCCAGGCATCCTCCGCGACCGGGAAGAACTCCGCGAGAAGCTCGGCGCGGCGGTTGCCGGAGCCGGCGGTGACGTCCACGTCGTGTACGGCATGGGCGGCTGCGGCAAGACCGCGCTGGCGTACTGGCTCTTCAACGAGGCGGTACGCGAGCACGGCCGTGTCGGCTTCTGGGTCAACGCCTCCGAGCTGATGTCGCTGCGCGCCGGGATGCTGGCGGTGGCCGGCGACCGTGGTGCGGAGGCCGGTGAGCTCGCAGCCGCCGCGGCGGGCCGGCGCGCTGCCGCCGACCTCGTCTGGCACTACCTCGACCACTCCGCCGACCCCTGGCTTCTCGTCCTGGACAACGCCGACGATCCGACGGTCCTGGAGAGCGGCGCGTGGCTCCGGACCAGCGGTCGCGGCACCGTACTGGTCACGACCCGCCATGCCACGTCGCCGCTGTGGCGGGGGCCGGGCGTGCACCGGCATGCCCTGGGCCTCCTGCCGCTGGAGGAGGCGGCCCAGGTGCTGTGCGACCTGGCGCCGGACGCGGGCGATGTGGAGTCGGCACGGAAGGTCGCCGAGCGCCTGGGCCGCCTGCCCCTCGCGCTCACACTCGCCGGGTCCCACCTTGCCCACCAACTTCTGGAGTCGTGGTCCATGGACGAGTACGACCGCAAGCTCGGCGAGGAGTCGACGGTGATCGTCGACCGGGGCGCGGCCGGGCGGGGCGGCAGCCAGTCCCGCCAACTGGTGGGCCGCACCTGGCAGTTGTCGCTGGACGCGCTGGCCGGACAGGGGCTTCCCGAGGCGACGACGCTCTTGCGGCTGCTGTCGTTCCTGGCGGCGGACCCCGTGCCGCTGAGCGTGCTGCTGCCGGTCGCCCGTGGGGAGGTGACCCTCGACGGACTGGAACCCGCCGTCGGGGCACAGCAGTTGGAACCAGCACTGAAAGGGCTGATCGACCATTCGCTGACCGAACTGGTCAACGTGGACGGGGCGCGCTGCGTACTGGCCCACGGAGTGCTGCTCGACAGCGTTGCCGCGGGAGTGCCGGACGACCGGCGGGCGGCCGTCGCGGAAGCGGCGGCTTCCCTCCTGGAGGCCGCCCTGCCCGAGGAGGGTGCCGACTCGCCCGAGAGCCGCAGCCGGCTCGCGCTGCTGGCCCCGCACGCGACGAGACTGCTCGCGGTGGCCGCGGACGAACGGACCGCAACCCTCGGGGTGCGGATCCTTCGGCAGGTCTACGACTCGGGGGACTACGCGGCGGCACTGGCGCTCGCGCCCACGGTCGTCGAAGCCGTGCGGGGCGTCCTCGGCGCTGAGCACAGGCTGGTTCTGAACGCCCAGCACCTTCAGGGCACGGCACTGTTCCGGATGGGACGGTTCGCCGAGGCCGAGGCGACACACCGCGAGGTACTGGAACGCCGGGAGACTCTGCTGGGTGCCGAGGACGTGGACACGCTCCACAGCTGTGCCGCGCTCTCCCAGGCGCTCGATCTGCTCGACCGGGACGAGGAGGCCGAAAGCTGGGGCAGGCGGGCGCTGGACGGCTACCGGCGGGTGCTCGGAGAGGAGAGCGCGGAGGCGCTGTTCATCTGGTGCGGGCTGATCGAGATCCTGCCCCAGCTCGGCAAGGAAAGGGAGTTCGAGGAGGAGGGCCCCGCGCTGGTCGAGGCTGCGGAGCGTGCCCTGGGCCCGGACCATCCCACGACGGTGCTGGCCCGGCACGACTACGCGGGCGGCCTGTTCATGTTCGGCCGCCATGAGGAGGCCGAACCCATGGCCCGCCAGGTGCTGGCGGACCGGAACCGGCTCCAGGGCCCGGACCATCCCCTCACCCTGTCGGCCACCTCCCTCACCGCCCGCGTCGCCCACGGCCTGGGCAGGACCGACGAGGCCATCGGGATCATGAAGGAGCTGTCCGAACACCGGGCGCGGGTGCTCGGCCACGAGCACCCGTTCGCCGCCGCTGACCGGGCCTGGGTCGCCGCCTGGCAGGCCGAGGCCCGGGGCTGATCAGCTCCGGACCCTGGCGCGTGCCTTCTGCCAGGCATAGCCCACGGCCGCCAGGACCAGGATCATCGCGCCCGTCGAGTACAGCTGCACCCGCGTGTCCGGCTCCCGGGCCATCAGGACGAAGACCGCGGCCATGCCGGCCAGGGCGACCCACGTCAGCCACGGGAACGCCCACATGCGCACGGCCAGCTTCTCGGGCGCCTCGCGCTCCAGGCGGCGGCGCAGGCGCAGCTGCGAGACGGCGATGAGGATCCAGACGACCAGGATGACCGCGCCGATCATGTTCAGCAGCCAGGCGAAGACGTCGTCGGGCCGCCAGTAGCTCAGCAGCACGCACAGGAACCCGAAGACGGAGGACGCCAGCACGGCGATCCGCGGCACCCCGCCCGAGACCCGGCCCAGCCCCTTGGGGCCCTGGCCGCGGTCGACGAGGGAGTAGGCGATGCGGGAGGCGCCGTAGATGTTGGCGTTCATCGCGGACAGCAGGGCGACCAGGACGACCACGTTCATCATCTGGCCGGCGCCCGGGATGCCGAGCTCGTCGAGGGCGGCGACGTACGGTCCCTTCTCCACGACCTCCTTGGAGTCCCACGGCACCAGCGTGACGATGACGGCCATCGAGCCGATGTAGAACAGCGCGATGCGCCACATCGCGGTGCGGACCGCGCTCGCGACGCCCTTGACGGGGTTCTCCGACTCGGCCGCCGCGATGGTGACCGTCTCCAGGCCGCCGTAGGCGAAGACCGACGCGAGCAGGCCGATGACCAGGCCCTCGCCGCCGTTCGGCATGAAGTCCGTGAGGTGGCTCGCGCCGGGGGAGTCCGTGCCGGGCAGGATCCCGAGGATCGCCAGGACGCCGAGCACCAGGAACAGGGTGATCGCGCCGACCTTCAGCGCCGCGAACCAGAACTCGAACTCGCCGAAGTTCTTCACGGCCGCGAGGTTCGTGCCGCAGAAGACGACCATGAACAGCGCGACCCACGCCCACTCCGGCGTGCCCGGCAGCCAGCCGCTGACGATCTTCGCTGCGCCGATGCCCTCCAGGCCGACGGCCGTGCAGAGCAGCACCCAGAAGGACCAGCCGGCGGTGAAGCCGGCCCAGGGGCCGATCGCCCGCTCCGCGTGCGCCGAGAACGACCCCGACGACGGATACGCGGCCGACATCTCGCCGAGCATCCGCATCACCAGCATCACGAGGACACCGGAGAGGGCGTAGGCGACCACGATGGACGGACCGGCCGCGGCGATACCGGCACCGGAGCCGACGAACAGACCGGCTCCGATCACCCCGCCGAGGGCGATCATCGACAGGTGGCGCTGCTTCAGGCCGTGGGACAGGGAGGTGCCGTCCGTACTGGGCGGAGTCCCCGTGGTGGTGCTGCTGGGCATGGGCGCGGCTCGTCCTATGCGTGAGAGACGTACGAGGCAAAAACGCCGCCAGTCTCGGATGCCTCTCCGCTCACACGGAGAGGCATCCCACCATCCGGACAGTCGCGTCGCTCTGTGTGGCTAGGCGGCGACCGGTGAGTAGTGCGAGGCGTCGCCCTCGATGACGTAGCTCTCCTTCCCCTCGACCCCCACGGGGATGTCCCCGGCCACGGTCACCCGGTGCAGGCGCCGGGGCCGCCCGTCGTAGTTGTCGACGGCGTAGTGCTGGGTGATGCGGTTGTCGAACAGGACGAGCTGGTTCGGCGACCAACGGTGGCGCAGGATGTTCTCCGGCCGGGTGACGTACGCCTGGAGCAGGTCGAGGATCTTGCGGGACTCGCCGGGCGAGAGCCCCACGATCCGCTGGGCGAAGCCGCCGATGAACAGCCCGCGCTCGCCGGTCAGCGGGTGGACGCGCACCACGGGGTGGACCGTGCGGTACTTGATCGAGGTGAACTGGGCGCGCCGGGCGGCCTGCTCCTCGTCGACGTCCTCCTCGGGGACGGCGTAGTCGTAGTCGTTGGTGTGCTCGGCCCACAGGGTGTCGGCGAGGCTCCGCAGCGACTCCGGCAGGTTGCGGTAGGCGGCGGCCGAGCTGGCGATCAGCGTCTCGCCGCCGTAGGGCGGCACGGTGACGCTGCGCAGACTGGTGGCCTGCGGCGGGTTCAGCACGAAGGTGACGTCGGTGTGCCAGTGGTTGGCGGCCCGTCCGCCCTCGCTGTCGACGGGCAGCACGTTCGGGGCGCCGTCGACGGCGGACACCGTCGGATGGGCGGTGGTGATGTCACCGAAGTGGCGGACGAAGGCCTGCTGGCCGGCGTCGTCCAGGCCTTCCGCGTCGAAGACCAGGGCCTTGTGGGCGTTGAGCGCCTCGCGCAGGGCGGCGGAGGTCTCCTGGCCGAGGGGCCGGGTGAGGTCGACGCCCTCGACACGGGCGCCGATGTTCGCGGTGACCTTGTGGATCTCGATGGTCATGACGGGTTCCTTCCGGACGGGGGTGGATCAGACGAGAGCCGGGGCGGCGACGTGCTGGTTGGCGGGGCGGGGGAGGCCGTAGCGCTCCCGCAGGGTGCGGCCGGCGTCGCCGTACCCGGTGCGCAGCAGCCCGCGGGCGCGCAGGATGGGGACGACGTGGTCGACGAAGGTCTCCAGGCCGGACGGCAGTACGGCGGGCATGATGTTGAAGCCGTCCGCGGCGCCCGACTCGAACCAGAGCTCGATGGTGTCGGCGACCTGCTCGGGCGTGCCGGCGAAGGTGAGGTGCCCGCGCCCGCCGCCCAGCCGCCCGATCAGCTGCCGGACGGTGAGCCGCTCGCGCCGGGCCAGCTCGACGATGAGCGTGTAGCGGCTCTTGGCGCCCTCGATGGCGCTCTCCGGCGGCAGGTCGGAGGGGAGCTGACCGTCCAGGTCGAGGGTGCCGGGCTCCAGGTGCAGCAGCCGCTCCAGATGGCGCACTCCGTGCGCGTGCACGATGTGGTCCTCCAGGACCCGCTCCTTCGCCAGCGCCTCGGCCTCCGTGGAGCCGATCACCGGGACGATGCCCGGCAGCACCTTGACGTGGTCGGCGTCCCGGCCGGCCGCGACCGTCCGGGCCTTGAGGTCGGCGTAGAAGGCCCGCGCGTCCTCGATGGTCTGCTGGGCGGTGAACACGGCCTCCGCGTAGCGCGCGGCGAACCGCTTGCCGTCCTCGGAGGAGCCGGCCTGCACGAGCAGCGGGTAACCCTGGGGCGAGCGGGGCACGTTGAGCGCCCCTTCCACGCTGAAGAAGCGCCCCTGGTGCCGGGGCGGGTGGATCTTCGCGTCGTCGCCCCACACCCCCGCCGCCTTGTCGGCGACGATCGCGTCGTCCTCCCAGCTGTCCCACAGCTTCAGCGCGACGTCGAGGAACTCGGCGGCCCGCGCGTACCGCTCGGCGTGTGCCGGTTCGGCGTCCAGACCGAAGTTCCGGGCGGCCTCGGCGCCGGCGGTGGTGACGATGTTCCAGCCCGCCCGGCCGCCGCTGAGGTGGTCCAGCGTGGCGAACTTGCGGGCCAGGTTGTACGGCGAGTTGTACGAGGTGGAGGCCGTGGCGATCAGGCCGATGTGCTCGGTCGCCGTCGCCAGCGCGGTCAGCAGCGTGATCGGCTCCAGCGCCCCGGCGGGCCGCTGGCCCACGCTGCTCCACAGCTGCGGGCCGTCGGCGAGGAACAGCGAGTCGAACGTGCCGCGCTCGGCGATCCGGGCGAGCCGTACGTAGTGGGCCAGGTCGACACTCGCGTACGGGTCGCTCTCCGGCAGCCGCCACGACGCCTCGTGGTGGCCGGTGTTCATCAGGAACGCGTTGAGGTGCAGCTGTCTGTGGGTCATCGATGGTCCTCCGTGACACCGAGCGCGGCCAGCAGCCGCTCCCGGTACTCGCCGAGCAGGGGGTCGCGGTACGACCGCGGGTGCGCGCGGTCGATGGTGAGGTCGAGGCCGATCCGGCCCTTCTCCAGGACGAGCACCCGGTCGGCGAGCACGATCGCCTCGTCCACGTCATGGGTGACCAGCAGCACCGACGGCCGGTGCCGCTCCCACAGCTCCCTCAGCAGACCGTGCATCCGGATCCGGGTGAGCGCGTCCAGCGCCCCGAACGGCTCGTCGGCCAGCAGCAGTTCCGGCTCGCGGACCAGGGACCGGGCCAGGGCGGCGCGCTGGGCCTCCCCGCCGGACAGCTCGCCGGGCCAGGCCCGCTCGCGGCCCTTCAGCCCCACCTCCTCCAGGGCCGCGCGGCCCCTGCGGCCGGCGTCCTTGCCCTCCGCGCCGAGCAGCACGTTGTCGAGGACCCGCCGCCAGGGCAGCAGCCGGGAGTCCTGGAAGACCACCGACACCCGCTCGGGCGCGGTCAGCTGCCCGGAGCCCGTGACGCCGTGGTCGAGTCCGGCGATCGCCCGCAGCAGGGTGCTCTTGCCGGAGCCGCTGTGCCCGAGGAGGGCCGTCAGCTGCCCGGCGGGCAGATCGAGGTCGATGCCGTCGAGGACCGTGCGTCCCTCGAACGACCGGGTCAGCCCGCGCAGTTGTACGGCGGGACGGGTCAGCTGCTCAGTGTGCGGCGCCATGACAGCACCCTCCGTTCGACGATACGGACCGCGCTGTCGGAGATGAGGCCGAAGATGCCGTAGACGACCAGGCCGACGAGGATGACGTCCGTCTGGCCGTAGTTCTGCGCCTGGAACATCATGTAGCCGAGGCCGCTGGTGGCGTTGATCTGCTCCAGCACCACCAGACCCAGCCAGGAGCCGGTGACCCCGAGCCGCAGGCCGACGAAGAAGCCGGGCAGAGCGCCGGGGATCACGACCTGCCGGATGAACCGGAGCTTCGACAGGCCCTGCACCTCGGCGAGTTCGACGAAGCGGCTGTCGATGCCGGACAGCGCGGCGTGCGTGTTGAGGTAGATCGGGATGTAGACGACGATCGCGATGATGGCGATCTTGAAGGTCTCGCCGATGCCCAGCCAGAGGATGAACAGCGGGATCAGACCCAGGGTGGGGATCGCCCGGTTGAGATTGACCGTCCCGTCGATCAGCGCTTCCCCGGTCCGGGTCAGCCCGGAGGCCAGCGCGAGCAGGACCCCCACGACCAGGCCGATCGAGAAGCCGGTGGCCGCGCGCTGGAGCGAGGTCAGGATGTCGTCCGGCAGCGTGCCGGCGCTCCACAGCCGGCTGCCCGTCTCCAGCACCGTCCAGGGAGCCGGGATCGCGCCCGGGTCGAGCAGCCCGGCGGCGGAGGCGGCGCTCCACAGCGCGAGGACCGCGGCCGGCCCCACGAGCCGGGTGGCGGGCAGCCGTTTGCCGGGAGCCAGCCGCCGGCGCCTGCGCACCTGGCGCGTCTCCTCCTCGGCGAGGGGAGCGAGCGGTGCGGACGGGCTCGTGCTCGTCGTGTGCGTGGTCGTGGTCACGGCGGTCACCTCCGGTACTCCGCGGGCACGGCCTTGGCCGCGAGGGACTCGAAGCGGTGGTCGAACAGCTCCGAGACGTCGAACTTCTTCACGAAACCGCCCTCCGCGAGGAGATCGGCGGTCTCCTGCTCCCAGGCGATCGCCTCGTCCCAGCGGGGCGGGAACAGCGGCTTGTTGGCCAGCGCGGTGACCCCCTTCGCCTGCGCGAGGGTCAGGTTCTGCGTCCCGACGTAGAACTGCTCGTTCCACTCGTCGGGGTGCTCGTACGTCCACACCTGGCTCTTCGCCCAGTACGGCACGTACGCGGCGACCGCGGCGGCCTTCGCCCGGTCGTTCAGCACCGACACCGGCGCCCACAGCAGGTTCAGCAGATCCACCACGTCCGTGGTGATGGTGCGGGCGGTCTTGTACTGCGTCAGGTACGCGGGCGCCTGGGTGTTGCCGAGCGGGGCGATGTCCACCTGCCCGGACTGCAGGGCGGTGAGGAACTGGTTGCTGGTCAGCGGCACCAGCTCCACCTCGTCGTACGTCAGCCCGGCCTTCTTCAGCGCCCGCAGCAGGACGACGCCCTGCGCCTGCCCCTGGGAGAAGGCGAGCCGCTTGCCGCGGAACTCGGAGACCCGGCGGATGTCGCTGCCGGGTTTGGTGGCGAAGAGGTAGTTGGGCTTGCGTGTGATGTTGAGCGCCACGATCTTCGCGTCGAAGCCCTGGTAGTGCGCCTGGATCGGCGGGATCCCGGCGTTGTTGGCCACCTCCAGGGACTTCGCGCGGAAGGCGTTGATGACATCGGGGCCCGCGCCGATGTTCAGCCAGTTGGACACCTTGAACGGCAGATCACGGAACCCGGCCAGCTTGAACTGGAGTTGCTGCGCGTTCTGGTACGAGGCGATCTTCAGGCTCGTCCCCGCGGGGACCTTGGAGGCCAGGGGAGCGTCGGAGGCCGCCTCGTCGGCCGCCACGCTGCTGTCGGCGCAGCCGCTCAGTCCGGCCGCCGCGGCCGTCACGCCGAGCAGAGAGGTCAGGAACAGGCGCCGGTCTGGACCGGAAACGGAGGACGAGGGCATGGCAGGGCTCCCTGGGTATGGAAGAAGGCACAGCGAGCGGAATTCCGGGCGGGAAAAGGCCCGCCAAGGGAATTCACGCGAATGTCACAAAGGAAGGAGAAGGCGCTCCGTGAAGGGGCGCCGGGGGCGCGTCAACGGGTCAGCAACAGAGAGTGCGACAGCTCGTGAGCGGGTTCATGAACAGGATGTTCCTGGTCGGCGGCCCGGCCTGTCAACATTCCGAGTTTCTGAATTAAATCGCCTCAGGTGACGCGGCCAGCGGATCCCGGTAGAGGACGTCGAGCGCCACCGAACCACCGGCCACCGCCAGCACGGAATCCGGGAAACTGATCGGCGATACGGTCGCGGCGCGCTCCGCACCGACCTCTTCCCGCAGCGCCGTCAGGCAGTCCTCCCGGTACATGGCCCCGATCTCCGTCACGACCACCTGTTCCGGGTTGAGCACATCGAGCAGCAACCCCACCGCACGGCCCACCCGCCGCGACCGCTCCCGCAGCAGCCGCACCGCGACCGGGTCACCGGCCGCCGCGGCACCGACCACGTGCATCGGGTTCACCCCGTCGACGATGCCCGCCGCACGGGCCCGCCGGCACAGGGTGCGCTCGCTCAGCTCGACCTGGAGGCAGCCCACCCGGCCGCAGTCGCAGGGCTCCGTGCCGCCCGGCACCGGCAGATGGGCGATCGCCCCCGCCTGGGAGCGCGGCCCGTGGTGCACCTCGTCATGGGTGGTGAACGCCGCGTCGACCACATTGCCCGCGAACAGATGCAGCACACTGCCGCTGCCCCGCGCGCGCCCGAACAGCCGCTCCGCGTTCACCAACGCCCGCGCGTGCCCGTCCACATGGACCGGCAGGCCGGTGCGCGCCCCGAGCAGCTCCCGCACCGGCACCTCACGCCAGCCCAGCAGCGGATGCTCCACGACGGTGCCCGAGTCCCGGTCCACCCAGCCGCCCGCCGCGAACCCGACCCCCAGCGCCCTGCTGCCGGGCACACCGGCGAGCAGCGCCGCCAGCGCGTCGGCCGCCCGGGCCAGCACCCGGGCGGGGTCGGTGCCCTCGTGCTTGAACTCGCCGCGGGCCACCACCCGTCCGCGCAGGTCCAGCAGCGCGACCGTGGTGTACGGCACCGCCACATGCACCCCGCCCACCACGAACCGGGTGTCGTCCAGGTCGACCGGCAGATGCGGCCGCCCCACGCCCTTGGACCGCCGCAGCACGGCGGACTCGCGGATGAGGCCCAACTCGCTGAAGCGGGCGCAGTAGTCGGTCACCGACGCCGGCGACAGGCCGGTCAGCCGGGCGATGGTGCTGCGCGCGACCGGCCCGTGCTCCAGCACGGACCGCAGGACGACGCTCGCGCTGGTGCGGCGCCGGTCGCTGTCGGCGACACGGGGGATGGGGGACGTCAGAAGGGGAGCCGCGGTACGGGGCATGGGAATCTTCCTGGAGGCCGGTCCGACACTGCGCCGTCTCGATCGGCGGGCCGGATCCCTCCGCCCCGCCTCACCGAAGGCGGCGACAGGTGGCCGTGCCCTGGCGTCGCAGGTCGACATAGCGACGCGACGAGAAGTACCGGGCCTGGGCAACCATGTTCGCGACGCTAGCAAAACGGCCCCGCACTGCCCAGACGGCGACCGACGGGCGAGACGGCCGCCCCGGCGCCTTTGGGGGAAACCTACAGAGGCCCGGTTTCCCGCTCCCGTGTCGCATGGCACCTCATCACCGTGACGGGCATCACGCCTGACTCGCTGTAACCCGCATCCTTTGTTCGAAGCCGACCAATGGCCGGTCCCGGCCTTTGTGGACGGCTGACGGTGATCGCGACGAGGGCACTGGGATAGCGTCACGGTGTCCCGACCGGCCCTCACCCTCGCGGAGTCCCCATGAGCACCGCTGCCGCCACACCGTCCCGCACCGGACAGGTCCTCGCCGACCTGCTCCCCTCCCCCAAGCTCTCGGCGGCGCTCGAGCAGGGCGGTGCCCCCACCCGAGTGCGGGACGCGGCCCTCGTGCTCGGCGGCGCCGCGCTCACCGGCCTCGCCGCCCAGATCTCCGTGCCCGTGCCGGGCTCCCCGGTGCCGGTGACCGGCCAGACCTTCGCCGCGCTGCTCGTCGGCACGTCCCTCGGCGCCGGCCGCGGCTTCCTGGCGCTCGCGCTGTACGCCGTGGCGGGCATCGCGGGCGTGCCGTGGTTCGCGCAGGGCACCTCGGGCGTCGCCCCCTCCTTCGGTTACATCCTCGGCATGATCCTCGCCTCCACCGTCGTCGGCGCCCTGGCCCGCCGCGGCGCCGACCGCTCGGTGCTGCGCACGGCCGGCACCATGCTGGTCGGCGAGGCGATCATCTACGCCGTCGGCGTGCCCTACCTGGCCCTCGCCACCGGCATGTCCGCCACCGCGGCGATCGCGGCCGGCCTCACGCCGTTCCTCATCGGCGACGCGGTGAAGGCCGCGCTGGCCATGGGCGCCCTGCCGACGGCCTGGAAGTTCGCGAACAAGCGCTGACACCGCAGGCGTTGCCGTCAGGCCCGCCGGGGGCGAACCGCCCCCGGCGGGCCTCCTTGCGTAAGGGACGCGACAGGAGGCCGATTCAGCTCTCCCGAACCCCCGGCCGCCGCCGCTGCGACCACCACATTCCGGCCACGCCCGCCGCGAGCAGCGACGCACCGGCCGCGCCCAACGGCAGCAGATCACGGGCCGGACCGGTCTTCGGCAGTTCCTTCCCACCCGGGCCCGCCGGCTCGTTGTCGGTACCGAGCAGCAGGGGTGTGGCCGGGGCGTCCGGCGACGGGTTGCTCGTGCCGAACGGCACCGGCCCCTGCTGCCAGAAGGTCTTCTTGCCGTCGCTCGTCTGCACGGGCAGACAGATCTTCCCGGTCTTGCCGAGGTCGAACGTCGCGTCGACGGCGTACGACTTCGACTTACCCGCCGCGAGATTGTCGATCGGGCAGGCGAATCCGCTGTTCGAGCCCTCCGGAAGTCCGTTCTCGGGTATCGCCGAACACCCTTCGACTCCCTTGACGACCATCCCGTCGAAACCGACGACCAACAGCCTGATCTTCCCGCTGTCCTTGCTCCCCTCGTTCTTCACCGTGGCGGTAATCGCCGTCTTTTCGGAATCGTTGTCGACCGAGATCTTCCCGGGCAGCGTCGTGGTGAGCTTCACCCCGGCCGGTGCCGCGTCAACCGCCTTTCCCCCCTTGCCGCTTGCGGGCCCTTCGTCCTCCGCCCCGGCCGGGCCGGAAAGGATCAAGACCGCCGAGAAAGATGCCATGACCAGCGATCCGGCGACCACTGGCGTACGACGAGAACTCATGTTCGTCCCCCCTTGCGTCCCCCTGGGCTGCGCCTGAATTCGCAGCACTGAAAGAGGTACCACAAGATTTCACCGCACTATCCTGGTACGGCGCGAAGTGTGACCGTTGTGTTTCACTGGAGACGGTCGCGGCGTCGTGGAGGGGGTGCAGCGGATTGCCGGGGAATACGAACAGTGGCGGTGTTCCAGGGATATTGGTGACGGGACGCTATCGGTTGGTCGAAAGTATCGGCCAGGGGGGAATGGGGCGGGTGTGGCGAGCCGCCGACGAAATACTCGACCGGCAGGTCGCCGTCAAGGAAATGCGGATCGACGGTCTCGACGCGGAGGACAGCAGGACCCGCCGCGAACGGACCCTGCGCGAGGCCAGGGCCACGGCCCGGATCGACCACCCCAACGTCGTCCGGGTCTACGACGTGGTCGACGAAGGCGAACGCCTGTGGATCGTCATCGAGTTGGTGGCGGGCCGCTCCCTCGAACGGATCCTCGCGGAGTCGGGCCCGCTGAGCCCCGGCGAGACGGCCCGCATCGGACTCGGTCTGGTCGCCGCGCTACGACAGGTGCATGAACGCGGCGTACTGCACCGCGACATCAAGCCCGGAAACGTGCTCGTGGAACACGCGGACGGCATGGCCGGATCCCTACGCGGCAACGGCAACGGTTCCGGCCACGGGCGGCGCGTCGTCCTCACCGACTTCGGCATCGCCGCGATCCAGGACGCCAAGGCGCTCACAATGGTCGGCATGCTGGTCGGCTCGCCCGACTACATGGCCCCCGAGCGCATCTCCGGCCGCCCCCAGGGCCCGCCGTCCGACATCTGGTCCCTCGGCGCGACCCTCTGCGCTGCCCTGGGCGGCCGCTCCCCGTTCGCCCGCGACACCACGCTGGCGACCCTGCACGCGGTCCTGTACGAGGAGCCCGAACTCCCCGCCGCGTCGGGCCCGTTGCGGGACATCCTGACGTCCCTGCTGGCAAAGGAGCCGTCGGCTCGCCCGGACCTGGAGGCGCTGGAAACGGCGCTGGAGCCGGTGGCGTATCCGGCACCGACACCCACGGTCGCGGTGGGGCTGGGGGATGCGGAACCGGGGCGGGGGGAGGAGCGGGAGGAGGAGCCGGGACCGGAGTTCGTGCCGGACGGCGAGTGCGGCCCGCGCTTGGAGCCCGCGCCCGCCCTCGACCTGCCGGAGACCCGCGGAGGGCGACAGCCGCTCCCGGAGCCGGAATCCCGGTCGCGGGCGTCCGTCTCCGCACCCCCGCAGGAGTCACCCCTCCCCGCACCCCTCCCGGCTCCCCTCCCCACGGCGCCTCGCGACCCTCGCAGGCCCGCCCCTGCCCCGGCCCCGGACCCACACCACCCCGTCACCCACACACCCGCGACACCCGTCACATCCACCACACCCGCCGCACCCCTCGAACCCACCGCACCCGGGGAAGCCACCCCGAAAACCCCGAAAGTCCAGCCGGTGGCGGCCCGTTCCGGAAGCCGGGCCGGCGGCACCACCCACCCCCCGAGCCCCGTCTCCCTCACCCGCGCCCAGGCGGAGACCGAGCACCGCCCCCACCCCGCACCCCTGCCGATGCCCCCCGGCGAACTCCCCGGGCCACCCGCCCCGGCCGCACCCCGACCACCCCGCCCCCGTCGCCGTACGGTGCTCACCGCCGCTGCGGCCACCCTCGCCACGGCCGGAACGGTCGTGGGAATCCTGCTGGCCACGACATCGGGCTCGCCGGGCGGGAACGACACTCCGCGCGCGGGTTCCTCGGCGTCCGCGCCGGCCACCACCGCAGACTCCACGGGGGGCACCACCCCCGGGCCGACCGTCGAGGGCACCGCCAGGCCGCGGACGCTGCCGCCCGGCACGCACCGGGAGGCGGGCGGGTTCGCCTGGGCGACGCCCGACGGCTGGCGGCGGGACGTGAAGACGGGGGCGGAGGTGCACTACACCTCCCCGGACGGCTCCCAGGAGCTGGTCGGCAAGTCCTCCCTGGCCCGCGGCGACCTGCTGGAGACCTGGCAGACCTCCGAGCGCAACGCCCACCAGGGCCAGGACTACCGCAAGATCCGTCTGGAGGAGACGACGTTCCGCGGCCACCCGGCGGTGGTCTGGGAGTACACGTTCACGCTGAAGGGCGTCCACTGGCACGCCCGGCTGCTCGGCTTCAACGTGGCCGGCAAGTCGTACCAGGTCAACACGTGGTACGAGGAGGAGATCGAGCAGGAGGCGCTCGCCACCTACGAGAAGGTCAAGGACAGTTTCACGGTCCTGTAGGCAGCTCGGCAGGGAACGGAAAAGGGGCCTGTGGTGCGTGCCGATGCACGCACCACAGGCCCCCGTTCACCACGAACGGCGAGCGGCCGGAGGATCAGCCCGCCGACACCTCGCTGCGCTCCTCATCCTTGACCTGCGCGGCGTCCGCGGCCGGACGCCGGCCACGGATCCCGTTCTTCACGAAGGCGATGACGAGCACCACGGCGGCGACGAGCAGCGACAGCAGGATGGTCTGACGCCCGTCGTGCTCGGTGTCGGTGAGCATGTAGCCGAGGATGAAGACGATCAGCGCGGCGGTCGCCCAGGTCAGGTACGGGTACAGCCACATCTTCACGACGAGCTTCTCGGGCGACTCGGCCTTGATGATCTTCCGCATGCGCAGCTGGGAGAAGCAGATCACCAGCCACACGAACAGGGCGACCGCGCCGCTGGAGTTCACGAGGAAGAGGAAGACGGAGTCCGGGAACTTGTAGTTGAAGAAGACGGCCACGAAACCGAAGGCGACGGAGGCGAGGATCGCCGTGCGCGGCACGCCGTTGGAGGTCGTGCGGGCGAAGGCCTTCGGCGCGTCGCCGCGCTGGCCGAGGGAGAAGGCCATGCGGGAGGCGGTGTAGAGGCCGGAGTTGAGACAGGACAGCACCGAGGTCAGCACGATGAAGTTCATGATCTGACCGGCGTGCGCGATGCCGAGGGAGTCGAGCGCGGCGACGTAGGAGCCGTCCTTGGCGATGGACTTGCTGTCCCAGGGGAGCAGGGACACGACGACGGCGATCGAGCCGAGGTAGAAGACGGCGACACGCCAGATGATGCTGTTGGTGGCCTTGGTGACGGCCTGCCGCGGGTTCTCCGACTCACCTGCGGCCAGGGTGGCGATCTCGCTGCCCATGAAGGAGAAGACGACGAGCAGCACACCGGTGAGGATGGCGCCGGCCCCGTTGGGCAGGAAGCCGCCGTGCGCGGTGAGGTTGCTCAGTCCGGCCTGCTCGCTGTCCACACCCGGCAGAAGCCCGAAGACGGCCAGCCCGCCGATGATGATGAACGCGGCGATGGCGACGACCTTGATACCCGCGAACCAGAACTCGAACTCGCCGTAGGAGCCGACGGAGACCAGGTTGGTGGCCGTCAGCACCAGCATCACGATCAGGGCCCAGCCCCACTGCGGCACGGCCGGTATCCAGCCCTCAAGGATCACGGCGCCGGCGGTCGCCTCGACCGCGAGCACGACGACCCAGAAGAACCAGTACAGCCAGCCGATGGAGAAACCGGCCCAGGACCCCAGGGCCCGGTCGGCGTGCGCGGAGAAGGAACCCGAGGTCGGGTTCGCGGCCGACATCTCGCCGAGCATCCGCATCACCAGCACCACGAGCGTGCCGACGAGGGCGTACGACAGCAGGATGCCGGGCCCGGCGGTGGCGATACCGGAGCTGGACCCGACGAAGAGTCCGGCTCCGATGACACCGCCGATGGCGATCATGGAGAGATGCCGGTTCTTGAGCCCGGCCTGCAGTCCGGATCCCTCGGCTCCGGGTTCTCCGGGCCCTCCGGGTTCGTTTCCGGTCTTGTTCATGGTCGGCTGCGAGGTCATGGAACGGATTTCCTTTGCGCCGGGGAGTTGTACTTCCGTACGGAACCGCGCGAGCCGCACGAACGGGGTGTTTCGCGGCATGACGGGGTACGGGGGGCTCGTACGAGCGGTGTACGAGCCGGTCCAGTGAAACGGAGGCGAATGAATAGGAGAACCTTTGAATCCAGATTGTTACTTGAGGTTTTCCTGAGGTTCAGTAATGCGGCTCACATTCGCCCAGGGTTTTCATGAGCGCCACCCCGCGCGCCTTCCCCGAAGCACCCGTGTCACACTCGTCCCATGCGCGTGTACCTCGGCTCGGACCATGCGGGCTACGAACTCAAGAATTACCTCGTCGAGTGGCTGACGGCGGCGGGTCACGACCCCGTCGACTGCGGCCCGCACATCTACGACGCCCAGGACGACTACCCGCCCTTCTGCCTCCGGGCGGCGGAGCGCACGGCCGCGGACCCCGAGGCCCTCGGCGTCGTCATCGGCGGCTCGGGCAACGGCGAGCAGATCGCCGCGAACAAGGTCAAGGGCGTCCGTGCGGCCCTCGCGTGGAGCGAGGAGACGGCGTCCCTGGGCCGCCAGCACAACAACGCGAACGTCGTCGCGGTGGGCGCGCGCATGCACTCGCAGGACGAGGCGACGAAGTTCGTGGAGACGTTCCTCGCGACGCCGTTCTCCGGTGACGAACGTCACATCCGTCGGATCGACATGCTGTCGGCCTACGAAAAGACCGGCGACCTGCCCCCCATCCCGCCCCACCACCCGCAGCAGTAGCCCTCCGGGCGACCGGGCCGCCGCGCGCTTCCCAGGGGGCCGGGTGGCCCGCCCCCGTGTGGGCGCCGGCCACCCGAGCCTTGCCCCCGGACGCGGCACGCAGGCAGGGGCCGCCCGGTCGGCCAGCAGGCGCCGGCGGCCCCGCCGCCGAGCCTGCCTCGGAACGCAGTCCCCCAGCAGGGGACCCGCCTTGTGCCGTCTGTGGAGGCCGTGGGGACGGGCCCCGTGAGGGGTCGGGAGGAGGCTCTGCGGGGGCTCGGGCAAAGCCCAGCGAGGCGGAGGAAGCCCTGCGGGGGTCCGGTAGGAAGCCTTGCCGGGATCGAGGGCGCAGCCCCCAGAGGGGTGCAGGGGACGCAGTCCCCGCCGGGGCCCGGGGCGGAGCCCCGGATCCTTTCGGCCTCAGCTTCTTGAACAACCGAGTCGGGTGGGCGGGCGGGCAAGGCCCCGAGCCAACCCCACCCCGGCCTCCTGAACAACCGACCAGCCCAGGCACGTGGGCAAGCAGGGCAACGATCACAGGGAGAACCCGTGCCGGAAGGCCACACCATCCACCGCCTCGCCCAGGACTACGCCGCCGCCTTCCTCGGCACGAAACCCCGCACCACCAGCCCCCAGGGCAAGTTCACCCCCGCCGCCGCCCTCCTCACCGGCACGGAACTCACCCACACCGAAGCCCACGGCAAGCACCTCTTCCTCGGCTTCCGCGACACCGACTGGATCCACATCCACCTCGGCCTCTTCGGCAAGGTCACCTTCGGTCCGGCCCCCGAACCGCCCCCCACCGACACCGTCCGCCTCCGCGTCGCGAACGACACCACCTACGTGGACCTCCGCGGCCCCACCACCTGCGCCCTCATCACACCCCCGGAGAAGCAGGCGATACACGACCGCCTCGGCCCCGACCCCCTCCGCGACGACGCCGACCCGGACACCGCGTACCGCCGCATCACCCGCAGCCGTACGACGATCGCAGCCCTCCTCATGGACCAGAAGGTCATCGCCGGCGTCGGAAACGTCTACCGCGCGGAGGTCCTCTTCCGGCACCGCATCGACCCGTACCGCGCCGGCAAGGACATCACCCCCACCGAGTGGCACGCGATCTGGACCGACCTCGTCGACCTCATGCACGAGGGCGTCCGCAACAACCGCATCGACACCGTCCGCCCGGAGCACACCCCGGAGGCGATGGGCCGCCCGCCCCGCGTGGACGACCACGGCGGTGAGGTGTACGTCTACCGCAGGGCCAACCTGCCCTGCCACATCTGCGGCGGCGAGATCCGCACCGCCGACCTCGCCGCCCGCAACCTCTTCTGGTGCCCGGCCTGCCAACGCCCCTGAAAAGCCCGGGCGCTCCTCAACAACCCCGGGGCGTCAGAACCCGTGCGGCAGCCACGGCGGCACCCCCACCCCGAACCCGAGCGACGCCTCCGCCAGCGCCCCCGGCCGAAGCTCCCGCACCCGCCCGGCCGCCCCCAGCGAGGCCAGCGACACACCCCCGAGATACGCGGCACCCAACTCCCGTACCGACAGGGCGACATCCGCCGCATCCGCCGTACGCTCGCAGGACGCGCCCTTCGCGTCCCCGCTCAACCGCCAACGCCCGGCGTTCCAGGGGCAGAACGCGTCCTCCACCTCGAACACCACATCCACCGGCGTCTGATAGGTCCGCGCCGCCAGCGCCGCCCCCACCTCCACCGGCCGCACGTACAGCGAGTCCCGCACCCGCGGATGGCACCGCCGCGGGTCGGTCACCAGGTACTGCCACGCGTCGTCCACCGGACGCCCCCGCACGGTCACCTTCGACGTCAGGTCGATCCCGAACAGGAACCGCCACAACGCCGCGTCCGCCGCGGGCTCAAGACCCGCCAACTCCTCCACGATCACCGTGCCGTTGGACCCGGACAGCTCCCACTCGGGCTTGACGCGATACCGCGCGTACCCCACCGTCTCCCCGTCCCGCTCGGCGAGCACGCACTGCAGGGGCGACGCCCCCTCCCGGTCGCTCTCCGGATCGAGCACCCCGAGCCGCTCCCAGCCGGGCTGCCGGGCCAGCATCCCGGGCCGTACCGGAACCAGCCGGGCGTACACCGCCTCACACACGTCGAGCACATCGGCCGGCACCGCGTACCGCACCCGTACGTCATCCGTACCGTCCGGCACCGACAGCCCGACCCGGGTCGTGTCGATCTCGGCGGTCAGCGACACGGCCGCGTTGCCGTACCCGAAGCGCCCGTAGATCGCGGGCTCGGACGCGGTGAGCACGGCCAGCGGCTCACCCCAGGCGCGTACGTCGTCCAGCTGCCGCCGCATCATCGACGTCAGCAGGCCGCGCCGGCGATGCGTGGCGGCCACGCTGACCATCGTGACGCCCGCCACCGGCAGGGACGCGCCGCCGGGCACGGTCAGCCGGAAGCTGAACGCCCCGGCCGTCCCCACGCACTCGTCCCCGTCCCAGACACCCAGCGAACGGTCGAACTCGGTCAGCGAGTTCCACAACTCCCGCTCCTCGGCGGACTCGGGCACCCCTCCGAAGCCCCGGATCAGGGTGTCGTACCACTTGTCCCAATCATCCTTCTGAAGCACTCGCAAGTCGGGCAAAAGACCGTTCGCGTCGGTTCCCATGAGCCATGCCTACCAGGGCAATGCGGGACGAGCGAGGGAATTTCTCCCGGGTGGCGGCAGGGCCGCGCGCTGTGAAGTTCACTGTGATGTCGGCCCTCGGACGGGGGACAAGTGGGACCTCCCGTGCCAAGCGGCTGGTCCGATGGATAGGGTCCCGAACTAATGGCATCAGGACGAGAGCGGCGCGCGGAAGCCGAGACGTTCACGGCCCGGTTGAAGAAGCAGTGGCACCGGGCCCGCGTCGGCGTGCGCCGCGCCGCCGTGGACTACTTCCGCGGCAACGGCTCGGACTGGATCGCCCTGGGCGGTCTGCTCCTGACGGTTCCCGTGATCGCGTCGGCGACACTGGCGAACTCGGTGTGGTTCTCACCGGCCGCACTGGTCCTGCCCGTCGTCGTGGGCGGCCTGCTGCTGCGCCCGGCCAGCCTGCTCGGCCTGTACGCGGCGGCGGCCACGGCGCTCATCGTGGAGTCGGTGCAGCTCGGCCCGTACACGGAGGGCCCGTCGAGGGTCACCCCCGGCGTCGTGCTCGTGGTCGCGGCCTGCGGCTTCTTCGGACTGCTCCTGGCCCAGTTCCGCAGCCGGGTCGGTGTGCCCTGGAGGCGCGGCGGCACCATGCTGTTCGACCTGCGCGAACGCATCCGGGTGCAGAGCGAGCTGCCCGACCTGCCGGACGGCTGGCACCGCGAGATGGCGCTGCGCCCGGCGGGCGGCCAGTCCTTCTCGGGCGACTTCGTGGTCGCGGCGCGCACCAACGGCGGCCGTACGCTCGAGGTCGTCCTCACCGACGTCTCCGGCAAGGGCATGGACGCGGGCTCCCGCGCCCTGCTGCTGTCCGGCGCGTTCGGCGGTCTGCTCGGCTCCCTCCCGCCGCACGCCTTCCTCCCGGCCGCCAACGGCTACCTCCTGCGCCAGGACTGGGACGAGGGCTTCGCCACCTCCATCCACCTGGTCCTCGACCTGGACTCCGGCGACTACGAGCTCTACTCCGCGGGCCACCCGCCGGGCCTCCAGCTCAGCGCCGGCAGCGGCCGCTGGGAGGAGAAGACCGCCGAGGGGCCCCTGCTCGGGGTGTACGACGGCGCCCAGTTCGACCCGGTGAAGGGCTCACTGCGGCCCGGGGACGTGCTGATGCTGTTCACGGACGGCCTGGTGGAGACCTCCGACCGTGACATCGTCGAGGGCATCGACCGCCTCACCGGCGAGGCCGACCGCTACGTGGCCGGCGGCTTCCACGGCGCCGCCTGGCACCTCATCGAGGCCGTGGCCAAGGACGTCAACGACGACCGGGCCCTGCTGCTGATCTGCCGAGAGGGCCCGACGGCCAACGCGACCCGCTGAGGTGGGCTTTCCGCACGTGGGTTCGGCGGCCGTCCTCCTGGCCAGGCCACGGCTCGCCCGCCGCCGCGATCCTCGTCGTCGTCGTCCTCGTCCTCCGTCCTCGGCACGGCCGCGGCCACCCTGCCGGCCCGGGCGGCGCCGTGCGGGGAGACACTGGAGCGGTGACCGAGACATCCCGGATGACCCTGGCCCAGGTCGAAGCCACCGCCCGCGCCGCTCACACCGGCCAGACCGACAAGGCGGGACGGCCCTACGCCGAACACCTCAGTGCCGTGGCGGAGGGCGTACGGGCGCGGGGCGGCGACGAGGAGCAGATCGCGGCGGCCTGGCTGCACGACGCGGTCGAGGACGACGCCCTCTCCGCGCAGTGGCTGCGCGGGGCCGGCTTGAGCAGCCGTACCAAGGACATCGTGCTCGCGGTCACCAAACGGGCCGGGGAGCCGCCGGAGGCGTACGCCGCGCGGATCCTCGCCACGCCCGGCGCGCTGCTGGTGAAGGAGTCGGACCTGGCGCACAACGCGGACCCGGCCCGGCTCGCGGTCCTCGACGAGGCGACCCGGAAACGACTGACCGAGAAGTACGCACGGATGCGCGCGCTTCTCGGTCTCGTCGGATGAATCCCGCTCGGAGGGTCAGGCGTTGACCTTCTCGCGTTCACGCTCACTTTCGCGTGCGCGGCGCTCGGCGTTCTGGCGTTCGCGGGCCAGCTCGGCCGCGTCCCGCTTGAAGGCCCAGGCCATCTTCGGCTCCATCGCGAACCGGAAGACGCGCTGCACCGGCTTGGTGCACAGCACCGTCACCACGGCGGCCGCGAGGGCGGTCACGGCGATCTCACCGGCCGGGTGGTGCAGCCAGGACGCCTCGAACCAGCCGCGGTAGTCGCCGGCCTTCACCAGGAAGCCGTGCAGCAGGTAGCCGTAGAGCGTGCCGGCGCCGAGGGCGGTGAACCACATGTGGCGGCGCGGCACCCAGGCGAAGAAGCAGGCGGTCAGCACCAGGGAGCAGCCGAACATGGCGAGCACCATGACCGGGCCGGTCCACCACGGGGCGCCCAGCTCCTGCGCGGAGTCCCGGTGGTAGAACCACGCGGTGTTCATGCGCGGCACCGCCCACCAGCTGAAGGCCAGGGCGACGGCGAACACGGGCACCGAGGCGATCCGCACCGCATTGGTGCGCACCATGTGGAAGTGCTCGGGCTTCATGACCAGGCCGAGCACGAAGAACGGCAGGAACTGCAGGACGCGCTGCAGGTCCAGGTCGTCGCCGATCTCCGGGGTGACGGTCGCCAGCATGGCGAGCCCCAGCGCGAGCGGCAGCGGCCGGCGCACCAGGTTCCAGATGGGGGTGGTCAGCCGCCAGACGAACAGCGCGACCAGGAACCAGGTCAGGTACCAGGGGTCGAGGAGGCTGATCTCCTGGTGCGGGTCGTTGTCGATGACCCGCTTGAACAGGGGATAGGCCGTCTCGAAGATGATGTACGGCACGGCGACGCCGGTGATCAGTCGCTTCAGCCGGTCGGGCCGCATGTCGAAACTGCGGGAGAAGTAGCCGGAGATGATGATGAACGCCGGCATGTGGAACGCGTAGACGAGCTGGTACGCCGCCTCGAGTATCCGGCTGTCGCTCTTGAGCGGCTCCCAGGCGTGGCCCATGGCCACCAGCACGATCGCGAGGTACTTCGCGTTGTCGAAGAACGCGTCGCGCTGCTTGCCGTTCTGCTTCTTCTTCTGCGTGCTCTGCGGCGAGCGCGGGCTCGGCACTCCGTCCGCCGGCGACTGTGCCGGGGGAAGTGGCGCCCTGCGGTCGCCGTTCGGTCGCAGCGAGTTCGTCACAGACCCTCCCACCAGGAGCTCGGGGAGACGATCCGGGACCTCGCTGCGCGTGCGGGGGACGAGGCAGCGTGGAACATCTGAGGCACCCTAGCGTTCCCGACAGCTATTCGTAAAACGCCGGAAGTGATTCCTGGCTATTCGCTGCGGGTACCCCGGATTGCGGGTAGTTGACGGCGCTGTCGGCGTGATGGCCAACACATCGTCCGATGGCGGATTGTGTGCACCGACTGGGCCTCGCTTGTCATGATACTTCCGGACTAAGCGACGCATAAGACCAGCAGGCGACTCCAGCGGAATGTCCGCTTCAGCACTCTTCGCCCCCTCATTCGCAGGGCTGTTGCCGGGCTTGTGGCAGCAATTCGAATTCGCTGCGAACGCATTGTGTGGAGACGGAAACGGTTCGGCCGAATTCCCTGTGCGGGTGGCCCGTCGAATTGCCGTGCGACGCCACGCTGTTGGGTGCCCGCGCGCGGGCGGGGCACATGCGGGGCGGCGACACGCGTGTGGTCGATGCGTCACCGGCCGCATAGCCCGGGCGTGTTGGTGGCACGATGGTTCTGGCGGGGGTGCGCGGGGTCGCGTCCCCGGGCCGGGAGAGCGGACCGACCGAGGGTGTGATCAGTTGTGGCCATTTCACTGTCTGTGGTGCTGCTGTTGGCGATCATCCTTGTGGTGTTGCTGAGAGGGGGATCCATCAAGGCGGGGCCGGCGATCGTGGCGATCCTCTTCGGCTTCTTCCTCGCCTCGACCGGTATGGCCCCGTCCATCAACCGGTTCCTCAACTCGATAGCGGACACCATCAACTCCATCAGCTTCTGACCGGTCCGCGAGCGCCCCTGCCGAGCCCCGCGCCGCGGGCCCGGTGAGGGGCGGGTCACGCTCGCCCCGACCACAGGACGGTGCGTGACGGGGGCGCGATTCCGACCCGGCGGAGGTGGGCGGCCACCGCATCGAGGACCGCCTCGGCTGCGGCGGCATGGGTGTGGTCTACCTGGCCCGCTCGGCCTCGGGCCGGCGCCTCGCGATCAAGGTCGTGCACAACCGCTACACCGACAACAACAAGTTCCGCACCCGCTTCCGACGCGAGGTGGCCGCCGCCCGGCAGGTCAGCGGCGCCTTCACGGCCCCCGTCGTGGACGCCGACGCCGACGCCGCGCGTCCCTGGATGGCCACCCTCTACATACCGGGCGCGGACCTCGGCACCCACGTCCGCGAGCACGGCCCGCTCCCGCTGCCCCGACTGCGCGGCCTCGCCGAGGCCCTGCGCGACATCCACCGGGCCGGAGTCGTCCACCGCGACCAGAAGCCGGCCAACGTGATGCTCGCCGAGGACGGCCCCCGCGTCATCGACTTCGGCATCTCCCGCGCCGCCGAGTTCGCCGCCTCCGACGTCCTCACCCAGACCGGCCGCGTCATGGGCATGTCCGAGGGCGTCGTCACCTTCTACGGATCACAGGGCGACCAGGGCGACTGCGTCCTGGACTCGGCGGCCGACCGCGCCTACCTGATCTGCACGGCCGAGCCGCAGGCCGGGAAAACCACCGAGACCAGCGTCTCCGAGATCGACCCGGCCACCGGGAAGCCCCGCTGGATCGTCGAGGCCGAGGGCTCCCTGCAGATGCTCGGCCGACAGGGCGGACACCTGGTGTTCACGGACGGCGTGTCCATGACCCGCGGCCTCACCCTGATCGACGCCGCCTCGCGCCAGCCGTCGCACGGTGAGCCGGTTGAGGCGTCGAGGGCGTACCTGGTCCGCGGCACCGTCTACTTCACGCGCACCAGCGGCGGCGTCCGCGCCGTCTCGCCGCGCACCGGGCGCACGCTGTGGGAATCCAACACCACCCTGGAGCGGCAGGGGCCGCCGACGGCCTCCGCCACCCATGTGCACTTCGCGTCGCCCTGAACACGCGCAGCGGCAAGGTCGAGGACACGAGGGACGGCCGCGACGACGGCGGCCGGGTCGACAGCCTGCTCGTCACCTCCGGGGCGCGGTTCCTCCTCGTCGGCGACGCCCTCTACATCCCCTACGGCGTCCGCTCCGTCTACACCGTCGACGTACGCGACCTCTGACACCGAGCTGCCCCCGCACACGACTCAGGGCCGGGTCGGAGAAGTAATTCTCCGACCCGGCCCTGAGCCGAATGGAGCGGGCGACGGGAATCGAACCCGCGTAGCTAGTTTGGAAGACTAGGGCTCTACCATTGAGCTACGCCCGCACAGCACGCGCCGCAGGTCGGGTGACCGCGGCACTGAAGGCATCGTAGCGGGTCGGCCCCCTGCGTCGCACACCGCATTCCCGCCGGAGCGGACGCGGCGCGGACCCTGGGGAAATGCGGCGGCCACACCGCCGGTCGGCATGTACCCTACGTCTCGCACCAGACGGGGTGTGGCGCAGCTTGGTAGCGCGTCCGCTTTGGGAGCGGAAGGCCGTGGGTTCAAATCCCGCCACCCCGACCAGCCATCCGATCATCTCGCGTGATCGCCCATCCGATCACTCGCGTGATCGCCTTTTGGGCGGTGCAGTCGCTGCCGTTACTATGCAAGCTGCACGCCCGTGTGTCTCAGCGTCTGAAGTCTCCGGGCGGCGAAATCCGCCGGGCCGTTCTGGCCCCGGCAGAAACCAAGAAGTCAGCCACAAGGAGACCGAACCGTGAAGAGCGCCGTGGAGACCCTGAACCCGACCCGGGTTCGGCTGACTGTCGAGGTGCCCTTCGAGGAGCTCAAGGACAGCCTCGACGCGGCGTACAAGAAGATCAACCAGCAGGTCACGGTGAAGGGCTTCCGCAAGGGCAAGATCCCTGCCCGTGTCATCGACCAGCGCTTCGGCCGCGGTGCGGTGCTGGAGGAGGCGGTCAACGACGCGCTTCCCAAGTTCTACACCGACGCGGTCAACGAGGCCGAGCTCAGCGTGCTGGGCCAGCCCGAGGTCGACATCACGGAGCTGAAGGACGGCGAGACGCTGAACTTCACCGCCGAGGTCGACATCCGCCCCTCCATCGAGATCCCGGACTTCTCCGGCATCGAGGTCGAGGTCGACGCGGTCGAGGTCACCGACGAGGACGTCGACAAGGCCGTCGAGGAGCTGCGCGAGCGCTTCGCCTCCACCGCCCCCGTCGAGCGTGCCGCCGAGGACGGCGACGTCGTCACGATCGACCTGCAGGCCAAGGTCGACGGCGAGGTCCTGGAGGACGGGGTCGCCGACGGCGTCTCCTACACCATCGGCTCCGGCGAGCTGCTGGACGGCATCGACGACGCCGTGAAGGGCGTGGAGGCCGGTGGCGAGGCCACCTTCACCTCCGAGCTCAAGGGCGGCTCCGCCGCCGGCAAGGAGGCCGAGGTCACCGTCAAGGTCACCCAGGTCGCCAAGCGTGAACTGCCCGAGCTGGACGACGAGTTCGCGCAGCTCGCCTCCGAGTTCGACACCATCGAGGAGCTCCGCGCGGACAGCCGCAAGCGCCTCGAGAACATGAAGCAGTACGACCAGGCCACGCAGGCCCAGGAGCGCGTCCTGGAGAAGCTGCTCGAGCTGGTCGAGGTCCCGGTCCCCGAGAAACTGCTCGAGGACGAGATCAACACCCGCAAGCACAACCTCGAGCACCACCAGCTCGGCCAGATGGGCCTCGACCTCGCGAAGTACCTGGAGATCCAGGGCAAGAGCGAGGAGGAGTTCGACGCCGAGACCAAGGAAGCCGCGGTCAAGGGCATCAAGACCCAGTTCGTGCTCGACGAGCTCGTCAAGCAGGAGAAGCTGAACGTCAACCAGGAGGAGCTCACCGAGCACCTCATGCGCCGTGCGGCCTCCTCCGGCATGTCCCCCGACCAGTTCGCCCAGGCGGTCGTCGAGGGCGGCCAGGTTCCGCTCCTGGTCGGCGAGGTCGCCCGCGGCAAGGCCCTGGCCGTCGTGGTCGAGAAGGCCACGGTCAAGGACACCAACGGCGAGATCATCGACCTCGACGACGAAGAGGACGAGACCGAGTCCGCCGAGGCCTCCGCCGAGGAGACCCCGGCCGAGTCCGCCGAGGAGAAGACCGAGGGCTGAGCCCCGGTCGCGGTGAGTTCGTGAGAAGGCCCCGGGGCGTGCAGCCCCGGGGCCTTCTTGCCACCCGCGAGGGCAGCCCGCCTCCAGGGGCGCGGGGAACCGCGCGACAAGCCCCCACGCGCCCGCGGCCGCCCACCGGAAGATCCGCCCACGGCGAGACGGCACGGCCCCACCGGCGGAGCCCACCGCGCTACGCCCCCGGCGAACACTCCCATCTCCGGGATTCCCCGAAGGGACCCGCGCGTTAGGGTCCATGAATACGAGGGCAGTGGAGTCCCCGAACGGCTCCTAGCCCCTAGGGAAACGTGAGACGGCCCGGCGCCGTCGTAAGACGAGCAGGTGGATACGTGACGAATCTGATGCCCTCAGCCGCCGGCGAGCCTTCCATCGGTGGTGGCCTCGGCGACCAGGTCTACAACCGGCTGCTCAACGAGCGGATCATCTTCCTCGGCCAGCCGGTCGACGACGACATCGCGAACAAGATCACCGCGCAGCTGCTGCTCCTTGCCGCCGACCCGGACAAGGACATCTACCTGTACATCAACAGCCCCGGCGGTTCCATCACGGCCGGCATGGCGATCTACGACACCATGCAGTTCATCAAGAACGACGTGGTCACCATCGCCATGGGCCTCGCGGCCTCGATGGGCCAGTTCCTGCTCAGCGCCGGCACCCCCGGCAAGCGCTTCGCGCTGCCGAACGCCGAGATCCTGATCCACCAGCCCTCCGCCGGCCTCGCCGGTTCGGCCTCGGACATCAAGATCCACGCCGAGCGGCTGCTGCACACCAAGAAGCGCATGGCCGAGCTGACCTCGCAGCACACCGGCCAGACGATCGAGCAGATCACCCGCGACTCGGACCGCGACCGCTGGTTCGACGCCTTCGAGGCCAAGGAGTACGGCCTCATCGACGACGTCATCCCCACGGCCGCCGGCATGCCGGGCGGCGGCGGCACCGGGGCCTGAGCGGTCCCCACGGGGCCTGTGGCGCCCCGTGAGGCCCACGGAGCCCTCCCGGGCCCCAGCGACCCCAGACAGCCCCAGCCGACCGCCTCAGCCCTTTTCAGGAGACACCGTGAACCAGTTCCCCGGCAGTGGGATCTACGACCGTATGCACGCCGTGCAGGACATGAGCGCCTCCCAGGGCCGCTACACCGGCCCGCAGGCCGAGTCCCGCTACGTCATTCCGCGCTTCGTCGAGCGCACTTCCCAGGGCATCCGCGAGTACGACCCGTACGCGAAGCTCTTCGAGGAGCGCGTGATCTTCCTCGGCGTCCAGATCGACGACGCCTCCGCCAACGACGTCATGGCGCAGCTGCTGTGCCTGGAGTCGATGGACCCCGACCGTGACATCTCGGTCTACATCAACAGCCCCGGCGGCTCCTTCACGGCGCTCACCGCGATCTACGACACGATGCAGTACGTGAAGCCGGACATCCAGACGGTCTGCATGGGCCAGGCCGCCTCCGCCGCCGCCGTCCTGCTGGCCGCCGGTACACCGGGCAAGCGCATGGCCCTGCCGAACGCGCGCGTCCTGATCCACCAGCCGTACAGCGAGACCGGCCGCGGTCAGGTCTCCGACCTGGAGATCGCCGCGAACGAGATCCTCCGGATGCGCTCGCAGCTGGAGGAGATGCTGGCCAAGCACTCCACCACGCCGGTCGAGAAGATCCGCGAGGACATCGAGCGCGACAAGATCCTCACGGCCGAGGACGCGCTGAGCTACGGCCTGATCGACCAGATCATCACCACCCGGAAGATGGACAACTCGAGCCTGCGCTGAGGCGAGAGGCAGTGAGGTCTGCCGCCCCTTGGCACGGTTTGACTCGGTTCACGTCAAAGCGAACCGCGCCAAGGGGGGCCCGAACGGGGGGCCCGGCAAGGTACCGTCGGACATAAGGCAGCACCAGGAGTCCGCTGGACGTCGGCGTCCAGGAGTCTCCCAGGCGAAGGGGAAGCACACCGTGGCACGCATCGGTGACGGCGGCGATCTGCTCAAGTGCTCGTTCTGCGGCAAGAGCCAGAAGCAGGTCAAGAAGCTCATCGCAGGGCCCGGTGTGTACATCTGCGACGAGTGCATCGACCTCTGCAACGAGATCATCGAGGAAGAGCTCGCGGAGACCAGCGAGGTGCGCTGGGAGGAACTCCCGAAGCCCCGCGAGATCTACGAGTTCCTCGAGGGCTACGTGGTCGGCCAGGAAGCCGCCAAGAAGGCCCTCTCCGTAGCGGTGTACAACCACTACAAGCGAGTCCAGGCCGGCGAGAACGGCGGGGCGAACGGCCGTGACGACGGCATCGAGTTGGCGAAGTCCAACATCCTGCTCCTCGGTCCCACGGGCTCCGGCAAGACCCTCCTCGCGCAGACCCTCGCGCGCATGCTCAACGTCCCCTTCGCGATCGCCGACGCCACGGCGCTCACGGAGGCCGGTTACGTCGGCGAGGACGTGGAGAACATCCTGCTCAAGCTGATCCAGGCGGCCGACTACGACGTCAAGAAGGCCGAGACCGGGATCATCTACATCGACGAGATCGACAAGGTCGCGAGGAAGAGTGAGAACCCCTCCATCACCCGCGACGTCTCGGGCGAGGGCGTCCAGCAGGCCCTGCTGAAGATCCTCGAGGGCACCACGGCCTCGGTCCCGCCGCAGGGCGGCCGCAAGCACCCCCACCAGGAGTTCATCCAGATCGACACGACGAACGTGCTGTTCATCGTGGGCGGTGCGTTCGCCGGTCTCGAGAAGATCATCGAGTCCCGGGCGGGCGCCAAGGGCATCGGCTTCGGCGCGCAGATCCGCTCCAAGCGCGAGATGGAGTCCAAGGACCAGTTCCAGGAGGTCATGCCGGAGGACCTGGTCAAGTTCGGCATGATCCCCGAGTTCATCGGCCGTCTCCCGGTCATCACCTCGGTCCACAACCTCGACCGCGAGGCCCTGCTCCAGATCCTCGTCGAGCCGCGCAACGCGCTCGTCAAGCAGTACCAGCGCCTCTTCGAACTCGACGGCGTGGAGCTGGACTTCGAGCGCGAGGCCCTCGAAGCCATCGCCGACCAGGCCATCCTCCGCCAGACCGGCGCGCGCGGCCTGCGCGCCATCATGGAGGAGGTCCTCCAGGGCGTGATGTACGAGGTCCCGTCCCGCAAGGACGTGGCCCGGGTCGTCATCACGGCGGACGTCGTCCAGTCGAACGTCAACCCGACCCTGATCCCGCGGGATGCGCGGGGGCGGGGGCCGGGCGAGCAGAAGACGGCGTGACACAGACGTACAGGGAAGGGGCCCCGGTCATCGACCGGGGCCCCTTCCCTTTGTGCCTTCGGCGTCGTCAGGCCTTCACTCGGATCTCCGGGCGGATCTTGGTCGCCATGTCGATGGCCGTGTCCTTGGACGTGTCCCCGGCGGCAGTGCCGGAGGAGACCACGGCGATGGTGCTGTAGTCGGCCCAGGCGCAGAACCAGTTGGTCTGCTCCTTCTTGGTCATGACGTTCTGGCCCTTGACCGCCTGGCACTTCATGACCGCGCCGTCGAGGTCCGCCTCCTCCGGCTCGCCGAGCAGCTCGGTCTTGCTGCCGCTGCTGCTGGAGGAGTCCTTCTCGGCCGACTTCTTGAAGTTGGCGAAGAACGTGTCCAGGGAGGCCTCCGGGTCGGAGACCTCTCCGTAGACACCGAAGAACTGGACACTCTTGGCCGTTGCCATCGCGGCGGCCGAGGACGGGTCGGAGGGGTCGTACTTGGTGGGGTCCACCGTGGAGTAGGAGCCCAGCACGGACTTGCCGTCCTTGACGCCGCTCTTCTCCAGCTCCTTGGTGGAGTCGCCGGCGGTCGCCCCGTCCTTGGTGATGCGGTTGTACTCGCTCAGCACCTTCGCCGGCGTAGCCAGCTTGTGCGGCCCGTCGTCCTCCAGGGCGCCCGCGCCGCCGCCCCCGCCGATCACGAAGTACGCGCCGACGCCGATCGCCGCCACAACCGCGACCGCGCCGACGATGATGCCGGTCTTCTTCTTGCCACCGCCGGGCGCGGGCGGCTGGGGCACGCCGTACGGGGCCTGGCCGTAGGGCGGCTGCTGGCCGTACGGGGGCTGCTGGCCGTACGGCGCCTGCTGGGGCGGGACGCCCTGCGGGGCCTGCTGGGGGTAGCCGTAGCCGGGCTGGGGCGGAGGGGCCTGCTGGGGGTAGCCGTAACCGGGCTGGGGCGCCTGCGGCGGCTGGCCGTACGGGCCCGGCTGGCCGTACGGACCGGGCTGCTGGGGCTGCCCGCCGTACGGGCCCGGCTGGTTGTAACTCATGGTCTGGGTTCCCCTCCAGATGCTTATGTGTTCGGGACATCCTGGCGCAGACCCGCCGTGTGCATGGCATCGGGGCCGCCACCGTTACAAACGAAACGCGTTTCGGGACCGGTCGGTGACACCTCTAAACTGACCCCCGTGACCGAGAACGCTCAGCAGCAGCCACCAGCGCCCAGCACCGACCTGCCGACCCAGTACGCGCCGGCCGACGTAGAGGGGCCGCTGTACGAGCGCTGGGTAGAGCGGGGTTACTTCGAGGCGGACGCCAAGAGCGACAAGCCGCCGTACACCATCGTCATTCCGCCGCCGAACGTCACGGGCTCGCTCCACCTGGGGCACGCCTTCGAGCACACGCTCATCGACGCCCTGACCCGCCGCAAGCGCATGCAGGGCTACGAGACGCTGTGGCAGCCCGGCATGGACCACGCCGGCATCGCCACGCAGAACGTCGTCGAGCGGGAGCTCGCCAAGGAGGGCAAGTCCCGCCACGACCTGGGCCGTGAGGCGTTCGTCGAGCGCGTCTGGCAGTGGAAGGGCGAGTCCGGCGGGCAGATCAGCGGCCAGATGCGCCGGCTGGGCGACGGTGTCGCCTGGTCCCGCGAGCGCTTCACGATGGACGAGGGCCTGTCGCAGGCCGTCCAGACCATCTTCAAGCGGCTCTACGACGACGAGCTCATCTACCGCGCCGAGCGCATCATCAACTGGTGCCCCCGCTGTCTGACGGCCATCTCGGACATCGAGGTCGAGTACCAGGACGACGACGGCGAGCTCGTCTCCATGAAGTACGGCGACGGGGACGACACCATCGTCGTCGCCACCACCCGTGCCGAGACGATGCTCGGTGACACGGCCGTCGCCGTCCACCCCGGCGACGAGCGGTACAAGCACCTGATCGGCAAGCTGGTCAAGCTGCCGCTGACCGACCGCTCCATCCCGGTCGTCGCGGACGAGCACGTCGACCCCGAGTTCGGCACCGGTGCCGTCAAGGTGACCCCGGCGCACGACCCGAACGACTTCGAGATCGGCCAGCGGCACGACCTGCCGGCCATCGCGGTCATGGACGAGCACGCCGTCATCACCGCCCATGGCCCCTTCCAGGGCCTGGACCGGCTGGAGGCCCGCTCCGCGATCGTCGCCGCGCTGCGCGCCGAGGGCCGGATCGTCGCCGAGAAGCGGCCCTACGTCCACAGCGTCGGCCACTGCTCGCGCTGCAAGACCACCATCGAGCCCCGCCTGTCGATGCAGTGGTGGGTCAAGGTCGGCCCGCTCGCGAAGGCGGCCGGTGACGCCGTCCGCGACGGCAAGGTCAAGATCCATCCGCAGGAGATGGAGAAGCGCTACTTCGACTGGGTCGACAACCTCCACGACTGGTGCATCTCGCGGCAGTTGTGGTGGGGCCACCGCATCCCGGTCTGGTACGGCCCGAACGGCGAGGTCGTCTGCGTCGGCCCCGACGAGGAGCCGCCGAGCGGTGAGGGCTGGCGTCAGGACACCGACGTCCTCGACACCTGGTTCTCCTCCGGCCTGTGGCCGTTCTCCACGCTCGGCTGGCCCGAACAGACCGAGTCGCTCGCGAAGTTCTACCCGAACTCGGTCCTCGTCACCGGCTACGACATCCTCTTCTTCTGGGTCGCCCGGATGATGATGTTCGGCCTGTACGCGATGGACGGCACCCCGCCGTTCCACACCATCGCCCTGCACGGCATGGTCCGCGACCAGTTCGGCAAGAAGATGTCGAAGTCCTTCGGCAACGCGGTCAACCCGCTGGACTGGATGGACAAGTACGGCAGCGACGCCCTCCGCTTCACCCTCGCCCGCGGTGCCAACCCGGGCGTCGACGTCCCGATCGGCGAGGACTGGGTCCAGGGGTCCCGCAACTTCGCCAACAAGATCTGGAACGCGACGCGCTTCGCGATGATGAACGGCGCCACGATCGAGGGTCCGCTGCCCGACGCCTCGAAGTTGTCCTCGACCGACCGCTGGATCCTCTCCCGCCTCAACTCGGTGGTCGCCGAGGTCGACGCGTTCTACGAGGACTACCAGTTCGCGAAGCTCTCCGACGCCCTGTTCCACTTCGCGTGGGACGAGGTCTTCGACTGGTACGTCGAGCTGTCCAAGACGACGTTCCAGGCGGGCGGCGAGGCGGCCGAGGTCTCCAAGCGCGTCCTCGGTGAGGTCCTCGACGTCACGCTGAAGCTGCTGCACCCGGTGGTCCCCTTCGTCACCGAGACCCTGTGGACCACGCTCACCGGCGGCGAGTCGGTCGTCATCGCCGACTGGCCCAATGACAGTGGCTTCCGGGACGCCGACGCCGAGCGCGAGATCGAGTCCCTCCAGTCGGTCATCACCGAGGTCCGCCGCTTCCGCGCCGACCAGGGCCTCCAGCCCGGCCAGCGGGTCCCGGCCCGGCTGACCCTGGACGGCACCCGGTTCGCCCCTCACGAGGCCGCCATCCGCCAGCTGCTCCGCCTCCAGCCGGAGGGCGACGCCTTCACGGCCACGGCGACCCTCCCGGTCGCCGGCGCCGAGGTCGCCCTCGACCTGTCCGGCACCATCGACGTCGCCGCCGAGCGCAAGCGCCTCGCGAAGGACCTCGCCGCGGCGGAGAAGGAGAAGTCCCAGGCCAACGGCAAGCTCGGCAACGAGGCGTTCCTGGCCAAGGCCCCCGACCACGTCGTCGACAAGATCCGCACCCGCCTCGCCAAGGCGGAGGAGGACATCGCCCGCATCCAGGCCCAGCTGGAGAGGCTGCCGCAGGGTTAAGGGTTCATACGGTGGGTGAGGCCCCCGGAGCCGTCGGGCCCGGGGGCCTCACGCATGCCCCGGGGGCACGTCCCCGCTGTTCAGGGGCGCGGGGAACTGGGCGAGCGCCCCCCACGGACCCGAGGCCGCCCAGGGACGCAAGCCACCGCGAACAATGTCAGTCGGTCTCCGTAGACTGGGCCCCGTGAGCGAGCTCCCTCCAGACCACGACGCCGACGACCAGCCCGACCCCCTCGACCCCTTCGACGAGATCATCGCGGAGGAGACCGACCGCGACCCCGACCTCGCGGTCATCGAAGCCGGCAGCCGGACCCTCCGCACCCAGGGCGGCCCCCCGGACGCCGACATCCCCGCGCGCCCCGCCGACCCCGAGGTCGACAAGGCCCTGCGCGAGGTCGAGACCGAGCTCGCCACCCGGTGGGGCGAGACCAAGCTGGAGCCCTCCGTCAGCCGTATCGCCGCGCTGATGGACGTGCTGGGGGAGCCGCAGCGGTCGTACCCGTCGATCCACATCACGGGGACGAACGGCAAGACCTCCACGGCCCGCATGATCGAGGCCCTGCTCGGCGCCTTCGAGCTGCGCACCGGCCGCTACACCTCGCCCCACGTGCAGTCGATCACCGAGCGCATCAGCCTCGACGGCGCGCCCATGGCGCCCGAGCGGTTCATCGAGACGTACCAGGACATCAAGCCGTACGTGGAGATGGTCGACGCCTCCCAGGAGTACCGGCTGTCCTTCTTCGAGGTGCTCACCGGCATGGCGTACGCGGCGTTCGCCGACGCCCCCGCCGACGTGGCCGTCGTCGAGGTCGGCATGGGCGGCTCCTGGGACGCGACGAACGTGATCGACGGGGACGTCGCCGTCGTCACGCCCATAGACCTCGACCACACCGACCGGCTGGGCACCACACACGCCGAGATCGCCACGGAGAAGGCCGGCATCATCAAGCAGGGTGCGACGGTCATCATGGCGCAGCAGCCGGTCGACGCGGCGCAGGTGCTGCTGAAGAAGGCCGTCGAGGTGGACGCGACGGTGGCCCGGGAGGGGCTGGAGTTCGGTGTCGTCGAGCGGCAGGTGGCCGTCGGCGGACAGCTCGTGACGCTGCGCGGGCTGGGCGGCGAGTACCCCGAGGTGTATCTGCCGCTGCACGGCGCGCACCAGGCGCACAACGCGGCCGTCGCGCTCGCCGCCGTCGAGGCGTTCTTCGGCGTCGGCGCGCAGCGGGCCGACGCACTGGATCTGGACACGGTCCGCAAGGCCTTCGCGGCCGTCGCCTCGCCGGGCCGGCTGGAGGTTGTGCGCCGGTCGCCGACGGTCGTGCTGGACGCCGCCCACAACCCGGCCGGTGCCCGGGCGGCAGCCGAGGCGATCGGGGAGGCGTTCCAGTTCAGCCGTCTCATCGGCGTGGTCGGCGCGAGCGGCGACAAGAACGTCCGGGAGCTGCTGGAGGCCTTCGAGCCGGTGTTCGCCGAGGTCGTGGTCACGCAGAACTCCAGCCACCGCGCGATGGACGCCGACGAGCTCGCCGGCATCGCCGTGGAGGTGTTCGGCGAGGAGCGCGTCCAGGTCGAGCCGCGGCTGCCCGACGCCCTGGAGGCCGCCATCACGCTGGCCGAGGAGGAGGGCGAGTTCTCCGGCGGCGGTGTGCTCGTCACCGGTTCCGTCATCACCGTCGGCGAGGCCCGACTGCTCCTGGGGAGGGGCTGAGTCCCGTGCGCACGCTCTGTTCTTCGACCCTGATCGGCGAGTTCTTCGTCATCGGGTTCGCCGGTCTGGTCGCCATGAAGGACCCCGACCTGTCCATGACGACCGTGTGGACGGTCAGCGGCATCGCGATGTTCCTGTGTCTGGTGCTGTGCGGCCTGGTGACGCGCCCGGGCGGGGTGGCCCTCGGCTGGGCGCTGCAGATCGCGCTCATCGCCTCGGGGTTCATCGTGCCGACCATGTACTTCCTGGGGGCCGTCTTCGCGGCCCTGTGGTGGGCGTCGGTGCACTACGGCCGGAAGGTGGACGAGGCGAAGGCCAGATTCGCGGCCCAGGCGGGTTCCTCCACACCTGACGCTGCGTGACGCCCGCCCCGACACGCCGGGTAATCTCGTCCCACCGCAAAACCTTTACGTACTAGGAGCCCGTAGTGAGCCAGCGCACCCTCGTCCTCCTCAAGCCCGACGCCGTCCGTCGAGGCCTGACCGGCGAGATCATCAGCCGCATCGAGCGCAAGGCGGGCTGGACGATCACCGCGCTGGAGCTGCGCACCCTGGACCAGGACACCCTGGAGCAGCACTACGGCGAGCACAAGGGCAAGCCCTTCTACGAGCCGCTGGTGGACTTCATGGCTTCCGGCCCGGTCGTGGCGCTGATCGTCGAGGGTGAGCGGGTCATCGAGGGCGTGCGCGCGCTCGCCGGCCCGACCGACCCGATCGCCGCGGCGCCCGGCTCCATCCGCGGCGACTACGGCGTCATCGTCCGGGAGAACCTGATCCACGCCTCCGACTCCGAGGAGTCCGCCGAGCGCGAGGTGAAGATTTTCTTCCCCGGCCGGGCGTAGCGTCCGCACCTCACCAGCACATACGGCAGGTCCGGGGGCCATGGTCCCCGGACTTTGCGGCATATGCGTGGCGATCGAGGGAACGATGGTCCCCGAACGCCCGTCTCCAGAAGCGAATGCGGACGGCATCTGCTGACAATGGCGGAGACCCTCCCGCAGTGTTCGCGAAGGCGCGTCTACGATGGAAGCCTTCACGTCACAGCACCCACCTTTGCCTACCTGAAAAGCCCTCAAAAGCTAGTGGGAAGGCCAGACGAATCCTGATGGGGAACTCAATGTCGTTCATCGGCCGTGACATGGCTGTCGACCTCGGGACCGCCAACACGCTGGTGTACGTCAGGGGTCGCGGGATCGTACTCAACGAGCCGTCCGTCGTCGCGATCAACACCAACACCGGTGGCATCCTCGCGGTCGGCGCCGAAGCGAAGAAGATGATCGGGCGCACGCCGGGCAACATCGTTGCCGTCCGCCCGCTGAAGGACGGCGTGATCGCCGACTTCGAGATCACCGAGCGGATGCTCCGCTACTTCATCCTGAAGATCCACAAGCGGCGGTATCTGGCTCGTCCGCGGGTCGTCGTCTGTGTGCCCTCGGGCATCACGGGCGTCGAGCGCCGCGCCGTCATCGAGGCGTCGTCCCAGGCCGGCGCCCGTCAGGTGCACATCATCGAGGAGCCCATGGCCGCGGCCATCGGTTCCGGCCTGCCGGTCCACGAGGCCACGGGCAACATGGTGGTCGACATCGGCGGCGGCACCACGGAGGTCGCGGTCATCTCCCTCGGCGGCATCGTCACCGCCCAGTCCATCCGTGTCGCGGGCGACGAACTGGACAACGCGATCATCCAGCACATCAAGAAGGAGTACTCCCTCCTGCTGGGTGAGCGCACGGCCGAGCAGATCAAGATCACGATCGGTTCGGCGTACGACCTCGACTCCGACGAGCACACCGAAATCCGCGGCCGGGACCTGGTGTCCGGGCTGCCGAAGACCGTCGTCATCTCCGCCGCCGAAGTCCGCAAGGCGATCGAGGAGCCGGTCAACGCGATCGTCGACGCCGTCAAGACGACCCTCGACAAGTGCCCGCCGGAGCTGTCCGGCGACATCATGGACCGAGGAATCGTTCTGACCGGCGGCGGGGCGCTGCTGCGCGGTCTCGACGAGCGGCTGCGCCGGGAGACCGGCATGCCGATCCACATCGCCGAGGACCCGCTGGACAGCGTGGCGCTCGGATCCGGAAAGTGCGTCGAGGAGTTCGAGGCGCTCCAGCAGGTTCTGGACGCCCAGCCACGCAGATGACATAACTCTTCGATTCCGCCGTACGGGACGATCTCCTCTCGTGCGGCGGATCGTTGATATAGATGCATAAGCTCCCACAAAGCAGCCCCTCGGGTTTCCCTGGGGCTTCCCGAATTCCTATGAGGAAGGGCACGGCCGCCGCACGTGAGGGACACACGAGAGAGCCGGCTGCTCCTGGTGCTGCTGATCGCCATCGCGTTCGCGTTGATCACGGTGGACATCCGCGGCGGGGAGGACTCGCCCGTCGACGGGGCCCGGCAGGGCGCGGCGACGGTCTTCGGCCCGATCGAGAGCGGCGTCTCGGCCGCGGTCGACCCGGTCGGCAACGCGGTCTCCGCCATCCGCGACTCCGGTGAACGGCACGACCGGCTCGCCGCGCTGGAGAAGGAGAACGCGGCCCTGAAGGCGCGCCTGGGCAGCGACGACCGCAGCCGCAGCCGCCTCAAGCAGCTCGACAAGATGCTGAAGATCGCCGGCCAGGGCCAGTACGGCATCAAGGGCGCCGAGGTCATCGCCATCGGAGCCGCGCAGGGCTTCTCCTGGACCATCACCGTCGACGTCGGCGCCAACGACGGCATCAAACGCGACATGACCGTCCTGAACGGGGAGGGGCTCGTCGGCCGGGTCACCACCGTCGGCCCCAACACCGCCACGGTCCTGCTCGCCAGCGACCCCGACTTCACGGTCGGCACCCGGATGGAGTCCGGCGACGAGCTCGGCTTCGCCTCCGGGCAGGGCGACCGCCCGCTGCGCGTCGAGCTCCTCAACGGCAAGGCCGAGGTGAAGAAGGGCGACCGCCTGGTCACCTTCGGCTCGCAGGCCGACCGGCCGTTCGTGCCCGGTGTGCCCGTCGGCGTGGTCTCCCGCGTCGACCCCTCCGGCGGCGGCCTGACCCGCACGCTCTACGTCACGCCGTACGTCGGCTTCACCAAGCTCGACATCGTCGGAGTCGTCGTCGAGGCCCCGAAGAAGGACCCGCGTGACACGGTCCTCCCGCCCAAGCCCAAGCCGACCCCCCGGCCGACGGTGACGGTGACCGTGACGCCGTCGGCCGAGGCACCCGTGGACGGCCAGAACCAGCAAGAGCAGTAGGAGCTGTCACCCCATGCGCGTCAACCGGATCCTGCTCTCCTCCGCCCTGGTCGTCGTCGCCCTGGTGATCCAGGTGAGCGTCCTCGCCCGTCTCCATCTGCCGGGCGCCGTACCCGACCTGCTGCTGCTCACCGTGCTCGGCCTCGCGCTGGTGTACGGGCACGTGGGCGGTGCCCTCGTCGGGTTCGGCGCGGGCCTGCTCGCCGACCTGGCGCCGCCCGCCGACCACGCCGCCGGGCGCTACGCCCTCGTGCTGTGCGTCATCGGCTACCTCGCGGGCCTGGTGAAACCCGAGTCCGGGCAGCTGAAGTCCGCGACCGGCCCCATGGTCGTGGTGGTCGCCGCCGCGGTCGGCTCCACCCTGCTGTACGCCGGGGTCGGCGCCCTCGTCGGCGACACCGCCGCCCGCCACGTCGGCCTCGGCAGCCTGCTGTTCACGGCGGCCCTCTACGACCTGCTGCTCGCCCCGTTCGTCGTGCCGGGGATCATGGCCCTGGCCCGGCGCGCCGAGAACGATCCGCTCGCCGAGTCGACCTCGGCCGCCGCGAAGGCCACGGACATCTCCTCCGGCTGGCTCTCCGGCGGCACCGGACTGAAGATCGGCAGCCAGCGCAACGGGCTGCGGGTGAAGGCGGCCCGGGCCCGCATGGCACGCGCCGGGCGCATCAAGGGGGTCAAGCGGCTGTGACCGCAGGGAAGTTCACCCGAACGGATCGGTCCGGTAGGAACGCCGGCTGGTTGGCCCGTCGTTCATCACTCGTATCCGCACATCCGTGCCAGGGCGCACGGTCGCACCCGCACACCCGTACGCGCACCGAGAGGGGGAGGCAGCCGCAGTGACCAACATTCCCGAGACCGGCAGGAACTCACGGGTCCAGATCCGGCTCGTCGTCATCCAGGTCCTCGTCCTCTCCCTCCTGCTCACCCTCGGCGGACGCCTGTGGTACCTCCAGATCCGTGAGGGCGCCGCCTACGCCAAGGAGGCCTCGGGCAACCACGTCCAGCAGGTCGTCCAGCCGGCCGTCCGCGGCTCGATCCTGGACGCGCGCGGCGTGGCGATCGCGGACAACGAGACGCGGCTGGTGGTCTCCGCCTCCCGCACCGACCTGCTGAAGATGAAGGACGACGGCAAGGAAGTCCTCACCAAGCTCGCCGGAGTCCTGGGCATGACGCCCAAGGACGTCCAGATGAAGGTCCGGCTGTGCGACGCCAGGACGCCGCAGCCCTGCTGGAACGGCTCGCCCTACCAGCCCATCCCCATCACCGACGAGGCCACCGCCAAGCAGGCCCTGCAGATCCGCGAGCGCGCCGAGGACTTCCCCGGCATCACCGCCGAGCCGCAGGCCGTGCGCCGCTACCCGAGCCCGGGCAAGGCCAACACCGCTCAGGTCCTCGGCTACCTCTCCCCGGTCACCGACGAGGAGATCAAGAAGGCGCAGAACACCAACTCGCCCTATCTGCGCTCCGACCAGGTCGGCCGCTCGGGCCTGGAGCGCCAGTACGACAAGGCGCTGCGCGGCAAGGCCGGCGTCACCCGCTACGAGGTCGACAACCTCGGCCGGGTCATCGGCCAGGCCGAGGCCGACCCGGCCCACCCCGGCGACAACCTCGTCACCAGCATCGACTCCCGGGTCCAGCGCGTCGCCGAGTACCAGCTGAACGAGGCGATGAAGGAAGCCCGCAAGCAGCACGACCGCAACACCGGCACCAACTACAAGGCCGACTCCGGCGCCGTCGTGGTGATGGAGGCCAAGACCGGCCGCGTCGTCGCCATGGCCTCGAACCCCAGCTACGACCCGAACGCCTGGGTGGGCGGCATCTCCGCCAAGGACTACACCCGCCTCACCGGCAAGAGCTCCAACTACCCGCTGCTCAACCGCGCCATCCAGGGCCAGTCGGCCCCCGGCTCCATCTTCAAGGTCATCCCGACGGCCGCCGCGGTCAACGCCGGGTACTCCTTCAACGGCCCCTACAACTGCTCCAGCTCGTACTCGATCGGCGGCCAGGTCTTCAAGAACTTCGAATCCCAGAGCCACGGCGCCATCAGCCTCGGCCGCGCCCTGGAGGTGTCCTGCGACACCGTCTTCTACGCCCTCTCCCACGAGGAGTGGAAGCGCGACGGCGGCACCAAGCCGAAGAAGAACCCCAAGGACTGGTTCTACAAGACCGCCCACCAGTTCGGCCTCGGCAAGGAGACCGGCATCGACCTTCCCAACGAGGTCACCGGCCGCGTCCCCGACCGCCAGTGGAAGCTGAACTACTGGAAGGCCAACAAGGACGCCTGGTGCCGCACCGGCAAGCGCAACGGCAGCTACGCCGAGAAGATCGCCTACGAGAACTGCCTCGAAGGCAACCGCATGCGCGCCGGTGACTCCGTCAACTACTCCATCGGCCAGGGCGACACCCTCGTCACGCCCATCCAGATGGCCACCATCTACTCGGCCATCTCCAACGGCGGCACCCTCTACAGCCCCTCCGTGGGCAAGGCCGTCATCAGCGCCGACGGCAAGACGGTCACGCCGATCAAGCCCGAGTCGCACGGCAAGCTGCCGATGACGCAGAAGACGCGCGACGAGATAGACGAAGCCCTCGCGGGAGTCGCCACCCGCGGTACGGCCGCCTGGAGGTTCGGCGGCTGGCCGCAGGACAAGATCCCGATGCACGCCAAGACGGGTACGGCGGAGGTCTACGGCAAGCAGACGACCTCCTGGTTCGCCACCTACACCAAGGACTACTCGATCGTCATGACGATCTCCCAGGGTGGTACGGGTTCCGGCGCCTCCGGCCCCGCAGTCCGCAACATCTACAACGCGCTGTACGGCGTCTCCGAGGACGGAGCCATCGACCAGAAGAAGGCGCTGCTGCCCACCCCGCAGAAGACCCTGCCGAAGGTCAAGACGGACGGCACCATCGCCTCCCCGAAGGTCCCGAAGGACCCGGCCAAGGACCAGAAGGCCGACAAGAAGGACCCGAACGCCCCGGCGGACCCGCTCCAGCCGGTCACATCGGCCCCGCCGTCCCCCGAGAACCGTGACACCCGAAGGCGGCGCCGCCGGGGAAGCCGGAGGTGCCCGGCATGACCGGCGGAGTGAACAGCTTCCAGGTCTCCGGCTACGGTCCCGAGCGCTCCGGCTGGACGCGGCTGCTGGCCCGTGACTCGGTGGCGCGGCGGCTCGACTGGCCCATCCTGCTGTCGGCGGTGGCCCTGTCGCTGCTCGGCACGCTCCTGGTCTACTCGGCGACCCGCAACCGCACGGAGCTCAACCAGGGCGACCCGTACTACTTCCTCGTCCGGCACCTGCTGAACACCGGCATCGGCCTCGCCCTGATGGCCGGCACGATCTGGCTCGGCCACCGCGCCCTGCGCACGGCCGTCCCGGTCCTGTACGGCTTCTCGCTGCTGCTGATCCTGCTGGTGCTCACCCCGCTGGGCTCCACGATCAACGGCGCCCACTCCTGGATCAAGCTGCCCGGCGGCTTCTCGCTCCAGCCCTCGGAGTTCGTCAAGGTCACGATCATCCTGGGCATGGCGATGCTGCTGTCGGCCCGGGTCGACGCGGGCGACAAGCAGTACCCCGACCACCGCACGGTCGTGCAGGCGCTCGGCCTGGCCACCGTGCCGATGCTGATCGTGATGCTCATGCCCGACCTCGGGTCGGTCATGGTGATGGTCATCATCGTGCTCGGCGTGCTGCTGGCCTCCGGGGCGTCCAACCGGTGGGTCTTCGGCCTGCTCGGCGCGGGCACCCTGGGCGCGGTCACCGTCTGGCAGATCGGGATCCTCGACGAATACCAGATCAACCGCTTCGCCGCCTTCGCCAACCCCGAGCTCGACCCGGCCGGCGTCGGCTACAACACCAACCAGGCCCGCATCGCCATCGGTTCGGGCGGCCTGACCGGCTCCGGCCTCTTCCACGGCTCGCAGACCACCGGCCAGTTCGTGCCCGAGCAGCAGACGGACTTCGTCTTCACCGTGGCGGGGGAGGAGCTGGGCTTCCTCGGCGGCGGCCTGATCATCGTGCTCCTCGGCATCGTCCTGTGGCGGGCCTGCCGCATCGCCCGGGAGACCACCGACCTGTACGGCACGATCGTGGCCGCGGGCATCGTCGCCTGGTTCGCCTTCCAGACGTTCGAGAACATCGGCATGACCCTCGGCATCATGCCCGTCACGGGCCTGCCGCTGCCGTTCGTCTCCTACGGAGGATCGTCGATGTTCGCCGTGTGGATAGCGGTGGGGTTGTTGCAGTCGATCCGGGTGCAGCGGCCGATGTCGGCCTAGCGGCCCGAACGGGGGGAGCGGAATGTCCGGGGAGCACGTCGCCCTCTGCCCGGTGACCGAGGAGCTGCTGAGCCAGCTCCTCGCCCTGGCCGAGCTGGACCTGACCGAGGACGACGCCGTCGAGGCGCGGATGCGGGAGGCCGCCTGGCCCGACTGGACGCAGGCGGTGCGGGGGCCGGCGTACGAGGACACCCCCGATGTCCCCGACGCCACCCACATCACCCCGCAGGGCCACTTCGTCACCTGCGACGGCGACGGCTCGCTCCACCTTCCGTTCGCCTACCTCTACTCCGTCGACGGCGGTCTGCTCGACGAGGACTGCTGGGGCCCGCTGCCCGGCTGGACCAGCGAGGAGGGCGCCTGGCGGCCGGAGTTCGACGCCCACTTCGCCGCCGTGGTGCGGCAGTTCACCGACCGGCTGGGCCTGCCGCACCACGACGTCCGGCAGCCCAGGTACAAGACCCGGTACGTCAGCTGGCGCCTGGAACACAACGTGCTGATCGTCGGCCAGGGCCCGGAGCCGCTGTCGTACCACCAGTTCGAGGACGCCCACGTGTACCTCGTCTCCCGGACGGTGAAGGACGCGCCGTTCCCGGACGGCGAGGAGATGCGCGCCCTGCTGACGACCTGAAGGCGCCGTCGCCCTCGGGGGGTACGCACCACTGCTGTCCCGGCTGATCAGCCACTAGATTTGATCCATGGCGGAGACGAAACGCGAGATCGAGCGCAAGTACGAATCCGACGAGAGCGGCCTCCCCGACCTGACCGGAGCCGGTGGGATCGCCGCTGTGGTCGACAAGGGCGTGGCCCACCTCGACGCCACCTACTACGACACCGGAGACGAGCGCCTCGCCGCCTCCTCGGTCACCCTGCGCCGCCGTACCGGCGGTTCCGACGCCGGCTGGCACCTGAAGTTCCCGATCGCGCCCGGCGTCCGTGACGAGATCCACGCCCCGCTCTCCGACACCCTCCCCGACGACCTGGCCGCGCTGGTCCGCTCCCGCGTCCGCGACAGCGAGCTGCTCCCGGTGGTCCGGCTGCGCTCCGCCCGCGACGTACGCCACCTGCTCGACGCCGACGGCCGGCTGCTCGCCGAGGTGAGCGTCGACACCGTGCACGCCGAGCGACTCACGGGGCGCGGCGGCGAGGCACAGTGGACCGAGGTCGAGGTGGAACTCGCCGACGGGGGAGACCCGGCCCTGCTCGACAAGGTGGAGAAGCGGCTGCGCAAGGCGGGCGTACGGCCGTCGGCGTCGCCGTCGAAGCTGGCCCGCGCCCTGGAGGAGACGGCACCGGGCAAACGGCGCAAATCCCCGCACGTGCGGCGACCGGTGACGGCCGGCGACCATGTGCTGGCCTATCTGCGCACCCAGCGGGACGCCATCGTCGAGCTCGACCCCGCCGTCCGCCGGGACATCGAGGACTCCGTGCACAGCATGCGCGTGGCCACCCGCCGGATGCGCAGCACCTTCAAGACGTTCGGCACGATCCTCGACCGGGCCGTCACCGACCCCGTCGCCGCCGAGCTGAAGTGGCTCGCCGGAGAGCTGGGCCTGGACCGGGACCGCGAGGTGCTGACCGGGCGGCTGACCGCGGCCGTCGACGAGGTGCCCGACGGCCTGGTCCGCGGCCCGGTCACCGAGCGCCTGCACTCCTGGTCCAGCGCCGAGCACGGCGGCGCCCGCGGCCGCCTCCTCGGGGTCCTGGACTCCCGCCGCTACCTGGCTCTGCTCGACACCCTCGACGCGCTGATCGCCGACCCACCACTGCTCAAGGCGGCCGGCAAGGCGCCGCGCAAGCCGATCGCCAAGGCCGTACGCAAGGACTTCCGCAAAGTGTCCGGGCTGATCGGACAGGCGGCGGACCTGGAGCCCGGCACCGACCTGGACGTCGCCCTGCACGAGGCGCGCAAGAAGGCCAAGCGCACCCGCTACGCGGCAGAGGCGGCCGAACCCGTCCTCGGCAAGCCCGCCAAGACCATGGTCAAGTCCATGAAGGCGCTGCAGAACCTGCTCGGCGAGCACCAGGACAGCGTCATGGCCCGCAAGGCCCTGCGCGAGCTGTCCGCCGTCGCCCACGCGGCGGGAGAGAGCGCCTTCACCTACGGCCTCCTCCACGAGCGCGAGGAGCAGCGGGCGGTGCGCGTAGAGGCGGAACTGCCCGGGTTCTGGGCCGGGATCAAGGACGGTGCGGCGGATCTCTGATCTTCCGGCGTACGGAGGTACCCCGCGACCGCGTTAGTCTGGATGGTCACCCCTGTCAGTTCAGTCCAGCTCACGAAGGTGCGCGACATGCCTGCCGAAGTCGCTGCGTCGGTCTTCCCGCAGCTCGAAGCTCTGCTCCCGCATGTGCAGAAGCCGATCCAGTACGTCGGCGGAGAGCTCAACTCCACGGTCAAGGACTGGGACTCCTGTGACGTCCGCTGGGCGCTCATGTACCCGGACGCCTACGAGGTCGGTCTGCCCAACCAGGGCGTCATGATCCTCTACGAGGTGCTCAACGAGCAGCAGGGCGTCCTCGCCGAACGCACCTACAGCGTGTGGCCGGACCTCGAGGAGCTCATGCGGGAGCACCACGTCCCGCAGTTCACGGTGGACAGCCACCGGCCGGTCAAGGCCTTCGACGTGTTCGGCCTGTCCTTCTCCACGGAGCTGGGCTACACGAACATGCTCGCCGCGCTCGACCTGGCCGGCATCCCGCTGGAGTCCAAGGACCGCGGTCTCGACGACCCGATCGTCCTGGCCGGCGGCCACGCGGCGTTCAACCCCGAGCCGATCGCCGACTTCATCGACTGCGCCGTGATCGGCGACGGCGAGCAGGCCGTCCTGGAGATCACCGCGATCGTCCGCGCCTGGAAGGCCGAGGGCCGCCCCGGCGGCCGCGAGGAGCTCCTCTTCCGCCTGGCCAGGACGGGCGGGGTGTACGTCCCGGGCTTCTACGACGTCGAGTACCTGCCGGACGGCCGTATCGCCCGTGTCGTGCCGAAGCGCAGCGGGGTGCCGTGGCGGGTCTCCAAGCACACCGTCATGGACCTCGACGAGTGGCCGTACCCCAAGCAGCCGCTGGTCCCGCTGGCCGAGACGGTCCACGAGCGCATGTCGGTGGAGATCTTCCGCGGCTGCACCCGCGGCTGCCGCTTCTGCCAGGCCGGCATGATCACGCGCCCGGTGCGCGAGCGCTCCATCACGGGCATCGGCGACATGGTCGAGCAGGGCCTGAAGGCGACCGGCTTCGAGGAGGTCGGCCTGCTGTCCCTGTCCTCCGCCGACCACACGGAGATCGGCGACATCGCCAAGGGCCTCGCCGACCGCTACGAGGACGACAAGATCGGCCTCTCGCTCCCCTCGACCCGCGTGGACGCCTTCAACATCGACCTGGCCAACGAGCTCACCAGGAACGGCCGCCGCTCCGGCCTGACCTTCGCCCCCGAGGGCGGCTCGGAGCGCATCCGCAAGGTCATCAACAAGATGGTCTCGGAAGAGGACCTGATCCGCACGGTCTCGACGGCGTACGGCAACGGCTGGCGCCAGGTGAAGCTGTACTTCATGTGCGGCCTGCCGACCGAGACCGACGACGACGTCCTGCAGATCGCCGACATGGCGACCAAGGTCATCGCCAAGGGCCGCGAGGTCTCCCGCTCCAACGACATCCGCTGCACGGTCTCGATCGGCGGGTTCGTCCCCAAGCCGCACACGCCCTTCCAGTGGGCCCCGCAGCTCTCCGCCGAGGAGACGGACGCCCGTCTGCAGAAGCTGCGGGACAAGATCCGCGGCGACAAGAAGTACGGCCGCTCCATCGGCTTCCGCTACCACGACGGCAAGCCCGGCATCGTCGAGGGCCTCCTCTCCCGCGGCGACCGCCGCATCGGCGCGGTCATCCGCGCGGTCTACGACGACGGCGGCCGCTTCGACGGCTGGCGCGAGCACTTCTCGTACGACCGCTGGATGGCCTGCGCGGACAAGGCCCTCGCCCCGTTCGGCGTCGACGTCGACTGGTACACCACCCGCGAGCGCACCTACGAGGAAGTTCTCCCGTGGGACCACCTCGACTCCGGCCTGGACAAGGACTGGCTCTGGGAGGACTGGCAGGACTCCCTCGACGAGACCGAGGTCGAGGACTGCCGCTGGACGCCGTGCTTCGACTGCGGGGTGTGCCCGCAGATGGATACGGCCATACAAATCGGCCCGACCGGGAAGAAGCTGCTGCCTCTGACGGTGAAGAACGCGGCACCGGCGCCGAGCGGGCATGCGCACTGAGGTGTGTGACGCGCTCGTCGTCGTCTGACCGAGGCATTCCGGCGGCCACTGCCCCCCTCCTACCCGGAGGGGGTAGGTGAGAGGTGCCCTCTCCGGGGGACCCGCTCAGCACGCCGGGTTGGTGGCGCTCCCCTGGGGGGCCGGCTCGGTCAGGTTCCCCCAGTTCAGAATGTGTGCTGGGGGAGCCGTCACGTCAGGCGGCCCTCCTTGCAGACCCGCCTGGCGACCTCGCGGAGTTTGATGTTCTTCTCCTGCGAGTAGCGGCGCAGCACGTCGAAGGCCTGCTGCTCGGTGAGGTGGTGGCTGCCCATGAGGATGCCCATGGCCTCTCCGATGACGTGGCGTGTGGACATGGCCTGTTCCATCTGGGCGTGGCTGCGGGCGCTGGAGAAGGCCACGGCCGCGTGCGAGGCCAGCAGCCAGCCGGCGGTCTCGCTGTCGTCCGTGAAGGACCCCGAGCTGTGCGAGTAGAGGTTGAGCGCGCCGAGATCTTCGTCGTCGGTGTAGAGCAGGAAGCCCATCATGCTGCCCACGCCCAGCTTGCGGGCCTGCACGGCGTAGGAGGGCCAGCGTGGCTGCTCGGCGGTGAAGTCGGCGATGCGGAACACGCGTTCCCCGATGCTGGGGCGGGCCGCGTCGAAGCAGGGGCCCTCCGCGAGGTGCTCCTGGAGCTGGTCGCTCTCGACGACCAGGTCGTGAGTGGGGGCGAGCGTCTCCACGCGCTTGCCGTGCAGGAGCAGGATGCCGGCCGCGTCGCACCCCGCCACGTGCTGCGTGGCCGCTCCGGTGATGTGCTCGAGCGTGGAGCCTACGGAGTCCTGGGCCAGCAGGTCGCGCGCCATGGAGGCCATCTCCCGTGCGAACACGCGCCAGTCCATTCCCGTCCTCCTCGGTCCGAGTGCCGGGCATGCATGTCTCCTGCCACGGTGTCACGTGTCGCGCGCCTGTGGGCAGCTGCTCACCGTGTTCGGGGCGTGGAAGGCGGGGCAGGAGTGGGCTGACTCCTTGCGGCATCTATCGAGTTTCGATAGATTTCCATCGTGGCTCGATCGAGGGAGCGGTGATGGGGAAGCTGGCCGTGGGGGCGTTGCGCGGGGTGCTCGTGGTGTTGCTCGCGGGGTCGCTGTTCGTGCAGGCGGTGATGGTGCCGCTGCTGGCCGTCGACATGAACGGGCTCAGGCCCGAGTACGCGTATCTGCGCACCCCGATCCTTGTGATCACGGTCCTGGGTATCGTGACGGCCCAGGTCGTCGTGGTCTGTGTGTGGCGGCTGGTGACGATGGTGCGTCGCGGGACGGTGTTCTCCAGCGCCGCCTTCCGCTACGTGCACATCGTGATCGGCGCGTTCGTGGCGGCCGCCCTGCTGGTCTTCGCGCTCGCGGTCGTGCTCGCGCCGGGCGAGGCCGTCGCTCCCGGGGTGGTCCTTCTGCTGTGCGGGGTCGTGATGGCCGTGCTGGGCGTCGCGCTGGTCGTGCTGGTGCTGCGGATGCTGCTCGCGCAGGCCGTCGCGCGCGACATCGAGGCGGCCCGCATGCAGGCCGAGCTGGAAGAGGTCATCTGATGCCGATCGCCGTCGACATCGACGTGATGCTGGCCAAACGCAAGATGTCCGTGGGCGAACTGGCGGAACGCGTCGGCATCACCCCCGCCAACCTGGCCGTCCTCAAGAACGGCCGCGCCAAGGCGGTCCGCTTCTCCACTCTCGCCGCGCTGTGCGAGGTGCTGGAGTGCCAGCCGGGGGATCTCCTGCGTTGGGAGACGGACGGGGCGGCGGACCCCACCATGCTCTGAGGGAGACCCCCGGTATCCGTTTCGAGGAGTCACCCCGGCTGCTGCGGGCGCGGATCACTCGCGCGTGAGCCGTATGATCTTGCGGCCGAGTGGAGGAATCGCGGGAGACCGGGGCGGGGTTGTGCGGGGCTGGATCCGGACGGGCCCCTGAGGGCGTCTACGACGGTATGGATCTGGAGAAGCATCCCCGCGAGGGCTTTGAGGCGCGGGTCGATCCGCGCGAACGGCCGGCCGAGCCGCAGGTCCGGCGCGAGCCGGAGGCGGTCGAGGGCTGTCTCGCCGTCGCGATCCGGATTCCCGTGCGGATCATCGTGCTCGTCCTCGTCGTGCCCGTGCGGATGCTGTGGGACGCCCTCGTCGTCACCGGCCGGTTCCTGAACGACGCCCTGCTGCGGCCACTCGGCCGGGCGCTGCTGTGGCTCGGACGGGCGGTGTTCGTCTGGCCGTTCGTGGGGCTGTGGCGGTACGTCGTCGTCCCGGTGGCCAAGGCCCTCGGATGGCTCGGGAACGTCCTTCTCGTGGTGCCCCTGGTCTGGCTGTACCGCTGCGTCCTGACCCCGGTGGGGCACGCGCTCGCCTGGGCCGGCCGGGGCGTCGGGGCGGCCGCGGCCTGGCTCGCGAGGGGCGTCGGAGCCGCGCTCGGCTGGGTGTACGCCCGGCTGCTCACGCCTGTCGGGCACGCGGTGGCCTGGGTCCTGAAGGGGCTCGGCGCCGGGCTCGCCGCGCTCGGCTTCGGGGTCTGGACGGTTGTCGCCTGGCTTGCCCGGTACATGGTCGTCGTACCGGCTGTCTGGCTGTACACCTGGGTCCTCGCGCCCGTCGGCCGCGCCGTCGGCTGGTGCGGCAAGGGGCTCGTGTGGCTGGTGCGCATGATCGTCACCGGCATCGGCATGGTCCTCTACTGGATCGCCCGCATCCTTCTCGTCCTGCCCGCGCTCGCCCTCTGGCGCTGGATCCTCACGCCGGCCGGACGCGTCCTCGCCGTCATCGGCCGGGAGGTGTGGGACGCGCTGGGCCACGCCTGGCGCATCGCCGGGCACATCTCGCTCGCCGTCGGGCGCTTCCTCGGCACCCTCCTGCGGTGGACCTTCGTCGAACCGGTGCGGTGGGTGTACCGCAGCGTGCTGACACCCGTCGGGCACGTCGTGCGGGACACCCTCCTGCGGCCCGCCGCCGAGGCCGCCCGCAGCGTGGGACGGGCCACCCGGCAGGCGCTCGCCGCCGCCCGGGAGTCCGTACGTCAGGCCCGCGCCGACTTCCGGAGGATGCTCTTCGGCGAGCCGCGGCAGCCACAGCCGGTCGGCCGGAGGGAACCATCGGGGCCCGAGGCACGTACTCTTGGTAGCAGTACGACCGCTCTCACGAAGGACTGAACGACACTGGGCAAGCGACAGCCCGAAGGCCCGCCGCCCGCACCCGCGGTGCAGCGCATCCGACTGCGCTACACCAAGCGCGGCCGCCTCCGGTTCACCAGCCACCGTGACTTCCAGCGCGCCTTCGAGCGTGCGTTGCGCCGTGCCGAGGTGCCGATGGCCTACTCGGCAGGCTTCACACCGCACCCGAAGGTGTCGTACGCCAATGCCGCACCCACCGGCACGGGCAGTGAGGCGGAGTACCTGGAGATCGCGCTCACCGCACCGCGCGACCCGGAGCAGCTCAGGGCCCTCCTCGACGAGTCGCTGCCCACCGGGCTCGACATCACCGAGGCGGTCGAGGCCCGCACCTCGGGACTCGCCGACCGGCTGACGGCCTCCGTCTGGGAGCTGCGGCTGGACGGAGTGCCGGTCGAGGAGGCCCGCCGGGCGGCGGACGCCTTCAACGCGGCCGAGACCGTCGAGGTCCAGCGCCTCGCCAAGAACGGCGTCCGTACGTTCGACGCCCGTTCCGCGGTCGCGAGCCTGGAGGTCCGCGGTCCGGAGGAAACGCACAGTTCGCAGGCTGATAGGCCGACCGACCAGCCCTGTGCGATACTGCGGCTGGTTGTTCGGCACGTGACGCCTGCCGTACGACCCGACGACGTCCTGTCCGGTCTCCGCGCCGTGGCCGACCTGGCGCCGCCGGTCCCCGCTGCGGTGACCAGGCTGGCGCAGGGGCTGTTCGATGAAGAGACCGGCACGGTGACCGACCCGCTCGCGCCCGACCGCGAGGCAGTCGAGGCCCACTCAACGGCCGAACCGACTGCCGCCGCGACGGCGTCGGCGTAAGGAAGGTCCCGCGTAGGGACGGACGTCGTAGCGCCGCCCTCGGACTCGGGAGCCACCTGGGTCGGGCAGCGCACCGACCAGAAGACTTTCGCCAGGCCGTGCGCATTCGGCGTACGGAACCGGCGAGACAGGACACAGAGAGCTCCCGTGCGGCGCCCGCGCCCCGGACGGCGGCGAACGCGCACAGCGCGCGCCGCGGACGTCACCGGCATCGCCGGACCAGGCGCGGCGCCCGGGAGCCTGACGGGAGATAAGCCCGCATGCTCGAACCGACCGAACCCACAGAGGGTTCCGAACAGAACACTCCAAGCGACACCCTGCCGCCCCGTCGGCGGCGGCGTGCCGCGTCCCGCCCGGCGGGACCGCCCACCGGTGCCACCTCCGACGCGCCGGTGGAGACCGTCGCGCCGGCCATACCGGCCGCCGAGGCCGAGGATCTCGCGGCCGATGTCGTGGAGACCGACGAGGTCCAGGAAGCCACTGCCGAGGCCGACAAGGCTGCCGAGCCCGTCGTGAGCGATGAGGCTGCCGCGCCCGCCCCGCCCAAGCGGCGTCGCGCCGTGCGCCGTGCCTCCGCGCCTGCCGGCGCTCCGGAGGCGGCCGAGGCCGCCGAGACCGTGGTCACGGCGACCGCCCCCGTCTCCGAGGCGGCCGAGGCCGTCACCCCCGCAGCTGAGCCGGCCGAGGCCGTCACTCCCGCCGCGTCCGCCGAGGGGAGCGAGGACGCCGCTCCCAAGCGCACCCGGCGTCGCGCCACCCGCACCGTGACCTCGCCCGTCACCGCACCGGCGGAGACCGCCGAGACCGTCACCGCTCCGGCGGAGACGGCCGAGACTGCCGCCGCTCCGGCGGAGGCGGCCGAGACCGTGGCCGACGGCGCCGCCGAAGGTGCCGAGGCCGCTGAAGAGGCTGCTCCGCGTCGGACTCGCCGGCGTGCCTCGCGGCGGGCGTCCGCGCCCGCCGGGGCGCCTTCCGCCGCGGACGCGGTGGAAGGCAACGCCGAGGAGGCGAAGGCACCTGTGACCGAGAACCCCGCCGCCGAGCCCGCCCGCGCGTCCGAGGCGACCGCCTCCGAGACCGCTGCCGCCGAGCCCGACCGCGCCGCCGACGTCCCCGCCGAGACCGCGGCCGACGAAACCGCCGAGACGGCCGAAGAGGCCGGACCGCGGCGCCGTCGCCGCGTGGTGCGCCGGGCCGCCAGTGGCTTCGCCGAGCCCGCCCAGCCCGCCAAGGGCGCGAGGGCCTCGAAGGCCGCCGCCCGGGCGACCGGGGATGCGGCCGAGAGCGAGAGCGAGCCGGCGTCGCGTCCGAGGCGGCCCGCCGTCGCGTTGTTCCAGGCGCCCGTCTTCACCGAGCCCCAGTTCCAGACCCCGGAGCGGGCCGCTGCCGCGGCCGCCGCCGAGGCTGCCGGGGCAGTCGAGCCGCAGGAGGCCGAGGAGTCCGCGCCGGCCGAGGCCCAGCGCGAGGAGCAGACCGGCGGCTCGCGCCGTCGGCGCCGTCGCCGGGGCGCCGGTGACGAGCCCGAGACCCAGGCCCCCGAGACCGCCGCCGCCGACACGTCCGCCGACGAGGCGGAGGAGGCCGACGAGTCCGCCGAGGACCAGGCCGACGGCGACGACCAGGACGAGTCCGAGGGCAGCGGCTCGCGCCGCCGCCGTCGCCGGGGCGGTCGCCGCCGCCGGCGTGGCGAGTCCGCCGACTCCGACGGCGAGGGCGGCGACGCCTCGGACGCCGAGTCCGAGCAGACCGCCGACGGGCAGGACACCGAGGACTCCGCCGACGAGGACGACGAGGACTCCGACGACGCCACCGACCGCGACGAGTCCGGCGGGGGCGGCTCCAGCAGCAGCCGCCGGCGCCGTCGCCGCCGTCGTCGTGCCGGTGACTCCGGCACCGAGTCCGAGTCCTCCGACGACGACCCCGAGCGCACGGTCGTCAAGGTCCGCGAGCCCCGCCCCAAGGCCGAGCCGTCCGACGAGGTGCAGTCCATCAAGGGCTCGACCCGTCTGGAGGCCAAGAAGCAGCGCCGTCGCGAAGGCCGCGAGCAGGGCCGCAGGCGCGTGCCGATCATCACCGAGGCCGAGTTCCTGGCCCGCCGCGAGGCCGTCGAGCGTGTCATGGTCGTCCGCCAGCACGGCGACCGCACGCAGATCGGCGTCCTCGAGGACGACGTGCTCGTCGAGCACTACGTCAACAAGGAGCAGGCGACCTCGTACGTCGGCAACGTCTACCTCGGCAAGGTGCAGAACGTGCTGCCGTCGATGGAGGCCGCCTTCATCGACATCGGCAAGGGCCGCAACGCCGTCCTGTACGCCGGTGAGGTCAACTTCGAGGCGCTCGGCATGGCCCACGGGCCGCGCCGTATCGAGTCCGCCCTGAAGTCCGGCCAGTCCGTGCTCGTCCAGGTGACGAAGGACCCGATCGGTCACAAGGGCGCCCGTCTGACCAGCCAGGTCTCCCTCCCGGGCCGCTACCTCGTGTACGTGCCCGAGGGCTCCATGACCGGCATCAGCCGCAAGCTGCCCGACACCGAGCGGGCCCGGCTGAAGACCATCCTCAAGAAGATCGTCCCCGAGGACGCGGGCGTCATCGTGCGCACCGCCGCCGAGGGCGCGAGCGAGGACGAGCTGCGCAGGGATGTCGAGCGGCTGCAGCAGCAGTGGGAGGACATCCAGAAGAAGGCCAAGAGCGGCAACGCTCCGACGCTGCTGTACGGAGAGCCGGACATGACCGTCCGGGTCGTGCGCGACATCTTCAACGAGGACTTCTCCAAGGTCGTCGTCAGCGGCGACGAGGCCTGGTCGACCATCCACGGGTACGTCTCGCACGTCGCGCCGGACCTCGCCGAGCGGCTGCAGAAGTGGACCTCCGAGGTCGACGTCTTCGCCACGTACCGGATCGACGAGCAGCTCGCCAAGGCCCTCGACCGCAAGGTGTGGCTGCCCAGCGGCGGTTCGCTGGTGATCGACCGGACCGAGGCGATGGTCGTCGTCGACGTCAACACCGGCAAGTTCACCGGCCAGGGCGGCAACCTCGAGGAGACCGTCACCAGGAACAACCTGGAGGCGGCCGAGGAGATCGTCCGCCAGCTGCGGCTGCGCGACCTCGGCGGCATCATCGTCATCGACTTCATCGACATGGTGCTGGAGTCCAACCGGGACCTGGTGCTGCGGCGCCTGCTGGAGTGCCTGGGCCGGGACCGTACGAAGCACCAGGTCGCGGAAGTGACCTCGCTGGGGCTCGTGCAGATGACCCGCAAGCGGGTCGGGCAGGGGCTGCTGGAGTCCTTCTCCGAGACCTGCGTCCACTGCAACGGACGCGGTGTCATCGTGCACATGGAGCAGCCGACGGCCCTCGGGGGCGGCGGCAAGCGCAAGAAGCGCGCGCGGGCCGGCGCCGCCGAGCTGCCGCATGTGCACGAGGCGGCCGTCGAGACCGCCGAGCAGGAGGCCGAGACCGAGGCCGAGGTCGTGGCCGAGGCCGCCGAGCCCCTCGCGCTGCCCGCGCCGTCCTTCGAGCCCGACGAGGAGCTGTACAGCAGCGCCGCCGAGGCGGAGGCAGCGGCCGGCCGCGGGCGGTCGCGTCGCCGGGCGAGCCGGCGGGCGTCGGCTCCGGCGGGCGCTCCGCGCGGTGAGGTCGCCGAGCAGGGCCGGGACAAGGCCCGGCGCGGCAGGGGCCGGGCCGAGCAGGCCGAGGCCGAGGCGCCGACGGCTCAGGACGTGACCGCCGAGCAGGAGGTCGCCCGTCCGGTGCAGCCGGAGCCGGCCGCCGAGGCGCAGGCCGAGCCCGTGGCCGTGGAGGACCCGGTGGTCGAGGCCGCGCAGGCCGCGCAGTCGGCTCCGGTCGAGGAGGCCGCGCCCAAGGGCCGCACCCGGCGCCGGGCCACCCGCAAGGTGTCCGCTCCGGCCGGTTCCCCGGCGGGGGCCGAGGCGACCGTGGTGACGGTCGCCGAGACCGCGCCCGCCGAGCCGGCGGAGCAGGCCGAGGCCGCCGAGCCGGTCGCCGAGCCGGTCGCCGAGGCGCCCGCGGAGAGCGCCGCCCCGGCCCGTCCGCGCCGCCGCGCCGTGCGCAAGCCCACGGTGTCCACGGCGTCCGAGGAGACGGCCGTCGTGGTCGTCCCGTCGGCCGCGTCCGAGGAGGCTCCGGAGGAGTCCGCGTCCGAGAGGGCTCCGGAGGCGTCCGCGGAGGCCGCGCAGGTGCCCGCGTCGGACGGTGCCGTCACCGAGGAGGCCGCCGCTGAGCCGGCGCCCGCCAAGAAGACGGCCCGCAAGACGGCCAAGAAGGCCACGGCGAAGAAGGCCGCCACCACCAAGAAGACGGCGGCGAAGAAGACCGCCGCCAAGAAGACGACGGCCAAGAAGGCGGCGAAGACCACCAAGACGGCCGCCAAGAAGACCGCGTCGAAGAAGACCGTGGCGGCGGAGCAGTCGGCCTCGTCCGGGTCCTCCGTCTCGGCCTCCACCGACGAGGGCTGAGATCCACTGCGCCTGTGCGATCGAGGTGACCGGTCGCACAGGTGGCGGGCCCGGCTCGGTTTGACCCCTTCGGTCGCGGCCCCGTAACCTTGACCGTCGGCGTGTCGACTGACCCGCCTACATCCCCGTAAACCTCATCCTCCGGGCGCCGGGCGCCAGGAGAGGCTGCTCGCTGAGTCGGGCGGCTGGCCTGCGGGGGTGCCGTTTCCCGAGCGAGAGAGTGAGTTCCGCGTGTACGCCATCGTGCGCAGCGGTGGTCGCCAGCACAAGGTTGCTGTCGGCGACATCGTTGAGGTTGACAAGATTTCCACTGCCAAGGTTGGCGACTCGGTCGAGCTCTCGACCCTGCTCGTTGTCGACGGCGACGCCGTGACCAGCGACCCGTGGGTGCTGGCCGGCATCAAGGTCCAGGCCGAGGTCGTGGACCACCACAAGGGCCAGAAGATCGACATTCTGCGCTACAAGAACAAGACCGGTTACCGCCGTCGCCAGGGCCACCGCCAGCAGTACACGGCGATCAAGGTCACTGAGATCCCCACGGCTGCGAAGTAAGGGACTGAGGAGAAATGGCACACAAGAAGGGCGCATCGTCCACCCGGAACGGTCGCGACTCCAATGCCCAGCGGCTCGGCGTGAAGCGCTTCGGCGGTCAGGTCGTCAACGCGGGTGAGATCCTGGTCCGTCAGCGTGGCACCCACTTCCACCCGGGCTCCGGCGTCGGCCGTGGCGGCGACGACACGCTGTTCGCCCTCGAGGCCGGTTCGGTGCAGTTCGGCACCCACCGTGGCCGCAAGGTCGTGAACATCGTTCCGGTCGCCTGATCGGAAGCTTTCGCGAGGCGGACCTCACTTCCCTCACGGGAAGCGGGTCCGCCTTTCGCGTGTTACGCAGAGAGCAATCCCGTACAACCCGTACACATACGTACGCACCTGGAGGCACACACCATGACCACCTTCGTGGACCGCGTCGAGCTGCACGTCGCCGCGGGTAACGGAGGCCACGGCTGTGCCTCCGTCCACCGTGAGAAATTCAAGCCCCTCGGCGGGCCGGACGGCGGCAACGGCGGGCGCGGCGGGGACGTGATCCTCACCGTCGACCAGTCGATCACCACGCTGCTCGACTACCACCACTCCCCGCACCGCAAGGCCACCAACGGCAAGCCCGGCGAGGGCGGCAACCGCTCGGGCAAGGACGGTCAGGACCTGGTCCTGCCGGTGCCGGACGGCACGGTCGTGCTGGACAAGGCGGGCAACGTCCTCGCCGACCTGGTCGGGCACGGCACCTCGTACGTCGCCGCGCAGGGCGGCCGGGGCGGGCTCGGCAACGCGGCGCTGGCCTCCGCCCGGCGCAAGGCGCCCGGGTTCGCGCTGCTCGGCGAGCCGGGAGACCTGCGGGACGTCGTCCTGGAGCTGAAGACGGTCGCCGACGTGGCCCTCGTCGGGTACCCGAGCGCGGGGAAGTCGTCGCTGATCTCGGTGCTGAGCGCCGCCAAGCCGAAGATCGCCGACTACCCCTTCACCACGCTCGTGCCCAACCTCGGTGTCGTTACGGCCGGTTCGACGGTGTACACCATCGCCGACGTGCCCGGGCTGATCCCCGGGGCCAGCCAGGGCAAGGGCCTGGGGCTCGAGTTCCTGCGGCACGTGGAGCGGTGCAGTGTGCTCGTGCACGTCCTCGACACCGCGACGCTGGAGTCCGAGCGTGACCCGGTCTCCGACCTCGACATCATCGAGGAGGAGCTGCGGCAGTACGGCGGGCTGGACAAGCGGCCGCGCATCGTCGTCCTGAACAAGATCGACGTACCGGACGGCAAGGATCTGGCCGAGATGGTGCGACCCGACCTGGAGGCGCGCGGCTACCGCGTGTTCGAGGTCTCGGCCGTGGCGCACATGGGTCTGAAGGAGCTGTCCTTCGCGCTCGCCGAGCTCGTGGCGCAGTCGCGGGCCGCGAAGCCGAAGGAAGAGGCGACCCGGATCGTGATCCGGCCCAAGGCCGTGGACGACACCGGCTTCACCGTGACGCAGGAGGCCGACGGCCTGTTCCGGGTGCGGGGCGAGAAGCCCGAGCGCTGGGTGCGGCAGACCGACTTCAACAACGACGAGGCCGTCGGATACCTCGCCGACCGGCTCAACCGGCTCGGTGTCGAGCAGGAGCTGTTGAAGGCGGGCGCCCGGGGCGGCGACGGCGTCGCCATCGGCCCCGAGGACAACGCGGTCGTCTTCGACTGGGAGCCGTCCATGACGGCCGGCGCCGAGATGCTCGGCCGGCGCGGCGAGGACCACCGCCTCGAGGGGGAGCGGCCGGCTGCGCAGCGCCGCAAGGACCGGCAGGCCGAGCGGGACGAGGCACAGCAGGAGTTCGACGACTTCGAGCCGTTCTGAGTCAACAAACAGCACATACGCAACGGACTTGGGTGCAACCAAGTCGTTCTCCGGTGAGTCGTACAGGGTGGCGCCGGTGGGGATCTTGTTCCCCGCGGCGCCGTAACTTCCCAGCGGATCAACGGAGTTGACGTGCCTCAGTCCATGAGCAAGCGCAGGGCCGGCCGAGCGGTCGCCGCGGCGATCGCCGTCGTCGCGGCCGTGACCACCCCGGTGGCCGCCGCGCACGCGGTCCCGGCCGCGCCGGCCGCGCCGTCCGTGGCGGACAAGCTCCAGGACGACTTCAACGGCGACGGCTACCAGGACCTGGCCGTCGCCGCCCCGCGCGGAAAGGTCGGCGGTCAGGCCCAGGCCGGGTACGTGGCTGTCGTGTACGGCTCGTCCAAGGGCCTCGACCTCACCCACAAGCAGGTCCTCAGCCAGAACACCCCGGGCATACCGGGTGCCGCGGAGACCAACGACGACTACGGCGACGGTCTCGCCGCCGGTGACCTGGACGGCGACGGCTACGCCGATCTGGTCGTGGGCGCCCCGGGCGAGAGCGTCGGAGAGGTCAGGGCGGCCGGCACGCTCGCCGTGCTGTGGGGCGGGAAGCAGGGCCTGTCCGGCGGCACGGCCGTGGCCACCGGCACCGAGGAGGACCCGGTCGACCCCGAGACCCCGGCGCTCGGCGACTTCGACGGCGACGGCCATCCGGACCTCGCCACCGGAAACCGCCTGCTGTCCGGGCCGTTCGACCGCACCACGGGTGCCGCGAAGAGCCGGACCCTGGCCATCGAGCCCGCGTACGTCACGGACGACGTGGCGGCCGGGGACGTCGACCACGACGGCATCACGGACCTGGTCGCGCTCATCCACGACGTCAGCGACGACGACATGCACGACCCCGACTACCGGCACCGGCGCGCGGTCTTTCTGCGGGGCACCCCCGACGGGCTGAGCGCCCCCGCCCCGGTGAACAACCCCGACGGCACGCGCATGCGCGGCGGCGAGAGCCTCGGCGTCGGCGACGTGGACAAGGACGGGTACGCCGACCTCGTCATCGGCCGCCCGAACGACGGCTTCGGCGAAGTCGACCTCGACGATCCGCTGTTGAAGGGCGGCCAGATCGGCGTGGTGCACGGCTCGGCCGAGGGCCCCGACACCTCCCGTACGACGATCCTCACGCAGGACACCCCGGGTGTGCCCGGGAGCTCGGAGTGGTCCGACGGTTTCGGCGGGGGCATCTCCGTCGGTGACGTCAACGCCGACGGCTACGCGGACGTGTCCACCGGCAGCGCGAGCGAGGACCTCGGGGAGGTCTACGCGGCCGGCCAGGTCACCGTCCTGCGCGGCGGCAGGAAGGGGCTCACCGGGGACGGGGCCTACAGCGTCAGCCAGAACACCAGGAACGTCCCGGGCACCGCGGAGCCGAACGACTTCTTCGGCGCCGACACCAGCCTGCTCGACGTCAACGGCGACGGCCGGGCCGAGCTGTTCGCCGGCGCGACCGGTGAGAACCGGGACGGCGGAGTCTGGGCGTTCCCCAACCCGGTGAACACTCCCACCGCCACCGGCTCGGTCAGCTTCGGCGCGGGCACCCTCGGCACGGACAAGAGCGGCTCCTCCCTCGGCAGGGGTTTCGCGCGCTGACCCGTCACTGATCACCTGTCAGACTCGCCCCGGCAACGGCTTGTTCCGATGCTGGCGGCGAGTCTCTCTTTGTCTGCTTAGTTGTCATGTACGTGAACCCCGGCGTTCAGCGGGCGGACCGCCCGCGAGCGTGAAGCTTCCCCGTGTCCATGTGGCCAGCGAGGTAAGGGAGTCAGCCGATGACCGGAGCAGTATCCCCCGACCGACGCCGCTTTCTCGGTGCGGGCGCCGCGGTGCTCGGCGCCGCGGCCTCCGCCCAGCTGTGGCTCCCGGCCGCCGCCCGAGCGGCCGAGACACCGTTGCCCGACGGTGTGTTCAGCCTCGGCGTCGCCTCGGGCGACCCGCTGCCGGACGGCATCGTGCTGTGGACCAGACTGGCCCCGGACCCGCTGAACGGCGGCGGCATGCCCGACCGGATGGTGCCGGTGGAGTGGCAGCTCGCCGAGGACCCCCGATTCAGAAAGCTCGTCCGCGGGGGCATCGCGCAGGCCCGGCCCGAGTACGGGCACAGCGTTCACGTGGACGTACGCGGGCTGCGCGCGGACCGTAGCTACTGGTACCGCTTCCGCACCAGCGGGCAGCTCTCGCCCGTCGGCCGCACCCGTACCGCGCCCCACCCCCACAGCTCCGGTGGCTCCCTGCGCATGGCCCTCGCCTCCTGCCAGAACTGGCAGCACGGCTATTTCACGCCATACGCAGACATGCTGGATCAGGACCCGGACGTCGTGGTGTTCGTCGGCGACTACATCTACGAGTCCATGCCCTCGGCGACGGGCGTACGGCGGCACGAGGGCACCGGTGAGCCGTTCAGCCTCGTCCAGTACCGCAACCGGTACGCGCAGTACCGGACCGACCCGGACCTCGCGGCGATGCACGGACACGCGCCCTTCGTGGTGTCCTTCGACGACCACGAGGTGGACAACGACTTCGCCGGCGAGATCCCGCAGGACCCGGACAAACAGCCGCACGACGCGTTCGTGGCCCGGCTGACCGCGGCCTACCAGGCCTTCTACGAACACATGCCGGTCCGTGCCACCGCCGTCCCGGACGGCCCGCACATCCGGATGTACCGCCGCCTGGAGTTCGGCCGCCTGGCCCGGCTCAACGTCCTGGACACCCGCCAGTACCGCAGCGACCAGGCCACCAGCCAGGCCGGCGCCCAGGACCCGTCGCTGACCATGCTGGGCGCCCGGCAGAAGCGGTGGCTGCTGAACGGGCTGCAGGAGTCGCCCGCCCGCTGGAACCTCATCGCCTCCCAGATCATGATGGCCGAGACGGACCTCAAGGTCGGCGAGGGCAAGCTCTGGTTCTACGACGCCTGGGACGGCTACCAGGCCGAACGCAACGCGTTCATGGAGGAGTTCCGGCAGGTCCGCAACCCGGTGGTGCTCTCGGGCGACCGGCACCTGACGATGATCAGCGACCTCAAGGAGGACTACGCCGACCCGGACTCCGGGGTCGTCGGCGCCGAGTTCGTCGGCACCTCCATCTCCAGCAACGGCGACCAGGACCAGGCCGCCTTCCACCGGGAGTGGGACCCGCGGCGCCCGGACAACCCGCACTGGAAGCTGCTCGACGCCCACCGCGGCTACCACCTCTTCGACGTCCGCCGTGACGGCATCGACGCCCAGGTGAGGGTGGTCGACACCGTGCGGCAGCCGGCCTCGACGCCGAGCACGCTGGCGAGGCTGCGGGTCGAGGCGGGCCGCCCGGGCGTCGAGGTCGTCTGACCGGCCCGCGGGGCGCGTGAGCCCGGGACTCCTCGGAGTCCCGGGCTCTTCGCCGTACGGGACGTGCGAGAGGTGTGAGAAGTCCGACCCGGTCTCGCGGTGTATTGCTCTCGCCGAGACCGAAATGCTGCGCAATCGCAACCGGGAATTCCGCCGCAATGGGCCGCCACAAGCGCCGTATTCGCGGTCGGCCCGCATGAAGAACGCGTCCCGCCGCGCGCCCCGGGAAGGGGCGATCCGCCCACAGCGGCCCCCGTGACCGCCCCGGCGGGCGGCGGCCGTGGTGCACGGGGCGCCGTCAAAGCGCGTACCGTGCACAGGACATCGTCCCAGGGAGCCCGTGAGGGCCCTCGGTCACCGCCGCCCCGCGGGGCTCCGCTGTCGCAGAGCTTCTGTGCAGTTACTCACAGCGCATTTCGCGGGGTTCACGCAACCGTCTCGCAATCAGCGGCGTCGCCAGGTGAATGAGAGGTGGCGCGCACATATGCGGTGAAGGTCGCTCACCTTGCATCGCGGTAACCACAAGTGGGACCATTTCCGAGTTCCCTGTCGCCCCAAGGTAGGTCACCTGTGTCCCAGCACATAGCCAAGCCCCGTACCACCGCAGTGATCCTGGCCGGTGGCACCGGTCAGCGCGTGGGTCTGTCGATCCCCAAGCAGCTGCTGAAGATCGCCGGCAAGGCAGTCATCGAGCACACGCTGACCACCTTCGAGAACACGGACTCGATCGACGACATCATCGTGCTGATGGCGCCCGGGTACGTGCCCGACATCGAAAAGATCGTCGCGAAGGCCGGCTTCCAGAAGGTCTCGAAGGTCATCGAGGGCGGCTCCACGCGGAACGAGACCACCGAGCGCGCCATCGCCGCGCTGGGCGAGGGCCTCGCCGAGGGCGAGGACGCCAACGTCCTCTTCCACGACGCCGTGCGCCCCCTGCTCTCGCAGCGCGTCATCGACGACTGCGTCGTCGCGCTGGAGCGCTACCAGGCCGTCGACGTGGCCATCCCGTCCGCCGACACCATCATCGTCACGCGCACGCACGGCGAGGACGGCGAGTTCATCACCGAGATCCCGGACCGCTCCCGGCTGCGCCGCGGCCAGACGCCGCAGGCCTTCAAGCTGTCCACGATCAAGCGGGCCTACGAGGTCGCCGCCGGTGACCCCAACTTCCAGGCCACCGACGACTGCTCCGTCGTGCTCAAGTACCTGCCGGACGTGCCGATCCACGTCGTCGCGGGTGACGAGTACAACATGAAGGTCACCCAGCCCGTCGACGTCTTCATCGCCGACAAGCTCTTCCAGCTGGCCTCCACGGCCGCGCCCGAGCAGGTCTCCGAGGAGGCCTACCGCGAGCTGCTGACCGGCAAGACCATGGTCGTCTTCGGCGGCAGCTACGGCATCGGCAAGGACATCGCCGAGCTCGCCGAGTCCTACGGCGCCAAGGTCTACGCCCTCGGCCGCTCCACCACCGGCACCCACGTGGAGAACCCGGAGGAGGTCGACGACGCCCTGTCCAAGGCGTACGCCGAGACCGGCCGCATCGACTACGTGGTCAACACCGCCGGCGTGCTGCGCATAGGCAAGCTCGCCGAGACCGACAACGCCACCATCGAGGAGGCGCTGAAGGTCAACTACCTGGCCCCGGTGCAGATCGCCCGGTCCTCGTACAAGTACCTGTCCGAGACCAAGGGCCAGCTGCTGCTCTACACCTCCAGCAGCTACACCCGGGGCCGCGCCGAGTACAGCCTCTACTCCTCCACCAAGGCCGCCATGGTGAACCTCACCCAGGCCCTGTCCGACGAGTGGGCCGGCGACGGCGTCCGCGTCAACTGCATCAACCCCGAGCGCACCGCCACCCCCATGCGCACCAAGGCCTTCGGCCAGGAGCCCGCAGGTTCCCTGCTGTCCTCCGAGGCCGTCGCCCGCACCTCCCTCGACGTGCTGCTCTCCGAGCTCACCGGCCACGTGATCGACGTCCGCCAGCAGGACCCGACGGCCGGCGCGGCCCGGGCCTCCGGCTTCGAGCAGGCGCTGGCCACGGTGCTGGACCGGCAGGACGGCGTGTAATAATTGGCGCCAAATAGACTCCGGTAATTCAGGCCTCTGCGCTCTCCTGTTAACGGCTTTTGTCGTTGACCGGAGTGTTCGCAGGGGCCTGAATCCATACAGTCTCGCGAATATTCACAGACCAGCCGCATTCTAGAACCAAGACCGGCACACCCCTCCCAAGAGCAGGTTTCTCCGTGATATCCACCGCTATTCGCGTCGCCCGGGTGGGCAGCGCGGCCGAGCTGGCCGCGGCGATCCTCATGGTGGCGGGCTTCCCCGCCCTCATGCTGGCCGCGCTCGTCCCGAGCGTTCCCGCCTTCGCGGCAGCGGCCGCCGTGACGTACCTGGCGGACCACTATCTGCACCGCAAGGGCAGCTATCTGATCAACCGCCTCGGCAAGGTGCGGGCCGGCCTGTCGATCCGCTTCCTGATCAGGCAGCTGCTGCTCGTCCTGCTGCTGGCCCGGCTGTCCCTCGCGGACAATCTGATCTACTACGGGGCGATCGCCTGCTTCATCGCCTTCTACGGCCTCCAGGCCCCGCACGGCGCGCTGGTCCAGCTGATCCGCAACCGCCGCCGCATGCCGGTCGCCACCCGCAATGTCGACCTGGCCTCGCGCATCCGCATCCCGGACGCCCCGCCGCGGGGGCTGCTGCACCGCTCCGCCGAGAAGATGCTCCACCTCGACCTCGTGGCGGTCGTCGGCATCCTGGTCGCCGCGCAGGCCAAGTCGGCCCTGATCGGCTTCATCGGCATCGGCATCACCGTGGCCCTGGCCACCCTGTACGTCCTCGCGCTCGTGCCGTACGTGCGCGGCCGGAAGATCCCGCCGAACGCCGAGAAGGTCCTGGCCGCCGTCGACGACTGGCTGGCCGATTACAAGCCGGAGACGGTCCTGTACTTCTCGGGTTCCAAGGACTCCGCCTACCAGGTCAACATGTGGCTCGACACCATGGAGAAGCTGGAGTCCAAGCCGCTGATCATCCTGCGCGAGCGGGCCATCCTGAACAATCTGGCGCCCACCACGGTCCCCGTCATCTGCGTGCCCGGAGGGGTGCACCTGATGAACCTGGACCTCTCCACAGTGCGCGTCGCGCTCTACGCGGCCAACGTCGGCAAGAACATCCACCTGCTGCGCGTGCCCACCATCAAGCACGTCTTCATCGGCCACGGCGACAGCGACAAGCTCGCCAGCGTCAACCCGTACAGCAAGGTCTACGACGAGGTGTGGACGGCCGGCCGCGCGGGCCGCGACCGCTACGCCATCGCCGACGTCGGTGTCCGCGATGACGACATCGTCGAGGTCGGCCGCCCGCAGCTCGCCCCGATCCAGACCTGGCAGGGCGTGCCCGAGGGCCGCATTCCCACGGTTCTGTACGCCCCCACCTGGGAGGGCTGGGACGGCAACCCGGGCAACACCTCGGTCGTGCTGGCCGGCGAGAACATCGTGAAGCAGCTGGTGCAGGCCGACCCGCCGGTCCGCGTCCTGTACAAGCCGCACCCGTTCACCGGCAACGTCAGCAAGGAGGCCGGCGCCGCACACCAGCGGATCACCGCCCTGGTGCAGAAGGCCGCCGCCGAGCGCGCCATCAACACGCGCTTCATCGCCGACACCGCCGCCCAGGCGCAGGCCAAGGCCGAGCTGGAGCGGATCGAGGCGCGGCTCGCGCAGCTGTCCGGCTCCGGCGGCGACCGCGGCGACGAGGCCGTGGCCTCCCGTGACGGGCTGGTCGACACCGCCCGGCACGAGGAGACCGCCCGGCTGCGCGCCGAGTGGAACGACGCCTACTGGCGTTCCTTCCCGTCCTGGGAGCACCGCGTCATCACCGGCGCCGAGCCGCGGCTGTACGACTGCTTCAACGTCTCCGACGCGATGATCTCGGACATCTCCAGCGTGGTCTCCGACTTCATCGCGAGCGGCAAGCCGTACGCGGTCACGGACTCGGCCGAGGTGGGCGTCGAGGAGTTCAAGCGGAACAACACGGCGGTGCGTGCCGCGGTGATCCTGTCCAACAGCGCGGCCGAGCTGGGCGAGCTGCTCGGCGCGGTCCGCGCCCCGGACGCCGACGCGCTGGCCGAGGACCGCAAGGAACTCAAGCGGTACCTGCTGGGCCCGGACGAGCCGACGTCCCTCGAGCAGTTCAACACCGCGGTCGCGAACCTCGCGCTCAAGGCCGAGACCCGCAACGTCGGCCAGCAGTCACGGGACGCGGCCGCCCTCGCGGAGGCCGAGGCGGAAGCCCAGCTGGCCGACGCCGTGCCCGGGCAGCGGATGCCCGCCGCCGGTGACACGAACGGAGTCGGCACGGGCTGAATTGCCCCCGCGTGACGAAAGGGTTCGGCCCCGAGGAGAACTCCTCGGGGCCGAACCCTTTCGTGCCCCGTTTCCTGTTCGTTCACTTTGTGACCTGAGCCACTCACACGTGTGTGTGAGGCAACCGCTTGTCTCGATCACCCGTCTATCAAGTAGCGAATGAGGCGATACGGGGGAATATCCCATTGACTAGGGGGAAACGTGACCGCGCAGCCTGATGTGAGTGTGATCATCGGGGCGTACGAAGCGATGCCGTATCTGATCGAGTGCCTCTCGTCCGTCGAGGCACAGACCATCGATCCGACGCGCGTCGAGGTCATCGCGGTGGACGACGGTTCGACGGACGGGACGGGGGAGTATCTGGAGGAGTTCGCCGAGCGGGCTCCCATGCAGGTGCTGGTGATCCGGCAGGAGAACTCCGGCGGCCCCAGCGGCCCGCGCAACGTGGGCCTGGTCAAGGCCACCGGGCGCTACGTGTTCTTCCTCGACGCGGACGACCGGCTGGGCCCCGAGGCCCTGGAGCGGATGGTCGCCATGGCCGACCGGGCCGGCACGGACGTGGTGCTCGGCAAGGTCGAGGGCGTCAACCGCTCGGCACCGAAGTCCATGTGGGGCAGGACGGTGGAGCGGACGGACGTCTTCTCCTCCAACATCAAGTTCACGCTCAGCGCGCAGAAGCTGTTCCGCCGCGCGCTGCTCGACCGGCACGGCATGCGCTTCGACGAGTCGCTGTTCACCGGCGAGGACGCGCTGTTCACCATGGAGGCGTATCTGAGGGCGGACGGCGTCTCCGTGGTCGCCGACCACACCTGCTACTACCTGGTCGGCCGCGACGACGGCAAGCACGTGACCAAGAGCGGCAGTTACACGCTGCGCTTCGACTCCGCGCGGGCCCTGATGGAGCTCATCGCCGAGCTCGTCCCCGCGGGCGGCCGGCGCGACCAGCTGATGATGCGGCCGTTCCTCGTGACGCTGCTGCCGCAGTTCGGGCCCACGTACCTGACGGACAGCGAGGAGATCCGCCGGCACAAGTTCGAGCTCGCCAAGCCGCTGATGGACACCTACTGGACCGAGGGCGTCGCCCAGCGCCTCAAGGTCCACGAGCGGCTGCGGCTGCACCTGGTCGCCGAGCAGCGTCCCGAACTGCTGCCGGACGTCGTGAGGTTCGTCAAGGCCAAGAAGCAGGCGGCGGCCCTCCTGGAGCGGAAGGGCCGCCGTGTGTACCTGGTCTACCCGCACTTCCGGGACCGCGCCGCGGGCGTCCCCGACGCGGTCTACCTCGCGGAGCCCCGGGAGGCCCGGGCCTTCCCGGGCTACCGCGAGGGCGGTGTCGACACGCTCATGCGCCGGGCCGTGCGCAAGGCACGGCGGGTGCTGACGTCCCGCGAGGTGCGGCACGCGGCGTGAACCGCGCGTGCCGCCGCTGGATGGGGTGCGGTGGGGGCGTCGGTCGGGGTGGCGCTCAACGGGGTGCGCTCGGGGCCTCGATCGCGGTGGCGCTCAACGCGGTGCGGTCGGGGCCTCGACCGCGGTGCCGCTCAGCGCTGGTGCCGCTCGACGCGGTGCGGCCGGGGCCTCGGTCGCGGTGGCGCTCAACGCGGTGCGGTCGGGACCTCGCTCGGGGTGCGCTGGCCGGGCACCGCGGCCAGCCGCTCCGCCACCCGCGCCCGGTGGTCCCGGGCCGCCCCGCACAGCGCCCGGACGGCTTCGTTGAAGCGCTCCTGCGACGACGGCTCCGCCGGGCCGAGCAGCCGCAGCTTCAACTCGGCTCGCGCCTCGGCCAGTTCGTCGCGCTCCGGGTGCCGGACGGCGTCCAGCAGATCCGGCACCCCGGCGGCGTCCGGCGTCAGCACCGTCGCCGCCACCACCGTCGGGAACGCCACACGGAAGGCGTCCTCGGACAGCCCGCTGGTGTTGGCCACGGCATACGGCTTCGCACTCGCGAGGAAGTCGCTGATCACGCTCGACACATCGCTGATCAGCAGGTCGGCCACGTTGAAGCAGGAGTACAGGGTGGGCCGGGCATCCGTGATGATCTGGTGCTCGCCCTCCGGCAGCGACGCCCAGTACGCCTCCTCCCACGCGGCCGTCGCCCGCGCCACCGCCTCCGCGCGGCCGGGCTCCGGCGCCGACTGCACCAGCATCCGCTCCACGGTGTCGGCCCCGGCCCGGAACACCGACGTGGTGAGCCGGTCCAGCTCGGCGGTGCGGAGGGTGAGTTCCGCGCTGTCCGAGGGACGCCCGCCCGCCCGCTCCCGGTTGGCCGCCCGGATCAGCTCCCGGATCCGCAGATCGGCCGCCCCCGCGCGCGGGTCCACGGAGCCCGTCAGCGGATGCGGCTTGTACAGCAGCCGCACGCCCGGGTCCGCGAGCAGCGCCCGCACCAGGTTCTCGCCGGCCGCGATCACCGAGGTGTTGCCGGGGTTGCCGTCCCAGCCCTCCCAGGTCGGCGCGTACAGCACGGTCGTGCGCGGCCCGGCCGGCGGGCCCGCGTAGGGCAGCACGCCGTCCAGCTGCGGGCGGCCCGTCTCCACCACGTCCTTGTCCTCGACCCCGACCTCGGCCAGGGCGTAGCGCTCGCGCGCGGCGGGCCCGGCCACCCACACCTCGTCGTACGCCTTCGCGTACGGGTTGCAGGACGACAGCTTGTCGCTCTCGCCGTGGTTGACGAAGGTGTGCTTGATCGTGGGGATGCGCAGCACCTGGGAGGTCTTGCCGGAGTTCGAGGGGTGGATGAGGACCTGGAGCGTGGAGTGCTCCAGGCGCATCAGCGTCGACACCTTCGGCAGGCACACGATCGGGATGTCCGTCGCCGCGATCTTCTGCACCATGAACCGCTCGCGCAGGATGATGACCGGCCTGCCGTCCAGCCCGGCGAGCGGCTCCAGCCACATGTTCGCCTGGTAGGCCGAGGCGGCACCGCCGGAGAAGTACAGGCCGGCGGTCGGCCGGTACGCGGCCAGCCAGGCGTCGAACCAGTCGAGCACCTCCTGCTCGTCCGCCGGACGGCGGCCCGGCAGCAGACGCAGGAGCAGCGCGCCGAGGCCGGTCAGCCCGAGGGCGAGGGAGAGCGCGATGCCCGCCGCCGCGTAGACCGGCCGGTCGCCGGGCGCGCTGGCCAGCAGCCCGGCCGTCGCCGGGAGGCCGAACACCAGCAGCCGGTGGCCGGGGCGGCGCAGCAGCACGGACGGGGCAGGGGACAGCCGCAGCGCCGAGGCGTCGATGTTCCGGGTCACCACGGGCAGCGTGCGGGTGCGGCGGACCAGCACGGAGACCGCCTGGATCGCACAGTGCAGCACGTAGAAGACCAGCAGTCCGGCCACCAGCGGGGCGTACACCGTCTCGCGGTCCTGTCCGCCGAGCCGCAGCAGGGCCACGACCAGCAGCAGGTCCCGCAGAACGTGCCGCACGGTGATGTCGGCGTGCGACTTGGCGAACAGCGACAGCACCCCGCGCTGCCACCGGTACAGCACGCCCTCGGTGGCCAGGGAGACGGCCGTCGCGGCGATCAGCAGCGGTACGTGGGGCAGCAGCGCCGCGACCGCCTGTGCGGCGAACGCGGCGGCCAGGACGACGGTGACCAGCCCCTTGAAGAGGGCCTGCGGGCGGGGGAGAGGTACGGGCACTGCGGTCACTCCAGGAGCGTCGGGTCGGCGCAGGTCGGCCGTCCGGGTTAACGCGCGGCGACCTCCCTACGACACGCGCGTGTCGTAGGGGCGTGGGGGCGGTTGCCGTCAGGTGCGTCGTCGGACCGTAGCGGAAGATCCGGTTCCTGTCGCGGGTGGGGTCGAAGAAGGCGGGGGCGAGGTCCGAGAAGGGCGAAAGGTCGCACGCGGGGGCCGAAGACGGACGGCAGCGCCCCCTGAACGCGGCGGCAGCGCTCCCTGGACGACGGCGGCAGCGCTCCCGCAGCGACGGAGGTGGCGCTCCCGTGGCGACGGAGGCGGCGAGGCGGCGCTCCCATGACGACGAAGGCAAGCGCTCCCACAGCGACGGACGCGGCGCCCCCGCAGCGACGGACGCGGCGTTCCCATGTCGACGGAGGCGGCGAGGCAGCGCTTACGCGGCGACGGAGGCGGCGAGGCCGCGCCCCCCCCGTGACGCCGACGGCACCGTCCGCAGCGTGGACCGGCGCCGCACCCCGTCCGGCCGTCCCGTAGATTTCCTGGTGAGCGACCGAATCGACGCGAGGGGACGGACGGCGACGTGGCAGGGGCAAGGCAGGCCGTGGGCGAGGCCCGCAGGATCGTCGTCAAGGTCGGGTCCTCCTCGCTGACCACCGCCTCGGGCGGCCTGGACGCGGACCGGGTGGACGCGCTGGTCGACGTCCTCGCCAAGGTCCGCAGCGGCGGGGAGCGCGAGATCGTCCTGGTCTCCTCGGGCGCCATCGCCGCCGGCCTCGCCCCGCTGGGCCTGCGCCGCCGCCCCAAGGACCTCGCCCGGCAGCAGGCCGCCGCCAGCGTCGGGCAGGGCCTGCTGGTCGCCCGCTACACCGCCTCGTTCGCCCGCTACGGCGTCCGCGTCGGGCAGGTCCTGCTGACCTCCGACGACATGAGCCGCCGCTCGCACCACCGCAACGCCTCGCGCACCCTCGACAAGCTGCTCGCCATGGGTGCCTTCCCGATCGTCAACGAGAACGACACCGTCGCCACGGACGAGATCCGCTTCGGCGACAACGACCGCCTCGCCGCCCTCGTCGCCCACCTCGTCCACGCCGACCTGCTGGTCCTGCTGTCCGACGTGGACGGCGTCTACGACGGCGACCCCGCGAAACCCGGCACCTCCCGCATCGGCGAGGTGCGCGACCCCTCCGACCTCGTGGACGTCGAGATCGGCAGCACGGGCAAGGCCGGTGTCGGCACCGGCGGCATGGTCACCAAGGTCGAGGCCGCCCGGATCGCCGCGGCCGCCGGCGTCCCCGTCGTCCTCACCAGCGCCGTCCACGCGGCCGACGCCCTCACCGGCCAGGACACCGGCACCTTCTTCCACCCCACCGGCAAGCGCTCCGCCGACCGGCTGCTCTGGCTCCAGCACGCCTCCACCCCGCAGGGTGCGCTGACCCTGGACGACGGCGCCGTGCAGGCCGTCGTGGACCGCCGCAAGTCGCTGCTGCCGGCCGGGATCGACGCCGTCGAGGGCGAGTTCAGCGCCGGTGACCCGGTCGAGCTGCGGGACGGCAGGGGCCGCGCGGTGGCCCGCGGGCTGGTCAACTTCGACGCCAAGGAGATCCCCCGGCTCATCGGCCGCTCCACCCGGGAACTGGCCCGCGAACTCGGACCCGCGTACGAACGTGAGGTCGTACACAGGGACGACCTGGTGCTCCTGCACCCGTAATGGGTCGAAACATCCGGCCCCCGGTGGTGGACGTTCCGCAAAACCGCCACGCGATCCCTTGCGGCCTGCTCAACTTTGTCTCAGAGACATATTCCGCAGCAGCGCCATGTGTAAAGGAGGCCGTCGTGAGACGAGTGCGCCCTGGGACTCAGGTGTCCCGCGGTGGTGCCGGCTCCCGTGCGGCCGGTGAGGAGCGCGCCCTGACGAGCGTGGCGGCAGGGGACCGCTTCCGGGGCGAGGAGCCCGGCGACACCCCGCGCCTGTGGCACGTCACCCTCAGCGTCTCCGGCAAGGAGGCCCCGCTGCCGGAGGTCCGGCGCGCCCTGGAGCAGCTCGCCCACGACCATCCCTTCTTCCTGACCAGCCGGTACGCGGTCGACCACGCGGAGATCCGCTACTGGGAGGAGGCCCGCGACCTGCACGACGCGGCCGCCGTCGCCCTGCGCCTGTGGGGCGAGCACCGGCAGACCGCCGGGCTGCCGCCCTGGGAGATCGTCGGCCTGGAGGTCATCGACCGCGCCACGTACCACCAGCGGATCGCTGAGGGGTACGGGCCGCCCCCGGCCTCGCCGGTCGGAGTTCACCCGTTCTGATCCGGTCCGGCACATGTCTCGGGGTGTGAAACGCGCGATGAACGGATCCGCCCGGCGCACTACCCTTCCCTCATGACCACGCTCTCGCCGTACGACTCCATGTCCCCGGTCACCGAGGCCGCCTACCGCGCCAAGGCCGCCGCCGCGACCCTCGCGCCGCTGCCCCGGGCCGAGAAGGACGACGCGCTGCTCGCCATCGCGGACGCGCTGGAGGTCCGTGCGAGCGAGATCGTCGAGGCCAACGCCAAGGACGTCGCCAAGGCCCGCGAGGCCGGCATCAGCGACGGCATGATCGACCGGCTCACGCTCACCCCCGAGCGGATCCGCGCCATCGCCTCCGACGTGCGCGACGTCGCCGCCCTGCCCGACCCGGTCGGCGAGGTCGTCCGCGGCTCCACGCTGCCCAACGGCATCGACCTGCGCCAGGTGCGCGTGCCGCTCGGCGTCGTCGGGATCATCTATGAGGGCCGGCCGAACGTCACCGTCGACGCCGCGGCCCTCTGCCTGAAGTCCGGCAACGCGGTCCTGCTGCGCGGCTCCTCCTCGGCGTACCAGTCGAACACCGCCCTGGTGCGCGTCCTGCGCGACGCCGTAGGCGGGGCGGGGCTGCCCGCCGACGCCATCCAGCTGGTCCCCGGTGAGAGCCGCGACAGCGTGCGCGAGCTGATGCGCGCCCGCGGCCTGGTCGACGTGCTCATCCCGCGCGGCGGCGCCTCCCTGATCAACACGGTCGTCCAGGAGTCCGTCGTCCCGGTCATCGAGACCGGCACCGGCAACTGCCACGTCTACGTCGACGCACAGGCCGACCTCGACATGGCCGTCGAGATCCTGGTCAACTCCAAGGCCCAGCGGGTCGGCGTCTGCAACGCCGCCGAGACCCTGCTGGTCCACCAGGACATCGCCGCCGCGTTCCTGCCGCGCGCCCTGGACGCCCTCGCGGAGGCCGGCGTCACCGTGCACGCCGACGAGCGCGTGCAGGCCTACGCCGAGGACTCCAAGGCCACCGTCGTCGAGGCGACGGCCGAGGACTGGGAGACCGAGTACCTGTCGTACGACATCGCCGCCGCGGTGGTGGACTCCCTGGACAAGGCCGTCGAGCACATCCGGCTGTGGACCTCCGGCCACACCGAGGCCATCGTGACGACCTCCCAGCAGGCCGCCCGCCGCTTCACCCAGCTGGTCGACTCCACCACCGTCGCCGTGAACGCCTCCACCCGCTTCACCGACGGCGGCCAGTTCGGCTTCGGCGCCGAGATCGGCATCTCCACGCAGAAGCTGCACGCCCGCGGCCCCATGGGCCTGCCCGAGCTGACCAGCACGAAGTACATCGTCACCGGGGACGGGCACGTACGGCGCTGACCCGCGCCTCCCCGGACTGCGGGGGTATGCGAGCGGCCGTATGACCGTGCGGGTGTCACCCGGATGGCGCAGACGCGCGCGACCGGAGTGCCCGGGCGGGCGTGCGCCCTCCGGGGCCCCGCGCGAGCCGTCTCAACCGGCGGATGAATTTCCGTACCGTCTGCCCAAATTGACCCCCCAGGTCTACTCTGGATGCGTGCCGGAGGACGTGGGGGGCACGCCGTTTCCGGACGGCCGCGAGCCCGACGACGACCACGACCGCGGGGTGTCGGACGAAGAGTTCGCCTCCGTGGTCTTCGACGAGGCCTTCGTACGCGCGGCCGTGGTGCACGAGCCGACAGCGGTGGAGCGCCTCCTGGCCGCCGCACAGGCGAGAGCCGAGGCCTCCGAGGCCGAGTCGCGCCGCGGCCACACCAGAGGCGAGCACTTCGACGACCGGTACGGTCCGGGCGGGCGCGGAGATCTCGGCCATGATCCCGACCTCGACGAGTTCGACGACCATGATGTCGTCGAGGGGCCCTACGGCAGCACCGGGCCGTACTCCAAACAGGTCCGCTGGCACCGCCCCGTCGCCTGGCTGCTCGCCCTCGTGATGGGCATCGGCATGGTCGCCCTGGCCTTCACGGCGGTCTACCGGGGCGCGTCCTCCAACCGGGACGAGCCCGCGCCACCGCCCGCCTCCACCGGCCTGGAACAGGGCAGTGCGGCCGCCCCTTCCGCTTCCGCCGACTACTCCCAGCCGGCCGTCTCGGTGATCCCCCGCAGCCCCTGACCGGAACCCGCCCATCCTGGTGAGAACCTGTCAGAACTTGTGGAGCAGCCCGGCGTTTACCCGGGCTTCCGGCGACCTACCCTGAAGATATGGGCGGGCCTGGAGACCCACCTGAGGGGAGTCCCGAGGGCGCCCCCGGAGGTGGAGAGGACGAGTACCGATCCGTCGTCTTCGACGAGTCGTTCGTCCGGGCTGCCCGCCTCCAGGAGTTCTCCGCGCAGGAGCGCATCGCCGACCACGCGCCCGCCGTACGACGCCGGCCGCCCCTGCGCCGGGGCCTGTCCCGGCAGGCCCTGGTCCTGGTCCTGCTGATCGCCGTCGCCTTCGGCACGGCGATCTACATGGGCGTACGGCACCCCTACCAGACCCCCGCCGCCCGGGAGCCCATCGAGCCCCTGCGGATGACCGTCATCCCGCTCGCCCCCGAGGGCAAGGTGCCCGGCACGGCCGACCTGGCGAACCTCTACGAGCACAGCCCCGCCGCACAGTTCCGGACCGGCGCGGAGGGCGTGCCCCTGCCCGCCTCGCGGCGCACCGCGCACTTCTCGGACAGCCAGGTCGTGAGCGCCCTGAGCACCGCCAAGGACTACATCGTGCGGTCGGCCCTCGACCCGGAGGTGCTCACGGGCGGAGAGGTCAGGGCCGTCCGTGTGCTTCTCGACCCCGAGCAACTGGACCAGTTCGACCAGAGCTTCACCCGCCCCACCGCCGACGGCCGCCACGCGCCCACCGGCTGGCTGGTCCGCTTCGACCCCTCGCGCGCCGAGCTCGCCGACCGCAAGGTCCGGGTCCAGGGCACGCTGCAGGCCGCCGAGGCCGACGCGTCCACGCTCGAGGTCACCGCCGACCACACGTTCGTGTACGCGCTGCGGGCGACCGGGTCCGGCTCCGGCGGCGAGGACGAGGTGTCCCTGTTCACCCTCCGGCGCGAGTTGCACTTCCGCTTCGACCGCGACGACCTGCGGCTGCACCAGGCGCAGCTCGTCGTCTCCTACGTCCAGGCCGGCCCGCTCTCCTGCGCCGAGGACTCCACGAACCATCTGAGGCCCCTCCTGGCCGGCCAGACGGCCAAGGAGGGCGGCCCCGCGGGCACCGACCCCTACGCCACGGGCAGCGCGACGGCCCTGTGCGGCACGCTGGCGACGAGCGCGCAGCCGAAGGTCTGAGGGGCCGGAGGGCCGGGAGAGGCCGCTGGGCAGGCAGAGGCCGCTGGGCCGGAAACAGGCCGCAGGGCCGGAGGGGGCTAGCTGCCGTCGCGCGGCGGCCGGTCCTCCCCGGAGGAGTCCGACGGGCCCGTCTGCGGCCCCTGGGGCGGCTTCGGGGACGCGCTCGTGAAGCCGCCGAAGCCGCGGCGGACCCGGTCGCCGAGGTCGCCGGCGCCGCCCGCGAGGTCGGTGACCAGCTTCATCAGCGGGTCCTTGGAGCTCTTCACATGGGTGCTGTAGTGGTTCGCGGACTCGCGCCAGGAGTCCCGGAACGAGGTGTCCTTGTCCTCGTCGCGCCGCGGGTAGTGGCCGTCCATGATCCGCTGGTAGTCCCGCGACTCGGCCCACTTCTTCAGCTCGGCCGCCCGCACGGTGGTGAAGGGGTGGGAGCGGGGCAGCACGTTGAGGATCTTCAGCACCGAGTCGCGCAGGTCACCGCCCGCCTCGTACTCCTCGGCCTGGGCGAGGAACGCGTCCACGTTCATCTCGTGCAGGTGGTTGCCGCCCGCGATCTTCATCAGACCCCGCATGGAGGCCTGCAGATCCTGCCCGGCCAGCAGCCCGGCCCGGTCCGCGGAGAGCTCCGACTTGCGGAACCACTCCCGCAGACCGGTCACGATCGCCATGATCGCGAGGTTGCCCAGGGGGATCCAGGCGACCCGGACGGCGAGACTGGTCAGGAACAGCAGGATCGTCCGGTAGACCGAGTGACCGGACAGCGCGTGCCCCACCTCGTGCCCGACGACCGCCCGCATCTCCTCCCCGTCGAGGAGCTCCACGAGGCCGGTCGTGACGACGATGATCGGCTCGTCCAGACCGATGCACATCGCGTTGGGCTGCGGGTCCTGGTTCACGTACATCGGCGGGACCTTCTCCAGGTCCAGGATGTAGCAGGCGTCCCGCAGCATCACGTTCAGATGGGCGAACTGCTGGTCCGAGACCCGCACCGAGTCGGACAGGAACAGCAGCCGCAGACTGCGCTCGGGCAGCAGGCCGCTGAGCGCCTTGAACACCGTGTCGAACCCGCTCAGCTTGCGCAGCGCCACCAGGGCGGAGCGGTCGGCCGGGTGCTCGTAGGTGCGCGAGGAGATCCCGGGGAAGCGCCTGCGCTGCCTGCTCGGCACGTGCTCGTGCCCGTTGTGCTCGTGGCCGTCGGACATGTCTTCCCCCAGCGTCTGGTGTGACTTTTGCGGCTCTTTGTGCGGCCTTTTGCTTCCCCGAGGCAGAGCCCAGCCTAGGCGGAGTTACGGTGGTCGGGCAGTACAGCGAAGGAGACCACCGCCATGGAGCACCACCCCGCATCCGCCTGGCTCGCCGGGGCCGCGAACGCCGCCGAGGGACAAGGGCCGGGGATGCTGCGGATCGTGCTGATCGTGATGGTCCTGGGCTGTGCGCTGACCGCGTGGTTCCTGCTGCGTGGCTACAGACGGAAGGACGACTGAGGCCACCCGAAGGTTCCCCGCCGGGCCCCGGGACCGGCCCGGGCGGCGGCACGCGTGACCGCCCGCGGCACGAACAAGCGGAGTCGGGGTGATCGCGGAACGGGCGCCCGCTTACGATGAGCCGACGTCTTTAACCCGCCCTCACGCGATAGGTCCTGCCGAAGATGAGCTTCCACAGCACCGCTGCCCAGTTGGTCACCCTCGCCGCCGAGGGCGAAGAGCACGGCGGAAACCACGAGAGCCTCAGCCCGTACCTCACCGGCGGCGGCGCTCTCTTCATCTTGCTGCTCCTGCTGTGGATCACCACCCGTTTCAACCGCGACCGCTGAGACCTGCGGGGCATCCCGCCGAGGACGCCCGGGGGACCACGGGGGCGGCCGGAGCCCTCAGAGAGGGCCGGTAGGGTCTGCACGCATGGGAGAGCAGGACATGCCTACCGGTCCGGCGAACGAGACGCCGCACGACCCGGCACGGGACACGGCGAGCGGAACCGAGCGACACTCGGAGCCCCGCCGTGCCTCCGCGGTGGCCGCCCGGACCGGCGGCCCCGGAACGAGCCCGTCGCGACCGGGCAAGCGCCGCCTCGGTGTCATGGGCGGCACCTTCGACCCGATCCACCACGGGCACCTGGTGGCGGCCAGCGAGGTCGCCGCGGCCTTCCACCTCGACGAGGTGGTCTTCGTGCCGACCGGCCAGCCCTGGCAGAAGACCCACCGCAGCGTCTCCCCGGCCGAGGACCGCTATCTGATGACGGTCATCGCGACCGCCGAGAACCCGCAGTTCTCCGTGAGCCGCATCGACATCGACCGCGGCGGCCCCACCTACACCGTCGACACGCTGCGCGACCTGCGCGCGCTCAACCCCGACACGGACCTGTTCTTCATCACCGGCGCCGACGCGCTCGCCCAGATCCTGACCTGGCGGGACAACGAGGAGCTGTTCTCCCTGGCGCACTTCATCGGGGCCACCCGGCCGGGCCACCACCTGGACGACTCCGGACTCCCGGAGGGCGGTGTGTCTCTCGTGGAGGTTCCGGCTCTGGCCATCTCCTCCACGGACTGCCGTGCGAGAGTCGCCAAGGGCGATCCCATCTGGTACCTGGTGCCGGACGGCGTCGTGCGCTATATCGACAAGCGCGAGCTGTACCGCGGCGAGTGAGCCGAGAGGGGCACCGGTGAACGACCGATACGACGCGGAGGCCGCGGGATACGGCGCCGACCAGTACGAGCTGGTCGGCTACGACGAGTACGGCCGGCCTGTCTACCGGCAGGTCCCGACGCGGCAGACCCAGCAGCAGACCTACGACCCGTACACCCAGCAGCACCAGCAGGGCTACGGCTACGGCTCTTACGCCCAGCAGGGGCAGCAGTCCCCGCCCGCCTACGACTACGGCACCGGAGGGCAGTCCGCCCCCGACTACGGCTCCTACGACCCGTACGGCACCGCCACGCACCAGGGCGAAGCCGTGCAGGGCGCCCCGCACGACCCGTACGGCCAGAGCACCGCCGGTACCACCGGCCGGCAGCCGCGGGTCGCCGAACAGACCGCCCACATCCCGCAGCAGGCCGCTCCCGACCACGACCGGGAAGCCCCCGCCGAGCCGCAACGGGAGTACCACACCGAGCAGTTCGCCTTCGTCGAGGAACCGGACGCCAACTCCGAAGACGTCATCGACTGGCTGAAGTTCACCGAGAACCGCACCGAACGCCGCGAGGAGGCCCGGCGCCGGGCCCGCGGCAGGATCGTGGTCCTGACGGTCGTCCTGGCGCTCGTCGCGGCCGGCGGCGTCGGCTGGCTCTGGTACACGGGCAAGCTGCCCGGCCTGTCCTCCGAGGACTCCAAGACGGGCTCGGCGACGGCCGCGGGCGCCCAGAAGCGCGACGTGATCGTCGTCCACCTGCACGACACCAAGGGCGGAGGCACCTCCACGGCCCTCCTCGTCGACAACACCACCACCGAGCGGGGCACCACCGTCCTGGTACCCAACTCCCTCGCCCTGACCAGCGACGACGGCACCACGACGACGCTCGCCAAGTCGGTCGAGGACGACGGCTCCGACGGCACCCGCGACGCGCTCGACACGGTCCTCGGCACCGACATCGAGGGCACCTGGCGCCTGGACACCCCCTACCTGCAGAACCTCGTCGACCTCGTCGGCACCATCGACGTCGACACGAACACCGACGTGCCCGACCCCGCCGCCAAGAAGAAGGGCGAGGCCCCGCTGGTCAACAAGGGCCGGGACCAGACCCTGAGCGGCAAGACGGCGGTCGCCTACGCCACCCACCGCGCTCCCGGCGAGGCCCAGAACGCCCAGCTGGAGCGCTTCGGGCAGGTCATGCAGGGCGTCCTGCGCAAGATGTCCTCCGACCCGCAGGCCGCGACGACCACCATCCAGACCCTCGCCCAGATCCTCGACCCGTCCCTCACCGACAAGGACCTCGGCACCTTCCTCGCCGGGCTCTCCGACCTCGCCAAGGGCGGCGACGTCACCACCGACCTGCTGCCCGTCCAGAACGACGGCACCCTCAGCGCCCAGGCGAGCGCGCGGGTCGTCAAGAACGTCCTCGGCGGCAGCGCCAAGAGCCCCGACAAGGACGCCGCCGTCAGCGTCTCGGTGCAGAACGCCACCGGCGTCAAGGACAACACCGAGAAGGCCCGCGTCGTGCTCCTCAACGGCGGCTTCACCTTCCTGGAGGGCGGCACCGGCACCGCCCGGGCCACGTCCCAGGTCGTCTACGCCGATGCCGCCGACAAGGCGAACGCCGCCGAGGTCGCCAAGACCCTCGGCCTGTCGGCTGGCTCCGTCACCAAGGGCAAGACCTCGGGGAGCTCGGACGTCTCCGTGGTCCTCGGCCAGGACTACACGCCGTCCGCCGGCTAGCCGCCGTCGGCGCGCTCCCCACGTGATCCCCGTCATCGCGTGGGGGGCTTGCCGCGGTCCGTGAGACCCTTGGTGTCAAGTGTCCGCCGACCGAAAGCCATGCAGTGACCGTGACCGACCGCTCTCACGAGCTGATCAACACCGCCGCCCAGGCGGCCGCCGACAAGCTGGCCCACGACATCGTCGCCTACGACGTCAGTGACGTGCTGTCCATCACGGACGCCTTCCTGCTGGCCTCGGCGCCCAACGACCGCCAGGTCAAGGCGATCGTCGACGAGATCGAGGAGCGCCTCTCGAAGGAACTCGGCGCCAAGCCGGTGCGTCGCGAGGGCGACCGCGAGGCCCGCTGGGTCCTGCTCGACTACGTCGACATCGTCGTCCACGTCCAGCACAGCGAGGAGCGCGTTTTCTACGCCCTGGAGCGCCTGTGGAAGGACTGCCCCGAGGTCGAGCTGCCCGAGGAGGCCAGGGCCACCCGCGGGAAGGCCGAGGAGCACGCCAAGCTGCAGGCGGCCGAGGAGGCGGCGGAGCTGGACGGTGACTGGCGGTGACCTCCTTCGGTGAGGCGTCCGCCGGGACGGGCCGTGGCCGTCGCGTCATCCTGTGGCGGCACGGCCAGACCTCGTGGAACGTGGAGCGCCGTTTCCAGGGCACCACGGACGTCGAGCTGACCGAGACCGGTCTCGCCCAGGCCCGCCGCGCCGCCCGGCTGCTCGCCTCCCTCAAGCCGGACGCGATCGTCGCCTCCGATCTCCGGCGCGCCGCGGCCACGGCCGCCGAGCTGGCCGCGCTGACCGGTCTCGAGGTCACCCACGACGAGGCGCTGCGTGAGACCTACGCGGGCGTCTGGCAGGGCCTGACGCACGAGGAGATCATCGCCCGGTACGGCGAGGAGTACGCCGCGTGGAAGCGCGGCGAGCCCGTCCGCCGCGGCGGCGGCGAACTGGAGACCGAGGTCGCCGACCGCGCCGCCCCCGTGGTGCTCCGGCACGCCGAGAAGCTGCCCAAGGACGGCACACTCGTGGTGGTCAGCCACGGCGGCACGATCCGCACCACGATCGGCCGTCTGCTGGGTCTCGAGCCCCACCACTGGGAGAGCCTCGGCGGACTCTCCAACTGCTGCTGGTCCGTGCTCGGCGAAGGCGCCCGCGGCTGGCGTCTGCTGGAGCACAACGCCGGCACCCTGCCGGAACCGGTGCTCGGCGACGACGACTGACCCCGGATTTCACTTTCCGGCAGGTCGCAGGCTAAAGTTCTTCTTGTTCGCCCCGCCGAGCGGGGAGAGCACAAGGGGCTATAGCTCAGTTGGTAGAGCGCCTGCATGGCATGCAGGAGGTCAGGAGTTCAATTCTCCTTAGCTCCACGTCAAGATCCCGTTCCCGCACAGGGGGCGGGATTTTTCGTGCTCCGGCTTGAGTCACTCGGGCTCGCTGAGGCGTATACCTCTACGGCCCCGCCGGGTGCCGTGTCCGGACTGGTACTGAGGCGTCGCTGACCGTATTGGTCCGGCCGTGGCAGAATCAAACGGCCGGAAGGGGGCGCGGCCCGACGGGAGGAGTAGCGATGCCTGCGAGCATCCGCGAGGAGGTCGACCACCTCCTCGCGGCAGCGTTCACACGGGAGATGTCCACCCGTCTCAGCTGCCCTTCCTGCGGTTCCGCGCACGTGGCCCAGATGCTCGGCGACAACGGCGGGATTTCCTACGTGTGCACGGCCTGCGGCCACAGCTGGAGCTGATCGATGGGTGCACACAGGCGGAAGTGCGACTGGTGCGGCAGCGGGACTCCGATCGTCCGCGACATGGAGCCGATCAATCCCGACTACCAGTACTGGTGCGAGGAATGCGCGCGGGCGCTGATCATAAAAGGCGACCCGATCGAGACGTACCGCGAGTTGGAGGGCGAGCCGATCTACGGCCGGCTCCTGGAGGAGCACTGCACGCTCAAGCGGTTCTACTCGTTCGTCACGGCATAACGGGCATTTCGGGCGAAGTGAAACCGATTTGGTGTTGGGCCTGGTGGGCCAGTAATGTTGGCGTCGCCGCCGGGGAAACCCGGAGGAGCACTGGCAAGGGGCTATAGCTCAGTTGGTAGAGCGCCTGCATGGCATGCAGGAGGTCAGGAGTTCAATTCTCCTTAGCTCCACAGCAGATGAGAAGGCGGGCCATCCGATTCGGATGGCCCGCCTTCTTGATGTGCGTGGTCTTGCGTGCGCGGGGCCCGGGTGTGCTCACGGCGGGCCCAGCGGGGCCCGCCGTGTCCGTGCTCAGCGGCCGAGAGCGCGGCGGCCGCGGCCCTGGGAGAGGACCGGGAGGTTGCGGGACGGCGCTCCCCGCTCGCTCGCCTCCTCGACGCGCAGCGCCAGTGCCGGGCAGCGGCGCACCGCGCGTAGAGCCTTGGCCTCGGCGTACCGCGGGACCTGGGCCTGTGCCACGGTCGGGAAGCCGTCGGCGCCCAGCTGGAACACCTCGGGGAGGATGTCCGCGCAGAGCCCGTGGCCCCGGCACAGCGTCCAGTCCACGTAGATCTTCTGACGGCTGGGGCCGTTCTCCTCGGACTCGCCGCCGCCCGGGATACCCGTGGGGGCCCTGCCCCCCTCGAAGAGCGGCAGAACGCCCTCCACGGGCCGTCCGCAGCCGTTGCCGAGGACATGGGCGGCCAGGTCGTCGGTGAAGGCCTTGATGGTCGACTCGATGAACATCGCGGAGCCGTCCGGGTGCGAGCACGCGCCGCGCCGCTTCACGTTCTTGGCGACCTGCTTGAGCGCCTCCAGGGCGGCCGGCCCGCCGCCGTTGAGGATGTCCTCCAGACCGCGTGCGGCGGCCGGCAGACCGAGGTAGCAGGGGCCGCACTGGCCCGCGCTCTCCTCGGCCAGCCACTGCGCCACCCGCAGCGACTCGCCCAGCGGGCAGGTTTCCTGAGTGATCGGCAGAATCGCGCCGGCGCCCAGTGCGCCGCCCACGGCGTCCAGGGAGTTGCGGGAGACGACCGCCTCGTTCACCGTCGCCGCGTCGATCCACTTGCCGTGGTAACCGCCGGTGAGCACGCCCTGCGGCACCGGCGGCGCGCCGGCGAGCTGCAGGACGTACCGCAGCGGCACACCCGTCGGGACCTCGATCACCATGGGGCGGGCGACCGCGCCGGAGACCGTGAGCATGACGGTGCCCGGCTCGTCGTACAGGCCGGTGTTGCCGTAGCGCTCCGGGCCGATGCGGGCGGCGATCGCGAGCTGGGCGAAGGTCTCGGCGTTGGACAGCAGCGTGGGGGCGCCGCCGACGCCGTTCTGCGAGGCGCTGACCTTGCGGCCGGGTGGGACGGCGGGGCCGCCGTCGATCGAGCGGATCAGCGACGCCGCGGCGCCGGTGACCATGCGGACCGGATTGCGCTGCACACGCGCGCGCAGCGCCGACCGGCGGCCGTTGCTGAGCCCGCGTTCGGCGAGCGCGGCCTCCATGGAGCGCTGGGTCGACTCACGGGTGACCCCCACCACGAGCGTGCGGGCACCCAGGGCCTCGGCGCACAGCAGCGCGCCGTCCAGGATCAGATGCGGGGCACGGTTGATCAGCACCGTGTCCTTGCGGCAGGCCGGCTCGTCCTCGCTGCCGTTCACGACGACGACCGGCCGGACGCCGCGCTTGATCGCCGCATCGGCGACCGAGCGCAGCTTCTTGTGGAAGGGGAAGCCCGCGCCGCCGCGGCCCTTCAGGTTGATGCCTTCGGCGAGTTGCGCGAGCTGCTCGCCGCCCATCGGCTCGAGCGGCCCGTGCACCTTGAGGTGCATGGGCAGATCGAGCCGATCGACAAGGTCGAAGCCCGACGTGAGCTGGGGAAGGCCGACCACGCGGACTTCGGGTACGTCGGGCAGGGCCTCGTTCACTTAAAGCCTCCGGAAGGCGTGTTCCAAGGTTCGCCCGATCCCGGTGTGTCGAAGTCATAGGACGCACCGGGGTTTGGTTCATTGGCGGGACCGCTGTTGTACGTGTCGTTCGGGTAGTACGTGTCGTAGACGGCGTTCGTCTCACGCGTGTCGTACACGTCACTCGATCCGTAGCCGGCGGCGCCTGGATTGCCATAGCCCGGGATGCTTTGTCCGGTGTCCTGGAGGGGGTCGTAGGGCGGGATGTTGAAGCCCGTGTCCTGGAGCGGGTCGTAGGCCGACGGCGGGGCCTCGCCGACCGGTGGCGGGGACGGGATCGGCCAGCTGCCCGAGGTGCTGGAGGAGCCGTCCACGGTCGGGATGGTCTCGGTGGGCTGCATGTCCAGCGGCAGTTGCATGCTGGTCGTCGGCCCGGGCGCGAAGGCCTGCCCGCCCTGGGGAGGGCCCGAGACGGCGCGGTAGGCGGCGGCGAAGCCGTTCGCCGGTTCCTTGGCCGCGGCGCGCTCCGCCTTCTCGTACAGCGGCCCCGAGGGGGACGCCGCGTCGCGCGCGGACGCTCCCCGGCCCCCCTGGTCGCCGAGCGCGAACCCGCCCGCCGCCCGGGCCCGGCTCTCCTCCAGGTCCCTGCGGCCCGGGCCGTCGCCGGGCCCGATGATCGAGGCGAGCTTGTTGGCGAACCGGCGCTTGACCTGGCGCGGAGCCGCGCGCAGGGCGAGCGCTCCGGCCACGCCGGCCAGGGACAGGCAGTACAGGATCACGAAGATCGGCTTGGCGGAGCGACCCGCGTAGAGCCCGTGGACCAGGGCGGCGCACCAGGCCGGGTAGGCCAGCATGTGCATGGCCCGCCAGCGCGCCGCGACGGGCGCGGGGGACGCGAAGCGGTTGCGCAGCACGCCGGTGATGCCCACGAAGATCATGAGCATCCCCGCCAGGGTGCCCAGCCCGATCAGGAACGACCTGCCCCCGACCAGTTCCTCGTCGGTGAACGCCAGCCCGAAGGGGATCACCGCGGCGATCCACGAGGTGTGGTCCAGCGCCAGCTTCACGCCGATGTGCACCAGCAGGAAGACGATCGAGGCGACGGCCGTGGTCCGGTGCACGGCCTGCGCCAGGATGCGGCGGCGCGTGTCGAGGAGGATCCGGTCCTGGGCGACCAGGCCCCAGATCACGGAGCAGGTCAGACACACGAGGGACAACACGCCCGCACCGAAGTTGAGGAACTCGGCGAACGAGTCGTCTGCCGTGGAGTCGTAGGGGTTCACGACAAGCCTCCCCACGTCCCGGCGAGCGGGTGTAGGGAGGTGGTACTGCGATGAGGGTTCATGGGGGCAACTCCGAGCGGTTCGGGAAAGCAGCGGTCCCGCGCCGAACTCTAAGCGGAGCCATACCGATCAGTACGAGGTTTGAGTTATTGCGTTGTTATCAAAGGACAATGTGCTCGTTGTGATGTCCCTTAGCGGCTGTTACGCGAAGTAACTATTGACCTTGGTTCAGGCTTTCGGTGCCCGGCGGGCCGCCGGGCACGCCCGGGAAGCCCGTCGCGACGCCCTGAGGGCCTGCGGTACCCTAGCGCCATGCGTGCCGTACGCCTTCTGCTTAGCGGGCCGCGCTGATCAGTCCCGGCCACCGGACGAGTCGAGTGGCCGGCATCGGCGCGGCGTCCCCTCCTGTGTGAGGGGATTTTTCGTTTCTCGAACCAGACAGCCGCAGGCAGAGACGATCGATGGAGCTTTGAGGATCATGAGCGAGACGAACCCCGCCGTCACCTCCGAGGTGGCGGCGCCGCACCGCTACACGGCCGCCATGGCTGCCGAGATCGAGGCACGCTGGCAGGACTTCTGGGACGCCGACGGCACCTACGCCGCGCCCAACCCCAAGGGCGACCTGGCCGGTGACCCGGAGATCGTCGCCCGCCCCAAGAAGTTCATCATGGACATGTTCCCGTACCCCTCCGGTGCGGGCCTGCACGTCGGCCACCCCCTGGGCTACATCGCCACGGACGTCTTCGCCCGCTTCCAGCGGATGACCGGCCACAACGTCCTGCACACCCTGGGCTTCGACGCCTTCGGCCTGCCCGCCGAGCAGTACGCGGTGCAGACCGGCACGCACCCGCGCGTGTCCACCGAAGCCAACATGGAGAACATGAAGTCCCAGCTGCGCCGGCTGGGCCTGGGCCACGACAAGCGCCGGTCGTTCGCCACGATCGACCCGGACTACTACAAGTGGACCCAGTGGATCTTCCTGCAGATCTTCAACTCCTGGTACGACCAGGACGCCGGCCGGGCCCGCCCGATCGCCGAGCTGGTCGCCGAGTTCGAGTCCGGTGAGCGTCCCGTACCGGGCCACACGCGCGCGTGGAGCGAGCTGAGCGCCGCGGAGAAGGCCGACGTCCTGGGCGAATTCCGGCTGGCCTACGCCTCCGACGCGCCCGTCAACTGGTGCCCCGGGCTGGGCACCGTGCTGGCCAACGAGGAGGTCACCGCCGAGGGCCGCTCCGAGCGCGGCAACTTCCCCGTCTTCAAGGCCAAGCTGCGCCAGTGGAACATGCGCATCACCGCCTACGCCGACCGCCTGCTGGACGACCTGGCCGAGCTGGACTGGCCCGAGGCCATCAAGCTGCAGCAGCGCAACTGGATCGGCCGTTCCGAGGGCGCCCGCGTCGACTTCCCCATCGACGGCGAGCGCATCACGGTCTTCACCACCCGCCCCGACACCCTGTTCGGCGCCACCTACATGGTGCTGGCGCCCGAGCACCCGCTGGTCGAGAAGTTCACCCCGGCCGCCTGGCCGGAGGGCACCCACGAGGTGTGGACCGGCGGCCACGCGACCCCCGGTGAGGCCGTCGCCGCCTACCGCGCCCAGGCCGCCTCGAAGTCCGACGTGGAGCGCCAGGCCGAGGCCAAGGACAAGACCGGCGTCTTCATCGGCGCGTACGCCACCAACCCGGTGAACGGCGAGCAGGTCCCGGTCTTCATCGCCGACTACGTCCTGATGGGCTACGGCACCGGCGCGATCATGGCCGTCCCGGCCGGCGACCAGCGCGACTTCGAGTTCGCGCGCGCCTTCGAGCTGCCGATCCACTGCATCGTCGAGCCGACCGACGGCCGCGGCACGGACACCTCCACCTGGGAGAACGCCTTCTCGTCGCACGACGCGAAGATCATCAACTCCTCGAACGACCAGGTGAGCCTCGACGGCCTGGACGTCGCCGAGGCCAAGGCCCGCATCACCGAGTGGCTGGAGCGGTCCGGCGTCGGCGAGGGCACCGTCAACTTCCGGCTGCGCGACTGGCTGTTCAGCCGCCAGCGCTACTGGGGCGAGCCCTTCCCGATCGTCTACGACGAGGACGGCATCGCCCACGCCCTGCCCGAGTCGATGCTGCCCCTGGAGCTGCCCGAGGTCGACGACTACTCGCCGCGCACTTTCGACCCGGACGACGCCGACACCCAGCCCGAGACGCCGCTGTCGCGCAACGAGGACTGGGTCAACGTCACGCTGGACCTGGGCGACGGCCGCGGTCCCCGCAAGTACCGCCGCGAGACCAACACCATGCCCAACTGGGCCGGTTCCTGCTGGTACGAGCTGCGCTACCTGGACCCGCACAACTCCGAGAAGCTGGTCGACCCGGAGATCGAGCAGTACTGGATGGGCCCGCGCGAAGGTATGCCGCACGGCGGTGTCGACCTGTACGTCGGCGGGGCCGAGCATGCCGTGCTGCACCTGCTGTACGCGCGCTTCTGGTCCAAGGTCCTGTACGACCTGGGGCACATCTCCTCCGCGGAGCCGTTCCACAAGCTGTTCAACCAGGGCATGATCCAGGCCTACGTCTACCGCGACAGCCGTGGCATCGCGGTGCCGGCCGCCGAGGTGGAGGAGCGCGACGGCGCGTACTACTACCAGGGCGAGAAGGTCTCCCGGCTGCTGGGCAAGATGGGCAAGTCCCTGAAGAACGCGGTCACTCCGGACGAGATCTGCGCCGAGTACGGGGCCGACACGCTGCGCCTGTACGAGATGGCCATGGGCCCGCTGGACGTCTCCCGGCCGTGGGACACGCGCGCGGTGGTGGGGCAGTTCCGGCTGCTGCAGCGGCTGTGGCGCAACATCGTCGACGAGGCGACCGGCGAGCCGACCGTCGTCGACGCCGAGACCGACGAGGAGACGCTGCGCGCCCTGCACAAGGCGATCGACGGGGTCCGCGGTGACCTGGAGGGCATGCGGTTCAACACCGCCATCGCCAAGGTCACCGAGCTGAACAACCACCTGACCAAGACGGGCGGGGCCGTGACCCGACCGGTCGCCGAGGCCCTGGTCCTGATGGTCGCGCCGCTGGCCCCGCACATCGCCGAGGAGCTGTGGCGCAGGCTGGGCCACACGGACTCGGTGGTGCACCAGGACTTCCCGGTGGCCGACCCGGCGTACGTCGTCGACGAGACCGTGACCTGCGTCGTGCAGATCAAGGGCAAGGTCAAGGCGCGGCTGGAGGTCTCGCCGTCGATCTCCGACGAGGAGCTGGAGAAGGTCGCGCTGGCCGACGAGAAGGTCGTCGCCGCGCTGGGCGGTGCCGGGATCCGGAAGGTGATCGTGCGCGCGCCGAAGCTGGTGAACATCGTTCCGGCGTAGCCGCCGGGCGTAGGGCCGCTCTCGGGGGTGCTCCGCTGGGTCAGGACCGCTCTCGGGGTGGTCCCCTACGGGCAGGACGGCTCTCCGGGTGGTCCCCTACGGGCAGGACCGCTCTCCGGGTGGTCCCCTACGGGCAGGTTCGGGGTTTTTCTGGAACTCCGGACCTGCCCTTTGCGTTTACCGTTGAAGAGCGACGTGAGGCGCCGCGACGTCCTGAGGAGGAGCCCTTGTGGAAGCAGTGATCGCAGTCTTCGCCCTGCTCTTCGTGCTCTTTCTCGGGCTCGGGGTGTACGCCACGGTGAAGGTGGTCGGCGCCGCCAAGCGCGGCGTGGACCGCGGCATCACCCAGGCCCGCCGCACGGTCGAGGACCACACACTGCGCGCCAAGTCCTTCGCCCAGCCCGGCGCCGCGGGGGAACTCGCCCAGCTCCGGCTGAAGCTGCGCACCTCGATGCGGGCCACGCAGGACGCGCTGCAGGCGGGCGTCGGCGAGGACGAGTCCTTGAAGGAGTCCCTCGGCCTCTTCGAGCGGCTCAGTGCGCACGGGCACGAGCTGGACGGCGAGCTGAGGCGCCTGGAGTCCGAGCCGGACCGCGCCGCGCTCAGGGAGCGGCTGCCCGGGCTGCGCGAGCGCACCGAACGCATCACGCACTCGGCGGACTCGCTGCGCTGGGCGGCCCGCGACCGGGCCCGGCGCTTCGCGGACGACGACCTGGACTCGCTCAGCGCGCAGATCGACCTGGAGTCCGGGGCGCTGCGGCACTGGACGGCGCCGGAGCCGCAGCCCGCCTCCTCGCAGCCGTCCGCATCCTCCGGGCAGCCCGCGTCCTCCTCGCGGCCGGGCTCGTCGTCGCAGTCCGCCGCGCCGCCGCCCTGGCCCGAGGCGCCCGCCGCCGATGCCACCACGGCCGGGCAGACCTGGCCGGACACCGCGCAGCCGAGCCCCGAGCAGGAGCCGGCGCGGCCCGCCATCACACCGCCCGCGGCGCGCCCGGCGTACCCCTGGCAGAAGAAGCCCCGCCCTGAGAGCACCACTTGATCCGGCCAGTGGCCCCGCAGGGCGCGGGGGCCGGGCTGCCGCACGGGCACTACGGCAGGTAACCTCCAGCTCATGTCCCGCCATGTCGCGATCGTCACCGATTCAACGGCCTACCTGCCGACCCGGACGATGGAGCGTCACGGCATCACCGCGGTGCCTCTGACCGTGGTCCTCGGCGACCGGGCGCTGGAGGAGGGCACCGAGATCTCGACCCGGGCCCTGGCCCAGGCTTTGCAGAAGCGGCGCCCCGTGACGACCTCGCGGCCCGGCCCCGCGGTCTTCGAGGAGACCTACCGCAAGGTCGCCGAGTCCGGCGCCACCGGCATCGTCTCCCTCCACCTCTCCGCCGAGCTCTCCGGGACCTACGACGCCGCCGTCGTGGCCGCACGGCAGGCGCCGGTGCCGGTGCGGGTGGTGGACACGGGCATGATCGCGATGGCGCTCGGGTTCTGCGCGCTCGCCGCGGCGGAGGCCGCGGAGTCGGGCGGCACGGTCGACGAGGCGGTCGCGGCCGCCGAGAAGAGGGCCGCCGGCACCTCCGCCTACTTCTACGTCGACACCCTCGACTACCTGCGGCGCGGCGGGCGTATCGGCGCCACCCAGGCCCTGCTGGGCTCGGCGCTGGCCGTGAAGCCGCTGCTGCAACTGGCCGACGGCCGCATCGAGCCGCTGGAGAAGGTACGGACCGCGTCCAAGGCGATCGCCCGCCTCGAGGAGATCGCGGCCGACCGCGCGGGCAGCGCCCAGGTGGATGTCGCCGTCCACCATCTCGCCGCCCCGGACCGGGCGTCGGCCCTCGCCGACCGGCTGCGGACCCGGTTGTCCGGGCTGGCCGATCTGCATGTGAGCGAGGTCGGGGCGGTGATCGGGGCGCATACGGGACCCGGGCTGCTGGGGGTCGTGGTTTCGCCCCGGTGAACGTTGCTGGGGGCTCCGGCCGCCCGTGTGAGTGGCGGAGTTATCCACAACCGGGGGATTGTCCCCGGGAATTGACCAAGATCATCGCGAGTGGACCGGAGTGGCCGATCCTCGTCGCATGGCACTTCGATCACGTTCACGCACAGCGACCGCGACCAGTGGGCCGGGCCGTCATCCGGCGTCCGACGGGCGCGTCCGTCATCACCGCCGCCCGCCTGTCGCGCGCGGGCGGGCCCGGCAGCGTCACGCCTCTGCGGAGGAACTGCGGCGGCGCGCGGGGGTGTTGTTCGGCGAGCACACGGGGCCCGTAGGGGACGCAGGGCACGCAGGCGACGCAGGCGACGCAGGCGACGCAGGCAAAGCAGGTGAAGCAGGCGACGCAGGGCACGCAGGGCCGGGCGGGCCTCCTGGGCGGGCCGAACCGGTCGAACCGCCCGGGGAGCGGCGGGAGTCGGGGCAGGGGCCGCCGGGGTCAGTCGGCTTGGACGAGACACCGCGGGGGTTCGGTGCCCGTCCGGCGCTCGCGCAGTCCATGGGTGGTCTCCCTGACCTGGAGGCGGAACCGAGAGGCGGTCTCCGGGGCGAGGACGTCCGCGCGCGTGGGGGAGCCTGGCGGGAGCGCGCGGGGTCGGCGCTGCGGGAGCGCATGCCGCTGTGGTTGCAGGCCAGGTGCGGTCTGGAGCGTCGGAGCGTGGTGGCACTGACGGTGGTGCTCGTCGTCGCCGCGGCCTTCGCCGTGCAGCACTTCTGGGCCGGCCGGACCCAGTCCGTGCGGCCGCCGGAGGTGGTGCGGGCGGCGGTGCCGTTCGGGGCGGAGCAGGAGGGCGGGCAGGCCGGAGGGAAGGGCGGCCCGGGCGCCGCGGGGGCGGCTGCCAGCACCGCCTCGGGGGCTTCCGCCGGGTCCGCGAAGGCGGGCGCGCCCGAGATCGTCGTGGATGTGGGTGGCAAGGTGCGTGACCCGGGGATCCACCGGCTGCCGGCCGGCTCACGGGTCGCGGACGCGCTGCACGCGGCGGGCGGGGTCAAGCCCGGCACGGACACCGACGGGCTCAACCGCGCCCGGTTCCTCGTCGACGGCGAGCAGGTGATCGTCGGAGGGCCGGCTCCCGCCCCGGCTGCCGGGGCGGGTGGTGGTGCGGCTCCCGGCGGCCCGGCCGGTGGGGCGGCTGCGCCGGCCGCCCCCGTCTCCCTCAACACGGCCACCGCGGACCAGCTCGACACCCTGCCGGGCGTCGGCCCGGTGCTGGCGCAGCACATCATCGACTACCGCACGCAGCACGGCGGTTTCCGTTCCGTGGACGAGCTGCGTGAGGTGAACGGCATCGGCGACCGCCGCTTCGCCGACCTGCGCGACCTCGTACGGCCATGAGGAGCCTCCCCGGCCCGCCGGCGCGGCAGGACGACGAGGCCTCATCCGCGCCCCGTCCCACCCGGTCGCCCGTGCACGCCTCCTCCGGCACCCGTCTCGGCACCGCCCGGCCACGCCAGGAGGGCCCGACGGACCTGCGGCTCGTACCACCCGCCCTGGCTGCCTGGGGCACGGCGGCGCTGGCGCTGGACGCGTCTCCGGCGTGGGTGTGCGGCCTCGTGATCGGCTGCCTGGTGGCCGTCGGACTGCTGCCGTTGGCCCGGCGGGCCCGGGTGGCGTCCTGGCCGCGTGCCTCCGCCGCCGCCCTGCTGCTGTGTGTCGCGGCGGCCGCCGCCTCGGCCGGGCTGCACGGGGCGGATCTGCGCCGGGGGCCCGTGCCCGGCCTGGCGCGGGAGTACGCGACGGTGACGGCCGAGGTCGAGCTCACATCCGACCCGCGGCTCACCCGGCCGAAGGTCCGGGGTGATCATGTGGCTCCGACGGCCGTGCTGATCGACGCCGATGTGCGGCGCCTCCAGATGGCGGGCGGCACCACGGTGACGACACGGGCGCCGGTGCTGGTGATCGTGGATGTAGGCGCTGCTTCGCCCGGCCGGTTCGTCGGTGGGCGGGGGCGGTCACCGTGGCTCGGCCTGCTGCCCTCGACGCGGCTGCGGGTCAGTGCGCGGCTGGCACCCGCGATGACGGGCGGCGACCGGGTCGCGGCCGTGCTGCGGGTGCGGGACCAGGGCGCACCGGACGTGGTGGGGGAGCCCTCGGGGCCGCAGCGGCTCGCCGGGCGGCTGCGCACCGGGCTGAGGGAGGCGACCGACGGGCTGCCGGCGGACCCCCGGGCGCTGCTGCCCGGCCTCGTGGTCGGGGACACCTCGCGGATCACTCCGGAGCTGGAGGAGGCGTTCAAGGAGACCGACCTCACACACACGCTGGCCGTGTCCGGGGCCAACTTCACGATCCTCCTCGCGCTGCTGCTCGGCCCGCCGGGCCTGGCGCAGCACGTCGAGCGGCGGGGCCTCGCGCCTCGGCTCGGCATCTCCCTGCGCGGGACGGCGGTGCTCGGGGGCGTGCTCTCGCTCGGTTTCGTCGTCGTGTGCCGACCGGATCCGAGCGTGGTGCGCGCCGCGGCCTGCGGAGCCGTGGCGCTGCTCGCCCTGGCGACCGGCCGCCGGAGGTCGATGATCCCCGCGCTGGCGACGGCGGTCCTGCTGCTGGTGCTGTACGACCCGTGGCTGGCGCGGAGTTACGGTTTCCTGCTGTCCGTCGTGGCGACCGGTGCCCTGCTCACGCTCGCGCCGCGCTGGAGCGCCGGACTCCGGCGGCGCGGGGTACCGCCGCGACTGGCCGAGGCGCTGGGTGCCGCGGCGGCCGCGCAGGCGCTGTGCGCGCCCGTCGTCGCCGTGCTGTCGGCGCGGGTGAGTCTGGTGGCCGTGCCGTGCAATCTGCTCGCGGAGTTCGCGATCGCGCCGGCGACCGTGCTGGGGTTCGCGGCGTTGGCCACGGCGCCGGTGGCGATGCCGGTGGCCGAGGCCCTCGCGTGGTGCGCGCACTGGCCCGCCGGATGGATCGCGCGGATCGCCCGGGCCGGGGCGGCGCTGCCGGGCGGGGGAGTGGACTGGCCGGGCAGTTGGGCGGGCGCGGCGCTGCTCCTGGCCGTGACCCTGGTCGTGGTGCTCGTCGGGCGGCGGCTGCTCGGGCATCCCTGGTGGTGCGCGGTGTGCGGACTGCTGCTGGCGCTGGTGGTGGTGCAGCCGCCGCCGCTGACCCGGGTGGTCACGGGCTGGCCGCCGCCGGGCTGGCGGCTGGTGATGTGTGACGTGGGGCAGGGCGACGCCATGGTGCTCGCGGCGGGCGAGGGGACCGGCGTGGTGGTGGACGCCGGGCCCGACCCGCGGCTCGTCGACCACTGTCTGCGCTCACTGGGCATCAGCAGGGTCCCGTTGGTCGTGCTCACCCACTTCCACGCCGATCACGTGGCGGGCCTGCCCGGGGTGCTGCGTGGCCGGGCCGTGGGCGCGATCGAGACGACGGGGTTCGAAGAGCCCGCCGACCAGGCCGCGTTCGTGCGGAGGCTGGCGGCGGCGCGGCGGATCCCCGTGACGCGGGCGGCGGCCGGAGAGCAGCGGCGGACGGGGGAGTTGTCGTGGCAGGTGGTGTGGCCGCCGCCGGACCCGCCCCCGAGCCCGCCGCCGAACCCGTCCCCGAGCCCGCCGCTGGACTCGCCTCCGTGGACCCTGACACCGCCGGGGACACCGCCACCGCCGGGCCTACTGCCACCGCAGGGGAGACCGCCGCAGATGCCTCCAGGAGGCACACCGGTCCACCCGCCGGTGCCGGAAGGGCCGAACGACGCCAGCGTCGCCATGCTGGTCCGCACGGCCGGACTGCGCCTGCTGCTCCTCGGAGACCTGGAGCCCCCGGCGCAGCGGGCGCTGGCGAGGTCACCCGCGGCGGAGGCGCTGGAGGGTGTGGACGTGCTGAAGGTCGCCCACCACGGCTCGGCCTACCAGGACCCGGGACTCATAGGCCGGGTGGCCCCGCGGCTGGCCCTCATCTCCTGCGGCGAGGGCAACTCCTACGGGCACCCGGCGCCCGGCACGGTCGCGGCGCTGCGCGCCGGGGGCGCGGCGGTGCTGCGGACGGACCGGGACGGCGCGCTCGCGGTCGCAGGAGGCGGCGGAGAGCTGAGGGTGGCGCGAGACTGAGGGCATGAACTCAGCACAGGTTGATGCCTATCTGCGCCGACTGGGAGCCGAGCAGCCGGCGTGGCCCACCGTCGACGCGCTGCGCGAACTGCACCTGCGTCACCTGCGGACCGTGCCGTTCGAGAACCTCTCGATCCATCTGGGCGAGGAGATCGTGCTGGAGGAGAAGCGGCTGCTGGACAAGGTGGTGGGGGCGCGGCGGGGCGGGTTCTGTTACGAACTCAACGGCTCCTTCGGGGCGTTGCTGGCCGCGCTGGGGTACGACGTGACGCTGCTGGCGGGGCGGGTGTACGGGGACGGGGGACGGCTCGGGATCCCGTACGACCATCTCGCGCTGCGGGTACGGACGGTGGACAGGGGTGACTGGCTGGCCGATGTCGGGTTCGGGGCGCACAGCCACCTGCCGTTGGCGTTCGGGGACCGGGGCGAGCAGAAGGACCCGGGGGGCACGTTCCGGATCGTCGAGGCGGGGCCGGACGCGGCCGGGGTGCGCGGCGGGCACGGCACGGTGGAGGCGGCGGACCTGGACGTGTTCCGGGACGGCGGAGCGCAGTACCGCCTGGAAGTGCGGCCGCGGGCGCTCGGTGACTTCGTGGCCGGGGCGTGGTGGCACAGCACGTCGCCGGTCTCGCATTTCACGCGGTCGCTGGTCTGTTCGCGGGTGACGGAGGAGGGAGGGCGGATCACGCTCAGCGGGCGCAGGCTCACGGCGACGGCGGCCGACGGGACGCGGGAGGAGCGGGAGCTGGAGAGGGATGAGGAGATCCTTGGGGTGTACCGGGAGCGGTTCGGGATCGAGCTCGACAAGGTGCCGACGCTGCGAAATCCGGCGTAGTCGTCTGCCTGGCGCGGGGCATCGCGATGGTGGGGCCGAGCATCAGGGTGGTCGGCCTCGATGTGCAGGTCGTGCGCAGGGGCTGGGCGGCCGGGCCGGGACGCGGTGTCGGACAATGTCCGGCGTGAGTGATGTGCGACATGTGCTGGTGCTGCCCGACCGTGATGCCGCGGAAGAGGTGGTGGAGGCGCTGCGGGAGCGGTTCGGGGTCGTCGAGGAGCCGCAGCTGGTGCGGGACGCGCTGGCCGGTGAGGACGACGCCGAGGACGCGCAGTGGCTGGTCGTCCTGCGGGACGAGGACGAGCGCCTGGATCCCGCGGAGCTGGACGGACTGGCCGGCGAGTGGGAGGGCTGGCGGGAGGAGCCGTAACGGCCCCGGAGCGTGCGCGCGCCGTATCCGCCCCCGGCGTGTGCGCGCGAGCCGTACCGGCCCCCGGCCTGTGCCCGAGCCGTAGCGGCTCCCGGCGTGTGTGCGAGCCGTAGAGCGCGGCCCCCGGCACGTGCGCGCGCCGTTGCGGCTCCCGGCGTGTGTGCGAGTCCTAGCGGCCCGGCGTGTGTGCGTACGTCCCGGTGCTGCGTGCGCGCACGTCCGCGGCCCCCGGGGGGGTAGGGCCCGGTCCGTCGGGATCCGTTGTCAGTGGCGCGTGGGATGCTTGGCGCGATGGCCAGGAAGACTGCGAATGACGACCCCCTCGCCCCGGTGACGCTCGCCGTGGGCCAGGAGGACCTGCTCCTCGACCGTGCCGTGCAGGAGGTGGTGGCCGCGGCGAAGGCTGCCGACGCCGACACGGACGTACGGGACCTGACCCCGGACCAGTTGCAGCCCGGCACGCTCGCCGAGCTGACCAGCCCGTCGCTCTTCGCGGAGCGCAAGGTCGTGGTGGTGCGCAACGCGCAGGATCTGTCGGCCGACACGATCAAGGACGTGAAGGCGTACCTCGGGGCCCCTGCCGAGGAGATCACCCTGGTGCTGCTGCATGCCGGCGGGGCCAAGGGCAAGGGGCTGCTCGACGCCGCGCGCAAGGCCGGGGCGCGTGAGGTGGCCTGCCCGAAGATGACGAAGCCGGCGGACCGGCTGGCGTTCGTGCGGGGCGAGTTCAGGGCGACGGGGAGATCCGCCACGCCGGAGGCGTGCCAGACGCTCGTCGACGCGATCGGCAGCGATCTGCGGGAGCTGGCCTCGGCGGTGTCGCAGCTGGTCGCGGATGTCGAGGGGACGATCGACGAGGCGGTCGTCGGGCGGTACTACACCGGGCGGGCCGAGGCGTCGAGCTTCACCGTCGCCGACCGGGCGGTCGAGGGGCGGGCGGCGGAGGCCCTGGAGGCGCTGCGCTGGTCGCTGGCGACCGGGGTCGCGCCGGTGCTGATCACGAGCGCGCTCGCACAGGGCGTCCGGGCGATCGGCAAGCTGTCCTCGGCCCGCGGGGGCCGCCCGGCCGACCTCGCGCGGGAGCTCGGCATGCCGCCGTGGAAGATCGACCGGGTGCGGCAGCAGATGCGCGGCTGGACTCCGGACGGCGTGTCGATCGCGCTGCGCGCCGTGGCCGAGGCGGACGCGGGGGTGAAGGGCGGAGGCGACGACCCCGAGTACGCCCTGGAGAAGGCGGTGGTCACCATCGCCAGGGCGGCCCGCTCCAGGGGACGCGGCTAGCGGGGCCCTGGCCGGCAGGGACTGCCTCAGAACACCGGCTCCCCCATCCCCAGCAGGTTGCCCTCGCTGTCGTGGAACCAGGCGCCGCGTTCGCCGCGTGCGCCCTTGCTCGGGTAGTTGCCCTCGATCTCGGCGATTCCGCCGCGGGTGCGGAAGCCGGGGGCGTCGACCTCCTCGAAGACCACGCCGCGCCGCTTCAGCGCGGCGACCGCCGCATCGAGGTCCTGGACCTCCAGCGCCATCTGCGTGAAGGTGCCGGGCGAGGCACCCGTGGACCGGAACAGCACGAACTCCGCGCCGCCGCAGCGGTAGAGCAGTCCGCCGGGGCGTTCGTCCACGGGGTCCAGACCGAGTTTCTCCGAGTAGAAGCGCCGCGCCCGCTCCAGGTCCTGGGCGGGGAGCCTGGTCGCCGCGCGGACCAGGGCCGGTGCGCTCGTGTCGTGTGCGTCCATCTGTCCACTGTGCCGTGATCGAGTCGCCCTCCTCCTGCCGAAGAGGAGAATCGGGTGTATCAGCCGTACGTCGCCGAGCGATGGAGAGGTGGCGAGGGTCATGGCTGAACACCCGCACGCAGCGCTGGTCCGCAGGGGGTTCGAGGCCTTCTCGCGCGGTGACATGGACACCCTGCGCGGATTGATGGCGGGGGACGCAACCCACCACGTGCCCGGCGATCACCCGCTGTCGGGCGACTTCAAAGGGGTGGACTCGATCATCGAGATGTACGAACGGCTCGGTGCGGAGACAAACGGGACGATGCAGGCGGACCTGATCGGCATCGCTGTCGACGGCCGCGGTCACGCGGTGGGCATGACCCGCTTCACGGCCGAGCGCAACGGCAAGAGGCTCGACGACACCGGCTGCATCATCTTCCGCATCGTCGGCGACAAGGTCACCGACCTCGATGAATGCGTCGAGGACATCGACAAGAACAACGCGTTCTGGTCCTGAACAGGCCGAAGGCCCCGCCGGCCGCCCTGGGGAAGGGCGGAAAGCGGGGCCTTCGGTTCAAGCTGCGGGATCCGCGCCCGCGTGGCGAACGCAGGCCGCGCGCGGATCCGGGGTGCCGGACGGGAGCGGATGAGAGAGGGCCCGCTCGATTCCCTCCGGCGTCACATCAGATGTCAGCCCTTGAGCGCGTCGACCTTCTGAGCCAGCGCAGACTTCTTGTTGGCGGCCTGGTTCTTGTGGATGACGCCCTTGGAGACGGCCTTGTCGAGGTGACGCGCGGCGAGGCGCTGGTACTCGGTGGCCTTCTCGACGTCACCCGCGGCAGCAGCCTCACGGGCCCTGCGGATCGCGGTCTTGAGGGAGGACTTGACGGCCTTGTTGCGCAGCCGCGCCTTCTCGTTGGTCTTGATCCGCTTGATCTGGGACTTGATGTTCGCCACGAATGAGCCTTCTCAGGTTCTGGCACGAGGCCGTACGGACACCGCACGAATCCCGCACCGGGTGATTTCTTGAGGTCGCGCCTTCTGCGAGAGGGCATGAGGCACAGCCACCCAGGCTACCAGCGGCCCCTTCCGCGGCCCAAACCCGTCCGTGGTCCCCGCCCGTGGGACCATGGAGGCTACGTATCGATCCGACCCGAGACCGCAGACACTGCGGACGCCTCAAGAATCAGGACCCTGCGTGCCCGCGATCCCCAGCCACGTGCCCGAGCCGAGCCGTACCGACCCGGCTCTGATCCGCAACTTCTGCATCATCGCGCACATCGACCACGGCAAGTCCACGCTCGCCGACCGGATGCTCCAGCTGACCGGAGTGGTCGAGCAGCGGCAGATGCGCGCCCAGTACCTCGACCGCATGGACATCGAGCGCGAGCGTGGCATCACGATCAAGTCACAGGCGGTGCGTCTGCCGTGGGCCCCCACCCATGACAAGAACGACACGCACATCCTGAACATGATCGACACCCCCGGGCACGTCGACTTCACCTATGAGGTCTCCCGGTCGCTCGCCGCGTGCGAGGGGACCATCCTCCTGGTCGACGCCGCCCAGGGCATCGAGGCGCAGACCCTCGCCAACCTCTACCTGGCGATGGAGAACGACCTCAAGATCATCCCCGTGCTGAACAAGATCGACCTGCCGGCCGCGCAGCCCGAGAAGTTCTCCGAGGAGCTCGCCAACCTGGTCGGGTGCGACCCCGACGACGTGCTCAAGGTGTCCGCCAAGACGGGCCTGGGCGTCGAGGCGCTGCTCGACAAGGTCGTCGCCGAGATCCCCCCGCCGGTGGGTGTCGCGGACGCGCCCGCCCGCGCGATGATCTTCGACTCGGTCTACGACTCCTACCGCGGTGTCGTGACGTACGTCCGTGTCATCGACGGTCAGCTCAACAAGCGCGAGCGCATCCGGATGATGTCCACCGGCGCCACGCACGAGCTGCTGGAGATCGGCACCAACTCGCCGGAGATGACGGCGGCCGACGGCCTCGGCGTGGGCGAGGTGGGCTACCTCATCACCGGTGTGAAGGACGTCCGCCAGTCCAAGGTCGGTGACACCGTCACCAGCCAGCACAAGGGCGCCGAGGAGGCGCTCGGCGGCTACAAGGACCCCAAGCCGATGGTGTTCTCCGGCCTCTACCCGCTGGACGGCTCGGACTACCCGGAGCTGCGCGAGGCCCTGGACAAGCTCCAGCTCAACGACGCCGCGCTGGTCTACGAGCCGGAGACCTCCGCCGCCCTCGGCTTCGGCTTCCGCGTCGGCTTCCTCGGTCTGCTGCACCTGGACGTGATCCGGGAGCGGCTGGAGCGCGAGTTCGGCCTCGACCTCATCGCCACCGCGCCGAACGTGGTCTACCGCGTCCTCATGGAGGACGGCACCGAACACACGGTCACCAACCCCAGCGAGTTCCCCGAGGGCAAGATCTCGGAGGTCTACGAGCCGGTCGTGCGGGCCACCATCCTGGCGCCCAGCGAGTTCATCGGCTCGATCATGGAGCTGTGCCAGACCCGGCGCGGCACCCTGCTCGGCATGGACTACCTCTCCGAGGACCGGGTCGAGATCCGCTACACCCTGCCGCTCGCGGAGATCGTCTTCGACTTCTTCGACCAGCTGAAGTCCAAGACCCGCGGCTACGCCTCGCTCGACTACGAGCCCACCGGCGAGCAGACCTCCAGCCTGGTCAAGGTCGACATCCTGCTGCACGGCGACAAGGTGGACGCCTTCTCGGCGATCACCCACAAGGACGCCGCGTACGCCTACGGTGTGCGGCTCGTCGCCAAGCTGCGCGAGCTCATTCCGCGGCAGGCCTTCGAGGTGCCCATCCAGGCCGCCATCGGCTCCCGGGTCATCGCCCGCGAGACCATCCGCGCCATCCGCAAGGACGTCCTCGCCAAGTGCTACGGCGGTGACATCTCGCGTAAGCGCAAGCTGCTGGAGAAGCAGAAGGAGGGCAAGAAGCGAATGAAGATGGTGGGTTCCGTAGAGGTTCCGCAGGAGGCCTTCATCGCGGTCCTCTCCAGTGATGACAGCGCGGGGTCGGGCAAGGGCAAGAAGTAATCACGGATTACCGTGGGTTACACCGCAATCCGGGTTGAACAGGGGCTCGTCGTGCGAAAGTGCGGCGGGCCCTGTGCGTTCCCGGGGTAGCTCTCTGTACGAAGTGACAGGCCGCGGACCCTTACGCAGGGGCCGGTCGCCCTTTACTCTGATCCCTGCTCGATAGTTACTCACGAGTTAAACAACGGGCGTGACCTGCATCTCGTGAGTGCCACCCAGCCGCACCTGAGCCAGCCGCATCGTCGCGGGCCCCGGAGGATGTCGTGAGCGACACACAGACCCTGATCGAGAACCGTCCGCCCTCCGTGGCGGGCCTCTTCCTGGAGCGCGTCGCGGCCACGCCGGACGCCGAGGCCTATCGGTATCCGGTCCCATCGTCCGCAGGCCAGGGACCGGACGAGTGGAAGTCGCTGAGCTGGAGGCAGGCAGCCGAGCGGGTCTACGCCATCGCGGCGGGGCTCATCGAGCTGGGCGTGCAGGCCGAGCAGCGCGTCGCCCTCGCCGCCGGCACCCGGCTCGAGTGGATCCTGGCCGACCTCGGCATCATGTGCGCCGGCGCGGCCACGACCACCGTGTACCCGCAGACCAACGCCGACGAGTCCGCGTACATCCTGTCGGACTCCGAGAGCCGGGTGCTGATCGCGGAGAACGCCGAGCAGCTGGCCAAGGCAGTGGAGAAGCGTGCCGAGCTGCCCGAGCTGACGCATGTCGTGGTGATCGACGCGGCCGGTGTCGAGACCGCCGACTGGATCCTCACCCTGGACGATCTGGAGAAGCGCGGCGCCGCCCGGCTGGAGAAGGACCCCCAGCTGATCAAGGAGCGGGTCGGCGCGATCACCAAGGACCAGCTGGCCACCCTCATCTACACCTCCGGCACCACGGGCCGCCCCAAGGGCGTGCGCCTGCCGCACGACAACTGGTCGTACATGGCGAAGGCGATCGCCGCGACCGGGCTGGTCGGCGCCGAGGACGTGCAGTACCTCTGGCTGCCGCTCGCGCACGTCTTCGGCAAGGTGCTGACCTCCGGACAGATCGAGGTCGGGCACGTCACCGCCGTGGACGGCCGGGTCGACAAGATCATCGAGAACCTGCCGGTGGTGCAGCCGACGTACATGGCGGCCGTACCGCGCATCTTCGAGAAGGTCTACAACGGCGTGGCCGCGAAGGCCCGCGCCGGCGGCGGCGCCAAGTACAAGATCTTCCAGTGGGCGGCCGGGGTGGCCCGCGAGTACGCCAAGGTCTCGCAGGACAATTTCCGGCGGACCGGGACCGCGTCCGTGCCGTTCGGGCTGGGTGCCAGGCACAAGGTCGCCGACGCGCTGGTCTTCGGCAAGATCCGCGAGGCCTTCGGTGGCAACCTGCGGGCGTGCGTCTCGGGTTCCGCCGCGCTGTCGCCGGAGATCGGCTACTTCTTCGCGGGCGCCGGGATCCACATCCTGGAGGGCTACGGCCTGACCGAGTCCTCGGCCGCGTCCTTCGTGAACCCGGGCGAGGCCTACCGCACCGGCACGGTCGGCAAGCCGCTGCCCGGCACGGAGGTGCGGATCGCCGACGACGGGGAGATCCTGCTGCGCGGCCCGGGCATCATGGAGGGCTACCACAAGCTGCCCGAGAAGACCGCCGAGGTGCTGGAGGCGGACGGCTGGTTCCACACCGGGGACATCGGTGAGCTGTCGTCCGACGGGTACCTGCGGATCACCGACCGCAAGAAGGACCTCATCAAGACCTCGGGCGGCAAGTACATCGCCCCGGCGGAGGTCGAGGGGCAGTTCAAGGCGGTCTGCCCGTACGTGTCGAACATCCTGGTGCACGGGGCCGACCGGAACTACTGCACGGCCCTGATCGCGCTCGACGAGGCCGCGATCACCGAGTGGGCCAAGGACAACGGGCTCGAGGGGAAGCCGTACGCGGAGATCGTCGCCGCGCAGGTGACCGTCGACATGGTCGACGGGTACGTGAAGCAGCTCAACGAGGGGCTTCAGCGCTGGCAGACCATCAAGAAGTTCCGGCTGCTGCCGCGTGACCTCGACGTCGAGCACGGTGAGATCACGCCGAGCCTGAAGCTGAAGCGGCCGGTGGTGGAGCGGGAGTACAAGCACCTGATCGAGGAGATGTACGAGGGCTCTCGCGAGGCGTAGGAAGTGGCGGGGCGCCCCTAAGGGGCGTCACCCACCCGGCGTTTCAAGTCCTGGATCTCCGTCCTCAGGCGTTCCACCTCTCTGCCTTTGCGGTAGAGGTCCAGGAAGACGCTGACCTTCGCCCGGAGGACCCACGGGTCGAACGGCTTGGTCACGTAGTCGGCGGCGCCGGTCGCGTAGCCGCGGAAGGCGTAGCCCGAGTCGTCGTCCGCCCCGGTGAGAAAGATGATCGGGACCTCCCGGGTCTGGTCGAGGCGTTTGATGTGGGACGCCGTCTCGAAGCCGTCCATGCCGGGCATGCGGATGTCCAGCAGGACCAGGGCGATCGGCCGGCGCAGGAGGGCCTTCAGGGCCTCCTCGCCGGAACGGGCCCGGACGAGCGGCTCGTTGAGGGAGGCCAGCACGGCCTCCAGAGCGGTCAGATTGTCCTCCATGTCGTCGACCAGGAGGATTCCGGCGCGTTCGGGGTGGGTGGCCGTGCTGCTCATGCCTCTTCTTCCGTGCCCTCGGGGTCCAGCAGTTCGCACACGACCGTCAGCAGGCCGTCGATGTCCACCGGTTTGGGAACGTAGTCGTTGGCGCCGCGGGCGATGGACTTCTCCCGGTCGCCGGGCATCGCCTTGGCGGTCAGCGCCACGATCGGCAGACCCGTCCAGCGGGGTGCGCGGCGGATCGCGGAGATGGTCTCGTAGCCGTCCATCTCCGGCATCATGATGTCCATCAGGACCAGTTCGACGTCCGCGCTGCGCTCCAGCGTCTCGATGCCCTCGCGGCCGTTCTCCGCGTAGAGCACGGTCATGCCCACCCGGCCCAGGACATGGGTGAGGGCGAAGACGTTGCGGATGTCGTCGTCGACGATCAGCACCCGCCGGCCGGCCAGGATCCGGCCCGGCCTGCCGGACGTCCACGCCTCCAGCTTCGTGGGGGACGGCCAGGCGTCGTCCGTGTCGTGCGCGACCGGGAAGGGCCCGGTGGCCGGCCGGAGCGGCAGGGGGAGGTCGGCGCGGTCCCCGGGGAGGGGCGCGGGAGCTGTGTGCCCGGGGCTGACGACCGGCACGTACAGGGTGAACGTGGAGCCCTTGCCGGGTTCGCTCTCGGCGACGATCCGGCCGCCGAGCAGGCCCGCGATCTCCCGGCTGATGGACAGGCCGAGCCCCGTCCCGCCGTACTTGCGGTTGGTGGTGCCGTCGGCCTGCTGGAACGCCTCGAAGATCACGGGGAGCTTCTCCGGCGCGATCCCGATGCCGGTGTCGGACACGGCGAACGCGATGACGTCGTCGGTGTCCCGCACTCCCCCACTCCCGGCTTCGCTCGAGCGGGGGGACCCCCATCGGTGCTCGGCGTCCTGCACCCGGTCCACCCGCAGCTCGACCTTGCCGGACGCGGTGAACTTGATCGCGTTGGACAGCAGGTTGCGCAGGATCTGCTGGAGGCGCTGCTCGTCCGAGTACATCTCGCGCGGTACGTCCTCACCGACCGCCACCTCGAAGGCCAGCCCCCGGTCCAGCGTGAGCGGTCGGAACGTGGCGTGGACGTAGTCGAGCAGCTTGATGAGGGGGAGCCGCTTGGGGCGTACGTCCATGCGGCCGGCCTCGATCTTCGACAGGTCCAGGATGTCGTTGATCAGCTGCAGCAGATCCGAGCCCGAGCGGTGGATTGTCGTCGCGAACTGCACCTCCTGGTCCGAGAGATGGCCGTCGGGGTTGTCGGAGAGCAGCCGGGCCAGGATCAGCAGGGAGTTCAGCGGTGTGCGCAGCTCGTGCGACATGTTGGCCAGGAACTCGGACTTGTACTGGGAGGACGTGGCCAGCAGGGCGGCCTTCTCCTCCAGTTCGGCGTTGGAGCGCTGGAGCTCGCCCTGCTGCTTCTGGAGTTCGTCGGAGCGCTCCTGGAGCTGCATGGCCAGGCGCTGGGACTCGCCGAGCAGGGACTCCGTGCGGGAGTTGGCGATGATCGTGTTGATGGCGACGCCGATGGTGTTGACGAACTGGTCGAAGAACGCCAGGTGCACATCGGAGAAGCGGGAGAACGAGGCGAGTTCGATGACACCGAGGAGCTTGTCCTCGAAGAGGATCGGGATGATGACGATCGTCGTCGGGGCCGCCTCGCCGAGGCCGCTGTTGATCTTGATGTAGTCGGGCGGGGCGCCCTCCACCAGGATCCGCTTCTTCTCCCGGGCCGCCTGCGCGACCAGGCCGTGCACCGGCAGGCCGCCGGTCTCGACGGTCGCGTCCTGGGCGGCGCCGTACCCGGCGATGAAGGCCAGTCCCTTGATCGGCGCGGTGGTGCGCGGGGCCGCGCTGTCCTCGTCGGGGTCGGCCAGGTAGAACGCGCCGTACTGGGCGTTCACCAACGGGGTCAGCTCGCGGAGTATCAGGTCGGCGACCTCCATCAGGTCCCGGTGGCCCTGCATCAGGGCGGCGAGCCGGGCCAGGTTGGACTCCAGCCAGTCCTTGGCGCGGGTCGTCTCGCGCAGGTTGGCCACCATCAGGTTGATGTTGTCCTTCAGCTCGGCCACCTCGCCCTGCGTCTCCACGGTGATCGAGCGGGACATGTCGCCCTGGGCCACGGCGGAGGCGACCTCGGCGATGGCGCGGACCTGGGTGGTGAGGTTGGAGGCGAGTTCGTTGACGTTGGTCGTCAGCCGCTTCCAGGTGCCGTAGACGCCCTCGACCCGGGCCTGGCCGCCCAGTTGCCCCTCGGAGCCGACCTCGCGGGCGACCCGCGTGACCTCGGAGGAGAACGACGAGAGCGTGTCGACCATGGTGTTGATGGTCGTCTTCAGCTCCAGGATCTCCCCGCGCGCGTCCACGTCGATCTTGCGGGACAGGTCGCCCTGCGCCACGGCCGTCGCGACCTGGGCGATGTTGCGCACCTGGGAGGTGAGGTTGTCGGCCATGTAGTTGACGTTGTCCGTCAGGTCCCGCCAGACGCCGGAGACGCCCAGCACCTGGGCCCGGCCGCCGAGCCGTCCGTCGGTGCCGACCTCGCGGGCCACGCGGGTCACCTCGTCGGCGAAGGCGCGCAGCTGCTCCACCATCGTGTTGACGGTGTCCTTCAGCTCCAGGATCTCGCCGCGCGCGTCGACCGTGATCTTCTTCGACAGGTCGCCGTTGGCGACGGCGGTGGTGACCTGGGCGATGTTGCGGACCTGTGAGGTCAGGTTCAGCGCCATGAAGTTGACGTTGTCGGTGAGGTCCTTCCAGACGCCGGAGACACCCCTGACCTGCGCCTGTCCGCCGAGGTTGCCCTCGGTGCCGACCTCGCGGGCGACGCGGGTCACCTCGTCGGCGAAGGCGGAGAGCTGGTCGACCATCGTGTTGATCGTGGACTTCAGCTCCAGGATCTCGCCCTTGGCCTCCACGGTGATCTTCTTGCCGAGGTCGCCCTGGGCGACGGCGGTGGAGACCAGGGCGATGTTGCGCACCTGGGAGGTGAGGTTGTCGGCCATGAAGTTGACGTTGTCGGTGAGGTCCTTCCAGACGCCGGAGACACCCCTGACCTGAGCGCGTCCGCCGAGATTGCCTTCCGTGCCGACCTCGCGGGCGACGCGGGTCACCTCGTCGGCGAAGGCGGAGAGCTGGTCGACCATCGTGTTGATGGTCGACTTGAGCTCAAGGATCTCGCCCTGCGCGGCGACGGTGATCTTCTGGGACAGGTCGCCGTTGGCCACGGCCGTCGTCACCTGGGCGATGTTGCGGACCTGGGAGGTGAGGTTCGACGCCATGAAGTTGACGTTGTCGGTGAGGTCCTTCCACACCCCGGACACGCCGCGCACCTGGGCCCGGCCGCCCAACTGGCCCTCGGTGCCGACCTCGCGGGCGACGCGGGTCACCTCGTCGGCGAAGGCGGACAGCTGGTCGACCATGGTGTTGACGGTCAGCTTCAGCTCCAGAAGCTCGCCGGTCGCCTCCACCGTCACCGTGCGGGTCAGGTCGCCCCGGGCCACCGCCGTCGTCACCGCGGCGATGTCCCGCACCTGGGCCGTCAGCCGGGACGCCATCGTGTTGACGGCCTCCGTCACGTCCCGCCAACTGCCCGACAGGCCCTGCACCTTGGCCCGGCCGCCGAGCCTGCCCTCGGTGCCGACCTCGCGCGCGACCCGGGTCACCTCGCCCGTGAACAGGGAGAGCTGGTCCACCATCTTGTTGACGGCCCGGCCCAGGCGCCGCAGGTCGCCGCGCAACTGCCGGGTCCCGTCGTGCAGATCGACCCGCTGGGTCAGATCGCCGCCGGCCACCGCGTCCAGTACGCGCGTGGCGTTCGCCGCCGGGGCGACCAGGGCGTCGAGCAGCTGGTTCACATCGTTGACCCGGGACGCCCACAGGCCCTGGCCCGGGCTGGCCGAGAGCCGCTCGTCGAGCCGGCCGTACCGCACCAGCTCCCGTCTGACACGGCGCGTCTCGGACGTGAAGTGGACGCTGCGGTCCATGATCTGGTTGAAGACCGCGGTGAGTTCGGCCACCATGCCGTGGCCGGATTCCGGCACCTTGGTGAAATCACCGTCACGTGCCGCTGTCATGGCCGCGAGCAGGGGACGCAGATCGGATGCACGAATCTGACCGTCTTCGTGCCGGTCTTCGACCACAGCAGTAGCACTGTTCTCACTCATGGCGGCCCACTTCGGTAACTCGGCGCTTATGGGCGGGGTCAGTCTGTCACTCTGTCGGCATCGACTGTGGCGTATTCGTACGAACTGCCCGGGGAGCTGTCCATGGGGGCCATTCCGACGCAACGGGAGACCGCTTCCCGTGCCTCAGAGGCGCCTGCACACGCTTGGGAGACGCCCGTGCCCGTCCAGGAGGGGCCCGTTTCCGAGGAGCCCGTACCGTCAGCGGAGGTGATCACACCGTCTGCCGGGGCGCTCACCTCCGAGGCGCCCGCACCGGACCGTGCGCGGGCGCACGCGACCCTGTCCGGCAGTTCCGTCGCGCCGGGCGCCGCACGCGCCCTGGTGCGCACGGCGCTGACCGAGTGGACCGGACTCGGCCTGCCCGGCTCGGAGCACCTCACCGACCGCCTCGCCGACGACGCCACGCTCGTCGTCAGCGAACTCGTCACCAACGCCGTCGTACACGCCGGCACCGACGTCGAGATGGAGTGCCGGCTGGAGGGCGACACCCCGGCCACCACGGCCGCGCTCGTCGTCGAGGTCTCCGACCACCACCCCTCCCGCGCCCCGCGCGGCGGCGAACCGGAGACGCCCCATGACACCCCCGAGTACGGGCGCGGCCTGCGGCTCGTCGGCGCGCTCTCCGAGGCGTGGGGGATCACGTACCGCACGGGCCGCAAGACCGTCTGGGCGCGGCTGCCCGCCGGGGGGTGCGCGGCCGGCGAGCAGATCGAGGCGTACGCCGGGGAGCACGCGCTGGCGCGCGGCCTGCGGGTTGCGGAGATCCTGGCGCCCGAGCCGCGCCGGGGCGACGAGACGGCGGCGGAGATCCCGGCGTCCGGACCGTGCCAGGGCGACGAGGCGGTGGAGGCGCTACGGGCCTGGCGCGGCGAAGGCGACCCGTGGGACCACCGCGCCGGAGGAGAGACATGGGACCTGCGTGAGGCAGCAGAGACGTGGGACTCACGGGAAGCTGGGGAGGCACGGGACTGGCCCGCCGCACGGGAAGATCGTGACCTGCGTGACTGGAACGACCTCCGGGACTGGCGGGACCGGCACGAGAACCACGACGGACGCAACGGGCCCGACGGCGCCTGGCTCGGCCGCGGCGCCCTCTCCTTCCTCGCCGAGGCCTCCGACCTGCTCGCCGGGCAGCTCGACGAGGACCTGGTCGCGGCCCTCGCCGGGCAGCTGATCGTGCCCAGGCTGGCGGACTGGTGCGCGGTGTGGCTGGAGGACGAGGCCACCGGCGGCGGCTGGAGCGGCGGGGCAGGCGCGGGCGGACCGCGCCTCGCCCGGGTCTGGCACGGCAGCGAGAACCGCATCGAGGAGCTGCGCTACGTCCTGGAGAAGGACCCGCCGCAGCCGTTCGACCCAACGGGGTCGTCGTCCCCGTTCGAACGGAACCAGGAGCGCGGCAGGTCCGGACCCGTCGACTACCCCTGGCCCGGCGAGGCGCTCGGCGACGCCGAGCCCGGCTCGGCCCTGGCGTACCGGCTGGTCGCCGGGGGACGCCCGCTGGGCACCCTCGTCATCGGGCGCTCCGGCAAGGCCGGCTTCCCCGACGAGATCACCGGCCTCGCGGAGGACCTCAGCCGCCGGGTGGCCCTCGCCATCGGCGCCGCCCGCCAGTACGCCCGCCAGGCCACCATCAGCGCCGTCCTGCAGCGCGGCCTGCTGCCCGGCGCCGTGGCCGAGATCCCCGGCATGCGCAGCGCCCTCGTCTACGAGCCGTGCGACAAGGGCGGTCCGAGCGGCGACTTCTACGACCTGTTCCCGGCCGGCGACGGCCGCTGGTGCTTCGCCGTGGGCGACGTCCAGGGCAAGGGCCCCGAGGCGGCCGTCGTGATCGGCCTGGCCCGGCCCTGGCTGCGCCTGCTGGCCCGCGAGGGCTACCGGGTCGCCGACGTCCTCGACCGCCTCAACCAACTGCTCCTCGACGACGCCACGGAGGCCGCCGACGCGGCGGCCCGGGCGCTGGTGGCCGCGGGCGCGCGGGCCACCCCGCCCGGCGACGGCCCCCAGACGCGCTTCCTGTCCCTGCTCTACGGCGAGCTCGTGCCCTTCGACGGCGGCGTCCGCTGCACCGTCGCCTCCGCCGGCCACCCGCTGCCGCTGCTGCTCGGGGCGGGCGGCGAGGTCCACACGGCCGCGCAGCCCCAGACCCTCCTCGGGGTCGTGGAGGACGCCACCTACACCAGCGAGACCTTCGAGCTGCGCTCGGGCGACACGCTGCTGTGCGTCACCGACGGCGTGACCGAGCGCCGCTCGGGCTCCCGCCAGTTCGACGACGGGGACGGGCTCGCGACCGCGCTGGCCGGATGCGCCGGGCTGGACGCGGAGCTGATAGCCGAGCGGATCAAGCGGCTGGTGCACGAGTTCGGGGCGCGTCCGCCCGCGGACGATCTCGCGCTGCTGGTCCTCCAGGCGGACTGACAGCCGCTCCGGGCGGAGCGGGCGCGCCGGTGCTGGACAATGGAAGGCATGCCTTCCGCACTCCCCGACGGCGAGCCCGTCCCCGACGACGGCGCGCTGCCCGCGTCCGCGCTCACCGGGGCCGCCGACCGCCCGCTCGGGTTCTACCTGCACGTCCCGTACTGCGCGACCCGCTGCGGCTACTGCGATTTCAACACGTACACCGCGACCGAGCTGCGCGGCACCGGCGGGGTGCTGGCCTCCCGCGACAACTACGCCGAGACGCTGGCCGACGAGGTGCGGCTGGCGCGCAAGGTGCTGGGCGACGATCCGCGGCCGGTGCGCACGGTGTTCGTGGGCGGCGGCACGCCCACGCTGCTGGACGCCGGTGATCTCGTACGGATGCTGAAGGCCGTGCGGGACGAGTTCGGGCTGGCGGAGGACGCCGAGGTCACCACCGAGGCGAACCCGGAGTCGGTCGACCCCGCGTATCTGGCCGCCCTGCGCGAGGGGGGCTTCAACCGGATCTCCTTCGGGATGCAGAGTGCGCGGCAGCACGTGCTGAAGGTGCTGGACCGCACGCACACGCCGGGGCGGCCCGAGGCATGTGTGGCGGAGGCCAGGGCGGCCGGCTTCGACCATGTGAACCTCGACCTGATCTACGGCACGCCGGGGGAGTCCGACGACGACTGGCGGGCGTCGCTGGACGCGGTGCTGGGGGCCGGGCCGGATCACGTCAGTGCGTACGCGTTGATCGTCGAGGAGGGGACGCAGCTCGCGCGGCGGATCCGTCGGGGCGAGGTGCCGATGACCGACGACGACGTGCACGCCGACCGGTATCTGATCGCGGACGAGGTTCTCTCGGGCGCGGGCTTCGAGTGGTACGAGGTGTCGAACTGGGCGACCTCGCGGGCCGGGCGGTGCCTGCACAACGAGCTGTACTGGCGGGGGGCCGACTGGTGGGGGGCCGGGCCCGGTGCGCACAGCCACGTGGGCGGGGTGCGGTGGTGGAACGTCAAGCATCCCGGGGCGTATGCGGCTGCGCTGGCGGCGGGGCGGTCGCCGGGGGCGGGGCGTGAGGTGCTGGGGGATGAGGATCGGCGGGTCGAGCGGATTCTGCTGGAGTTGCGGTTGCGGGAGGGGGTGCCGTTGTCGCTGCTGCGGGAGGAGGGGCTGGCTGCGTCTCGGCGGGCCTTGTCCGACGGGTTGCTCCAGGAGGGGCCGTACGAGGAGGGGCGGGCTGTGCTGACCTTGCGCGGGCGGTTGCTGGCGGACGGGGTTGTTCGGGACCTCGTTGACTGAGGTGCTCGGCGTTCGTGCTGGGGGCGGGGGGTTTCGCAGCCCGGCGGAGCGGGGTGCCGCTCTCCTTGGGACGGGTGCCGCCCCTAGCGGCACGCATGCCCGCAGCTGGGGTCAGGGGGTCGTCACGAAGTCGATCAGTTCTTCCACCCTGCCCAGCAGTTCCGGCTCCAGGTCCTTGTACGAGTGGACCGCGGACAGGATTCGCTGCCAGGCCGCCCCCGTGTTCTCCGGCCAGCCGAGCGTCCTGCACACGCCCGTTTTCCAGTCCTGGCCGCGGGGGATCCTGGGCCAGGCCTCGATGCCCAGGGACGACGGTTTCACCGCCTCCCAGATGTCGATGTACGGGTGGCCGACGACCAGGGCGTGTTCGCTCGTCACCGACTGGGCGATGCGCCACTCCTTCGAGCCCGGCACGAGGTGGTCCACCAGGACGCCCAGCCGTGCGTCCGGCCCGGGGGCGAACTCGGAGACGATCGACGGCAGGTCGTCGACGCCCTCCAGGTACTCCACGACCACGCCCTCGATGCGCAGGTCGTCGCCCCACACCTTCTCGACCAGCTCGGCGTCGTGCCGGCCCTCCACGTAGATGCGGCCGGCGCGGGCGACCCGCGCCCGTGCGCCGGGGACGGCCACCGAACCGGAGGCCGTGCGAGCGGGACGGGCCGGGCCGCCCGGCGCGGGGCGGACCAGGGTCACCACCCTGCCCTCCAGCAGGAAGCCGCGCGGCTCCATCGGGAACACACGGTGCTTGCCGAAGCGGTCCTCCAGCGTCACCGTGCCCGCCTCGCAGCGGATCACCGCGCCGCAGAAGCCGGTCCCCGGCTCCTCCACCACCAGGCCCGGCTCCGCCGCGACCTCGGGCACCGGCTTGGGCTTCTTCCACGGCGGGGTCAGATCGGCGGAGTACTGGCGCATTCGGATGACGATAGGAGAAGGCGAACGATGATCACCGCGACACGCCGAAACGCGCCGCCAGCGCGTCCCGTTGGGCCCGCACGAACGCCGCGTCCACCACCGCTCCGTGACCGGGCACGTACACCGCGTCCTCACCGCCCAGGCCGAGCAGCCGGTCCAGGGCGGCCGGCCAGTGCGACGGCACCGCGTCGGGGCCCGCCTGCGGCTCGCCGGACTCCTCCACCAGGTCACCGCAGAACACCACTTCCGGATCGCCCGGCACCAGCACCGCCAAGTCGTGCGCGGTGTGCCCCGGGCCGACGTTCGCCAGCAGCACCTGGCACCCGCCGCCCAGGTCGAGGGTCCACTCGCCGGAGACCAGGTGCCCGGGCGGGACCAGCCGCTGCGCCGCCTCCTCGGCCGTGGGCGCCGCCAGGCCGTGGCGTACCGCGTCCGCGCGCAGCTCCTCCCGGTCCCGCACCCGCGACAGCACGGCGTCCACACCCACCGCGCCGAACACCTCCGCGTCCGGGAAGGCAGCCGCCCCGAAGACGTGGTCGAAGTGCGGATGGGTCAGCGCGAGATGTGTCACACGATGGCCCGCGAGCGACCGCGCCTGCGCACGCAACTTCGCTCCCTCGGCGAGGCTCGACCCCGCGTCGATCAAGAGGGCGGCGCCCTCCCCGGCGACCAGCCCCGCCGTGCAGTCCCACACCGGCAGCCGGCACCGCCCCACCCCGGCGGCCACGCGCTCCCATCCGAGGTCTTCCCAAGTCACCGTCATACGGCGACGCTAGCGGTGCGCCCCGCTCGGGGCACGGCGCCGCACGACCAGCCTTGCCGGGGGTGTACCCCACCGCCGTACACTGGGCCGGGGAATGCTGGCACTCGCACGCGCAGAGTGCCAGGCCGGACCGGCAGGCAAGCAGGCGGAGACTTTGGAGGTGTGCGCGATGCTCAGTGAACGCAGGCTTCAGGTGCTGCGCGCCATCGTCCAGGACTACGTCGGCACCCAGGAGCCGGTGGGTTCCAAGGCCCTCACCGAGCGGCACAGCCTCGGTGTCTCCCCGGCGACCGTCCGCAACGACATGGCGGCCCTGGAGGACGAGGGGTACATCGCCCAGCCGCACACGAGTGCCGGGCGCATCCCCACCGACAAGGGCTACCGGCTGTTCGTCGACAAGCTCGCCGGCGTCAAGCCGATGACCGCGCCCGAGCGGCGCGCGATCCAGAACTTCCTCGAAGGTGCCGTCGACCTCGACGACGTCGTGGCGCGTACGGTGCGGCTGCTCGCGCAGATCACGCGTCAGGTCGCCGTCGTGCAGTACCCGTCGCTGACCCGTTCGACGGTGCGGCACGTGGAGCTGCTCTCCCTCGCGCCCGCGCGCGTGATGCTCGTGCTGATCACGGACACCGGGCGGGTCGAGCAGCGGGTGGTCGACTGCCCGGCGCCCGTCGGCGACGCCTCGCTCGCGGATCTGCGCGCCCGGCTCAACAGCCGTGTGGCGAACCGCCGTTTCGCGGATGTGCCGAGTCTGGTGGAGGATCTCCCGGAGGCGTTCGAGCACGAGGACCGGGGTACGGTCTCTACGGTGCTCTCCACACTGCTGGAGACGCTCGTCGAGGAGAACGAGGAGCGGCTGATGATCGGCGGCACCGCCAATCTGACCCGCTTCGGGCATGACTTCCCTCTCACGATCCGGCCGGTGCTGGAGGCGCTCGAGGAGCAGGTCGTGCTCCTCAAGCTGCTCGGCGAGGCGCAGGATCCGGGCGTGACCGTACGGATCGGTCACGAGAACGCCCACGAAGGACTCAACTCCACGTCCGTCGTGTCGGTCGGCTACGGTTCGGGCGGCGAGGCAGTCGCCAAGCTCGGCGTGGTCGGACCGACCCGCATGGACTACCCGGGAACGATGGGAGCGGTACGCGCAGTGGCACGGTACGTCGGACAGATCCTGGCGGAGTCGTAGTGGCCACGGACTACTACGCCGTACTCGGCGTGCGCCGCGACGCCTCGCAGGAAGAGATCAAGAAGGCCTTCCGGCGGCTCGCGCGCGAGCTGCACCCGGACGTCAACCCCGATCCGAAGACCCAGGAGCGGTTCAAGGAGATCAACGCCGCTTACGAGGTGCTGTCGGACCCGCAGAAGAAGCAGGTCTACGACCTCGGCGGCGACCCGCTCTCGCAGGCCGGTGGCGGCGGCGCGGGCGGCTTCGGAGCCGGTGGTTTCGGGAACTTCTCGGACATCATGGACGCGTTCTTCGGTACGGCGTCGCAGCGCGGACCGCGCTCGCGCACCCGCCGCGGCCAGGACGCGATGATCCGCATCGAGGTCGAGCTCGACGAGGCCGCCTTCGGCACCACGAAGGACATCCAGGTCGACACGGCCGTCGTCTGCAACACCTGCAACGGCGAGGGCGCGGCCCCGGGCACCTCCGCCCAGACGTGTGACATGTGCCGTGGCCGCGGTGAGGTCTCGCAGGTCACCCGGTCCTTCCTGGGCCAGGTCATGACGTCCCGCCCCTGCCCGCAGTGTCAGGGTTTCGGCACGGTCGTCCCGACCCCGTGCCCGGAGTGCGCGGGCGACGGCCGCGTCCGGTCCCGCCGCACGCTCACGGTCAAGATCCCGGCCGGTGTGGACAACGGCACACGGATCCAGCTCGCCGGCGAGGGCGAGGTCGGACCCGGCGGCGGTCCGGCCGGTGACCTCTACGTCGAGATCCACGAGCTGCCGCACAGCACGTTCCAGCGGCGCGGTGACGACCTGCACTGCACGGTGACGATCCCCATGACGGCGGCGGCCCTCGGCACGAAGGTGCCGCTGGAGACGCTCGACGGCATGGAGGAGGTCGACATCCGCCCGGGCACCCAGTCCGGCCAGTCGATCCCGCTGCACGGCCGGGGCGTCACGCACCTGCGCGGCGGCGGACGCGGCGACCTCATCGTCCACGTCGAGGTCCAGACCCCGACCAAGCTCGACCCCGAGCAGGAGCGCCTGCTCCGCGAGCTCTCCAAACTCCGCGGCGAGGAACGCCCCACGGGGCAGTTCCAGCCGGGGCAGCAGGGGTTGTTCTCGCGGTTGAAGGACGCGTTCAACGGTCGCTGAGGAGGCGCCTGTGACGGGCGCCTTCAACGGTCGCTGACGGGGCGCCTGCAACGGGTGACACGGGACGCCTCCCGGGTGACGGGAGGTGCCTGTTCCTCTGGTCTATGCCAGTCGGCAGGCCGGTTTCGGAGTTGTTCGGAGGACGTGACAACATGCCGTCATGTCCTCCGCACTGACCGATCTCTTCCCCCACCCGATCGTGCAGGCCCCCATGGCGGGCGGCGTCTCCGTACCGCAGCTCGCCGCGGCCGTGTGCGAAGCGGGCGGGCTCGGGTTCCTCGCCGCCGGGTACAAGACCCCCGACGGGATGTACCAGGAGATCAAGCAGCTCCGGAGCCTCACCAGCAGGCCCTTCGGCGTCAACGTCTTCATGCCGCAGCCGGAGTACCCCGGTGCAAGCACCGGCTCCACCGGAGCGGCCGGCGCCGCGCTCCCTCATGCCGCCGCCGTCGACGTCTACGCCCATCAGCTGGCCGGCGAGGCCACCTGGTACGAGGCCGAGCTCGGCGATCCGGACAGCGGACGCGACGACGGCTTCGAGGCCAAGCTCGTGGTGCTGCGCGACAACCCCGTGCCGGTGGTGTCGTTCCACTTCGGCGTCCCGGGCCGCGAGGTCGTCGACGCCCTGCACCGCGTCGGCACCTTCGTCCTGGCCGCCGCGACCACCCCCGACGAGGCCCGGGCCGTCGAACGGGCGGGTGCGGACGGGGTCATCGCCCAGGGCATCGAGGCCGGCGGCCACCAGGGCACCCACCGGGACATCCCCGAGACGGACGGGACGGGCATCGGGCTGCTGTCGCTGATCGCCCAGGTCCGTGAGGCCGTGAGCATCCCGATCGTCGCCGCCGGCGGCATCATGCGCGGCGGCCAGATCGCCGGGGTCCTCGCGGCCGGGGCGAGCGCGGCCCAGCTGGGCACCGCCTTCCTCGCCACGCACGAGTCGGGCGCGAACGCCCTGCACAAGCAGGCGCTGACCAACCCGCTGTTCGTCCGTACCGAGCTGACCCGGGCGTTCTCCGGGCGGCCCGCGCGAGGCCTGGTCAACCGGTTCCTGCGCGAGCACGGCCCGTACGCGCCCGCCGCCTACCCCGAGATCCACCACCTCACCTCGCCGCTGCGCAAGGCCGCCGCCAAGGCCGGTGACGCGCAGGGCATGGCGCTGTGGGCCGGCCAGGGGCACAAGATGGCCCGGGAGTTGCCCGCCGGGCAACTGGTCGAGGTGCTGGCCGGGGAACTGGCCGCCGCCCGCGCCTCGTTGACGGGCGGGGGCGCGCTGTGACCGCGCCGGTGTTCGTGGTCGAGCACTTCGACGCGGGCCATGGCGGCCGGTACGTCCTCGACGGGCCGGAAGGACGGCACGCCGTCTCCGTGAAGCGGCTGCGCGCCGGTGAGGACGTCGTCCTCACGGACGGGGCGGGCCGCTGGGCGGACTGCGTCGTGCTCGGCACGGAGGGCAAGGACCGGCTGATCCTCCAGCTGGACTCGTGGTCCGAGGAGCCCGCGGAGCAGCCCCGGGTCACCGTCGTCCAGGCCCTACCCAAGGGCGACCGCGGCGAGCTCGCCGTCGAGACGATGACCGAGGTCGGTGTCGACGCGATCGTGCCGTGGGCGGCGGCGCGCTGCATCACGCAGTGGAAGGGCGACCGCGGGGTCAAGGCGCTGGGCAAGTGGCGGGCCACGGCCCGGGAGGCCGGCAAGCAGTCCCGCCGGGTGCGCTTCCCGGAGGTCGCTCAGGCGGCGACGACCAAGCAGGTCGCCGCCCTGCTGGCCGGGGCGGACTTCGCCGCCGTGCTGCACGAGAGCGGGGACGCGCCGCTGGCGACGGCCGAACTCCCGGCCACCGGTGACATCGTGCTGGTCGTGGGGCCCGAGGGAGGCATCGCGCCGGAGGAACTGGCGCTGTTCGAGGAGGCGGGGGCGCAGGCGTACCGCCTCGGGCGCAGTGTGCTGCGCACATCGACCGCCGGGACGGCCGCCGCGGCCGTGCTCCTGGCACGCACCGGACGCTGGTCCTGACCCGCTTGGAAGCACCGAGGAACTCGCCCGGGTTCGCCTGCTCGTGACCGACTTCTGGAGCTTCAGGAGTGGCTGGCGCTGCGCGGCTGACGCCTTTGCGCCCTACCGCGCGGCCCCCGTCAGTGGCAGGCTCCCCTCCATGGGGGTTTCGACGAGGTACCGACTGGGGCCGCGCGGGCGGCGGGTGGCGGTCGCGGCGACGTTCGCCGTGCTGGCGGTGGGCGGCGCCGTCGCCTGCGAGCCCGGCGCCATCAGCTCCGCGTCCGTGGCGTACACCACCGACGAGACCGTGACCAAAGAGCTCAACCGGCAGAAGGCGGGCGTGCGTTGGCTCACCTGCACGGCCTCCTACGGGGACAACGGCGGGAAGTCGTCACCCTCGGCGCGTGAGCGGACCGTCGCGACCGTCGACTGCGAGGGCGAGACCAAGGACGGCAAGGACATCACCGTCGACGGCAAGGTCACCCACGCGGTGGACGGCGCCTGTGTGCGCGGGAACATCACCGCCAAGGTGGACGGCAAGGTGTGGTTCCAGGTCGACGGCCTCGGCGACTGCGACTCCACCACCCCGCCCCCCGTCGGCGGGCCCGCCGACGGCCGGCCCGGACCGACTGTCACCGTGACCGTCACCCAGACCGTCTGGTGCGACCGGTACCCGGACTGCCGCCCCGTCGAGGGCAAGTGATCCGAACTCTGTCCGCGCGGCGTGCTCCCTGCATAGGGTGATCGGGTGACATCGTCTGCTTACCTCCGGTTCCCCCATGTGCACGGCGACCTGGTCGCCTTCACCGCCGAGGACGACGTGTGGCTCGCTCCACTCGACGGCGGCCGGGCCTGGCGGGTCAGCGCCGACAACGTGCCGGTGACCCAGCCCCGCATCTCGCCCGACGGCGCCACCGTCGCCTGGACCTCCACCCGCGACGGCGCCCCCGAGGTCTTCGTCGCCCCGGTCGACGGCGGCCCGGCCAAGCGGCTGACGTACTGGGGGAGCCTCAAGACACAGGTGCGCGGCTGGACTCCGGAGGGCGAGGTGCTGGCGATCAGCACCCAGGGGCAGGCGAGCCTGCGCCGCACTTGGGCGCGCGCCGTCCCGCTGGACGGCGGCCCGGCCACCACCCTGCCGTACGGACCCGTCGGCGACGTCGCCCACGGCCCGCACACGGTGCTGCTGTCCGCACCGATGGGGCGTGAGGCGGCCTGGTGGAAGCGCTACCGCGGCGGTACGGCGGGCAAGTTGTGGATCGACCGCGAGGACGACGGCCAGTTCACGCGGCTGCACGAGGACCTCGACGGCAACCTCGAGTACCCGGTGTGGGTGGGGGACCGGGTCGGCTTCCTCTCCGACCACGAGGGCACCGGAGCGCTCTACTCCTCCCTCGCCGACGGCTCCGACCTGCGCCGGCACACCCCGCTCGACGGCTTCTACGCCCGGCACGCCGCGACCGACGGCACTCGGGTCGTCTACTCCAGCGCCGGCGAACTGTGGGTGCTGGACGACCTGGAGGGAGCCGAGCCGCGGCGGCTGGACGTGCGGCTGGGCGGACAGCGCACCGACCTCCAGCCGTTCCCGGTGAACGCCTCCCGGTGGTTCGGGTCGGCGTCCCCGGACTACACGGCCCGCGGCAGCGCGGTCGCCGTACGCGGCTCCGTGCACTGGGTCACCCACCGCGCCGGACCGGCGCGCGCACTGGCCGCGACACCCGGGGTGCGGGCCCGGCTGCCGCGCACGTTCCGCGCGGACGGCGAGCAGTGGGTGGTGTGGGTGACGGACGCCGAGGGCGACGACGCCCTGGAGTTCGCGCCCGCCACCGGAGTCGCCCCCGGGGCGACGCCCCGCCGGCTCGCCGCCGGGCAGCTCGGCCGGGTGCTGGACCTCGCCATGGCGCCCGACGGCAGCCGAGCGGCCGTCTCCTCCCACGACGGGCGCCTGCTGCTCGTGGAGCGGGAGACGGGCGAGGTGCGGGAGGTCGACCGCAGCGACGACGGAGACGTGTCGGGCCTCGTCTTCTCACCCGACTCGTCCTGGCTGGCCTGGTCCCACCCCGGCCCCCGGCCCCTGTGCCAGCTGAAGCTCGCCAACACCACCGACCTCTCGGTCACCGAGGCCACCCCGCTGCGCTTCCAGGACTACGCGCCCGCGTTCACGATGGACGGCAAGCACCTCGCGTTCCTGTCGACCCGCTCCTTCGACCCGGTCTACGACGAGCACGTCTTCGACCTGGCCTTCGTGGTGGGCTCCCGGCCGCATCTGATCACCCTCGCGGCCACCACGCCCTCCCCGTTCGGGCCGCAGCGGCATGGCAGGTCCTTCGAAACGCCCGACCGGGAGGAGACCCCCGACAGCGAGGGCACTCCCACCACCCGCATCGACCTCGAAGGCCTCGCCGACCGCATCGTGCCCTTCCCGGTCGAGGCCGCCCGCTACACCAACCTGCGCGCCGCCAAGGACGGCGTCCTGTGGCTGCACCACCCGGTCACCGGTGTACTCGGCGCGTCCCGGGCCACTCCGGACGACCCCGAGCCCAAGTCCGAGCTGGAGCGCTACGACCTCGCCCAGCAGCGCGTCGAGCATCTCGCCGTCGACGCCGACCACTTCGCGGTCAGCGGCGACGGCAAGCGGGTGCTGCTGTGGACCGACGGCCGGCTGAAGGTCGTCCCCAGCGACCGGCGTGCGTCGAGTGACGACGACAGCGACTCCAACATCACCGTCGACCTGGGCCGCGTACGCCAGTTCGTCGACCCGGCCGCCGAGTGGCGCCAGATGTTCGACGAGAACGGCCGCATCATGCGGGACCACTTCTGGCGGCCCGACATGAGCGGCGTCGACTGGGACGGCGTCCTCGACCGCTACCGCCCGGTCGTGGACCGGTGCGCCACCCATGACGACCTCGTCGACCTGCTGTGGGAGGTGCAGGGCGAACTCGGCACCTCGCACGCCTACGTCACCCCGCGCGGGGGCCACGGCGGCGGTCCCCGCCAGGGCCTGCTCGGCGCCGACATCTCCCGCCACGAGGACGGAAGCTGGCGCGTCGACCGCATCCTGCCCTCCGAGACCTCCGACCCGGACGCCCGCAGCCCGCTGGCCGCGCCGGGCGTCGCGGTACGCCCCGGGGACGCAGTGGTCGCGGTCGCGGGACAGCCGGTCGACCCGGTTCTCGGCCCCGGCCCGCTGCTGATCGGCACGGCCGACAAGCCGGTCGAGCTGACCATCTCCCCGTCCGGCGGCGGCGATCCGAGGCACGCCGTCGTCGTCCCGGTCGCCGACGAGGAACCCCTGCGCTACCACGCCTGGGTCGCCGACCGCCGCGCCTACGTCCACGAGAAGTCCGGCGGCCGCCTCGGCTACCTCCACGTCCCGGACATGCAGGCCCCCGGCTGGGCCCAGATCCACCGCGATCTGCGCGTCGAGGTCGCCCGCGAGGGCCTGGTCGTCGACGTCCGCGAGAACCGCGGCGGCCACACCTCCCAGCTGGTCGTCGAGAAGCTGGCCCGCCGCATCGTCGGCTGGGCCGTCCCGCGCGGCATGCGCCCCTACAGCTACCCGGAGGACGCCCCGCGCGGCCCCGTCGTGGCCGTCGCCAACGAGTTCTCCGGCTCCGACGGCGACATCGTCAACGCGGCGATCAAGGCCCTCGGCCTCGGCCCGGTCGTCGGCACCCGCACCTGGGGCGGCGTCATCGGCATCGACAGCCGCTACCGCCTGGTCGACGGCACCCTGGTCACCCAGCCCAAGTACGCCTTCTGGCTGGAGGGCTACGAGTGGGGAGTGGAGAACCACGGCGTGGACCCGGACGTCGAGGTCGTCCAACGCCCCCAGGACTACGCGGCGGGCAGGGACACCCAACTGGACGAGGCGATCAGGCTGGCTTTGGAGAGCCTGGACGCCAGTCCCGCAAAGACGCCTCCGGCTCTGCCGACTTCTTAGGGGCGCGGGGAACTGCGCGACCAGCCCACAACGCACCCGCACCCGACGACGATAGGATTCCCGGCAAGACCGATTTCGGCTAACCCCCGGAGGGAAAATGGCAGGGGAGCCCCAGGAAGACTGCCTGTTCTGCAAGATCGTCGCAGGCACCATCCCGGCGACCATCGTCCGCCAGACGGAGACGACCATCGCGTTCCGCGACATCAACCCCCAGGCTCCCACCCACGTCCTGATCATCCCCAAGGCGCACCACGAGAACGCCGCCGCGCTCGCCGCCGCCGACCCCGCCCTCACCGCCGACGTGATCCGCGAGGCGCAGGCCGTCGCCGACGAGGACAAGCTCGACAGCTACCGCCTCGTCTTCAACACCGGCAGCGGCGCCGGCCAGACGGTTTGGCACGTGCACGGCCATGTGCTCGGGGGCCGCGGCCTCGAATGGCCCCCGGGGTAATCCGCCTTGTCCGTACGTGAACTCGTGGTCCTCGGCACCGCCAGCCAGGTCCCGACCCGGCACCGCAACCACAACGGCTACCTGCTGCGCTGGGACGGCGAGGGCATCCTGTTCGACCCCGGCGAGGGCACGCAGCGCCAGATGCTGCGTGCCGGGGTCGCCGCGCACGACCTGAACCGGATCTGTGTCACGCACTTCCACGGCGACCACTCCCTCGGCCTCGCCGGTGTGATCCAGCGCATCAACCTCGACCGGGTCCCGCACGAGATCACCGCCCACTACCCCCGCTCCGGGCAGCGCTTCTTCGACCGGCTCCGGTACGCCACCGCCTACCGCGAGACCGTCGGCATCACCGAGGCCCCGGTCGCCGCGGACGGTCCCCTCGCCCGCACGGACGGGTACACCCTCGAAGCCCGGAAGCTGTCGCACCCGGTGGAGTCGTACGGGTACCGGATCGTCGAGCCCGACGGCCGCCGCATGCTGCCCGAGCGGCTCGCCGCGCACGGCATCAAGGGCCCCGACGTCGGCCGGATCCAGCGCGAGGGAGCGCTGGGCGGGGTCTCGCTGGAGGACGTCAGCGAGACGCGGCGAGGGCAGCGGTTCGCGTTCGTCATGGACACCCGGCTCTGCGACGGGGTGTACGCGCTCGCCGAGGGCTGCGACATGCTCGTCATCGAGTCGACCTTCCTCGACGAGGACGAGGAACTCGCCGTCGAACACGGCCATCTGACGGCAGGTCAGGCAGCCCGAGTGGCCCGGGACGCGGGCGTGCGGCACCTGGTGCTGACTCACTTCAGCCAGCGCTATACAGATCCGGACGAGTTCGAGCGCCAGGCCCGGGCCGCCGGGTACGAGGGTGAGCTGACCGTGGCCCACGATCTACTGAGGGTGCCGGTTCCGAAGCGTCGGTGAAACGGCCGTACGATAAATTGATGTCCCTCCCCAAAGCCGAACTGCACCTTCACATCGAAGGCACCCTGGAACCGGAGCTCGCCTTCGAACTCGCCGCGCGCAACGGCGTCACCCTGCCGTACGCCGACACGGACGAGCTGCGCGAGGCCTACCGGTTCGAGGACCTGCAGTCCTTCCTGAACCTGTACTACGAGCTCATGGCCGTCCTGCGCACCGAGCGGGACTTCGAGGACCTGGCGAACGCCTATCTCGCCCGGGCCGCCGCGCAGGGCGTGCGGCACGCGGAGATCTTCTTCGACCCGCAGGCCCACACCGGCCGCGGCCTCGACATCGGCACGGTCGTCGAGGGGCTGTGGCGGGCGCTGGGCAGCAGCGAGGCGAACCACGGTGTCTCGACGCGGCTGATCCTGTGCTTCCTGCGCGACGAGTCCGCCGAGTCGGCCCTGGCCACGCTGGACGCCGCCAAGCCCTACCTGGACCGGATCACCGGCGTCGGCCTCGACTCCGCCGAGGTCGGGCACCCGCCGGTGAAGTTCCGCGAGGTCTACGAGAAGGCCGCCGCGCTCGGTCTGCGGCGGGTCGCCCACGCCGGTGAGGAGGGCCCGCCGGAGTACATCACCGAGGCGCTGGACATCCTCGGCGTGGAGCGGGTCGACCACGGGCTGCGCTGCGTGGAGGACCCGGCGCTGGTGGAGCGGCTGGTGCGCGACCGGGTGCCGCTGACGCTGTGCCCGCTGTCCAACGTCCGGCTGCGCACGGTCGACACCCTCGCCGACCACCCGCTGCCCGCCATGCTGGACGCCGGCCTGATGTGCACGGTCAACTCCGACGACCCGGCCTACTTCGGCGGCTACGCCGGCGACAACTTCGACGCGGTGCGCACCACCCTCGGCCTCACCGAGGAGCGGTTGCGCGAGCTCGCCCGCAACTCCTTCCTCGCCTCCTTCCTGGAGGACGACGAGGAGCTGCGGGCGCGGTATCTCGCCGAGGTGGAGGCGTACAGCTTCCGGTAGGGGCTCAGAAGACCTCCGACCCCGCCTTGTCGTAGGCGCGCTGGGCGGGGACGGCCGGGGTCTCGACCGGGATCTCCACCACCGGCTGCTCCGGGGCGCCGATCTCGGGGATCGCACCGGTGGGCGTGCCCGTGGCGGCGGCGACCAGGGCGGCCGGGTGACCGCCGCGGCGGCGGATCGCGCCGGGCAGCAGCGGGCGTCCGCCGGTGTGCAGGGCGACGGCGGTCATCGGCAGGGCGATCACCAGCAGTCCGGCGCCGAGCACCGCGCCCATGACCGGGAACCCGGCCTGTGCCGACAGCACGCTGCCGGTCAGCGGACCGGCGGCCGTGCCCAGCGAGGACGCCGAGCCGACCAGCACCGCCCAGCGGCCGCGCGGGTCGAGCGAGGCGGCGAGCCCGATGAGGTACGACAGCACCACCGGGTAGAGCGTGTTCCAGGCGATCTCGCCGGCCGCGAAGCTCCCCAGGTCGGTCGCGGAGGCGCTGAGCGCGATGCAGACGGCGATGAGGACGGTGCCGCCGCCGATGGGTATCGCGCGTCCGAGCCGGGCCCCGAGGGCACCCGCCGCGAGGACGCCGGTCAGGCCGGCGCCCAGAGCGACGGCGAAGACGACGCCGACGGTGGCCTCGCCGAGGTGCGCCTGCTCCAGGCCGATGCGTCCGCTCACGCCCCACAGGGAGTTCTGGGCGAGTGACCAGCACACCATGGCGGCGGCCAGCAGCAGCCCCGAACGGGCGTGCGGCAGCCGGGCCTTGCCGTGCCGGGCGGTGGGCGTGGCGGGCACTGCGGCGGGCAGGCGGCCGGTCAGCGGCCAGACCGCCAGGGCCGTGAGGGCGATCGCGGCCAGGGGCAGACCGTGCCCCGGGCCGAGGTGCGGCACGGTCAGATACACGGCGCCCGCGAGGGCGGAGACGGTGAGCAGTCCGGCCGTGGAGGCCCGGTGCGGATCCCTCTGACCCGCGATCAGGGTCGCGGCGACGGTCGTGGCCGTGCCGGAGCCGAACCCGCCGACGACCGCGCCGGCGACGACAGCGGGGACGGCGGTGCTCAGGGCGGCACCGCCGTAGCCGAGCAGGGCCAGGGCGAGGCCGAGCCGGGCGAGGGTGCGGGCTCCGATCCGTTCGACCCGGGAGGCCAGGACGAATCCGGCGGCGGCCGAACTCAGCAGCAGGGCACTGCCGACGGCTCCGGCCTGCGTGGCGGAGAGCGGAAGGTCCGAGTCGAGCCTGCCGACGGTGGTGGGCAGCAGATACGGAGCGAGGTACCCGGCCGTGAAAAGGGCGACGAGGGGCCAGGGAGTGGTGCGGGGGGCGAACACGGGCGTTCCCAGGGCATGCGAAAGGAGCGGGGGAAGGGGGGGTGGGCGACGACCGTCGACAGACAGGAACGCGCGAGCAATTTGTATCAAGCACGTAGTTCCCCACGGGAGCCCGGGGCGTGTGATCTGGAGCACGTTGTGTTTGGGGTGGTGAAGCCCGGGTAAATGAGCGCCCTCGGTCAGGTGCCGCCGGCGTTTTCGCCTAGCGCCAGTGCACCGATCCGGACCCCGCCGGGACGGTCGCCTCGGCCTTGATCCGGATCTCCCGCATCACCGCGACGATCCGCTCCTCGCGCGCGGGCGTGAGCCGGGCGACGGGCACCGAGCAGCTGATCGCGTCCAGCGCCGGACTGTCGTAGCGCAGCGCGAACCCGCGAAGCCGACGATGCCGGTCACGCCCTCCTCGCGGTCCACGGACCAGCCGCGCGAGCGGGTCTTCGCGAGGTCGGCCGGCAGGGATTCCCGCCTCGTGGTTGACGTTCGCATAGTCAGCCCTCAATCTCATCCATGGATGATGTCTACATATGGAGATGCCACCGCCGGACTCGACCTCGTGGGAGCAACCCTGTGAACCTCACCGTCACCGACGTGACGCTCACGCCGATCCTGGTCGCGGACCCGCCGCTGCTGAACACCCAGGGCGTCCACCAGCCGTACACGCCCCGGCTGATCGTCGAGGTCGTCACCGCCGACGGGATCACCGGCGTGGGGGAGACCTACGGAGACACCACGTACCTGGAGCTGGCCCGGCCCTTCGCCGAGCGGCTGAAGGGACGCCAGGTCAGCGACCTGAACGGCCTGTTCACGGTCGCTGACCGGGTCGCGGTGGACGCCTCCCGCGTCGACAACGCCGTGGACGTCGGCGGGCTGCGCGGTGTCCGGACCGCCGACAAGCTGCGGCTGTCCGTCCTCTCCGGCTTCGAGGTCGCCTGCCTGGACGCCCTCGGCAAGGCGCTCGGACTGCCCGTGCACGCGCTGCTCGGCGGCAAGGTGCGCGACGCCGTCGCATACAGCGCCTACCTGTTCTACAAGTGGGCCGGCCACCCCCAGGGCGTACCCGCCGAGAAGGACGACTGGGGCGCTGCCGTCGACCCGGCGGGAGTCGTGGAGCAGGCCCGCCGCTTCACGGAGCGGTACGGCTTCACCTCCTTCAAGCTCAAGGGCGGCGTCTTCCCGCCCGACGAGGAGATCGCGGCGATCAAGGCCCTGGCCGAGGCGTTCCCGGGACACCCGCTGCGCCTGGACCCCAACGGCGCCTGGTCGGTGGAGACGTCGGTGAAGGTGGCCCAGGAGCTCGGCGAGGTCCTGGAGTACCTGGAGGACCCGGCGCTCGGCACGCCCGCCATGGCCGAGGTCGCCGAGCGCACCGGGGTGCCGCTCGCCACCAACATGTGCGTGACGACGTTCGCCGAGATCCAGGAGGCCTTCACCCGGGGCGCCGTCCACGTGGTGCTCGCCGACCATCACTACTGGGGCGGACTGCGCAACACCCAGCAGCTCGCCGCCGTCTGCCGCACCTTCGGCGTCGGCGTGTCGATGCACTCCAACACCCACCTCGGCATCTCGCTCGCCGCGATGACCCATGTGGCCGCCACCGTCCCGGGCCTCCACCACGCCTGCGACTCCCACTACCCCTGGCAGTCCGAGGACGTCCTCACCGAGCGGCTCACCTTCGAGGGCGGCAAGGTCGCCGTGTCCGACGCGCCCGGCCTCGGCGTGGAACTCGACCGCGAGCGCCTGGCCGTACTGCACCGGCGGTGGCTGGACGACGACGGCGCCCTGCGCGACCGTGACGACGCGGCCGCGATGCGGATCGCCGACCCGCAGTGGGTCACGCCCGCGATGCCCCGCTGGTGAGGCCCGCCGAAGCCGGGGCAGGGGGCGCGCCGGGGCCCGGCGCGAGCTGACGGGACGGGTGGGTCCGGCGTGATCGGCGTCACGTTGTCGGTGGTGTGGTGCAGACTGGCCTGATCCGCACCACGTCAGGGAGCGCACAGTGACCGCGTCCACCGCCCCGGCCGGGAAAGGCCCGGCCGGAACGGGATCGCACCGCCAGAGCCAGGTCGATCCCCTCGCCCCGCTGCGCACACCGGACGACCCGCCCTGGGACGTCTACCTCACCGGCACCGTCTTCCTGGACATCATCTTCACCGGGCTCGACTCCGCCCCGGTGCGCGGGACGGAGTCCTGGGCGCGCGGCATGGGGTCGAGCCCCGGCGGCGTCGCCAACATGGCCACCGCCCTCGCCCGCCTCGGTCTGCGCACGTCCCTCGCGGCCGCCTTCGGCGACGACCACTACGGCGACTACTGCTGGGACGCCCTGGAGCACGGCGAGGGCATCGACCTCTCCCCGTCGCGCACGGTGCCCGGCTGGCACTCCCCGGTGACCGTCTCCATGGCCTACGAGGGCGAACGCACCATGGTCTCGCACGGCCACGAGCCGCCCCCCGAGGAGCCCGCGCCCGCCTGCCCCCCACGCGCGCGTGCCGCCGTCGCCTCCCTCGCCCCCGGCGTGAGCGCGCCCTGGATCGCCCAGGCCGCGAGCGACGGCACCCGGGTGTTCGGCGACGTCGGCTGGGACGACACCGGGGCGTGGGACCTGGCGGGGCTGCCCGATCTGCGGCACTGCGAGGCGTTCCTGCCCAACGCGCAGGAGGCGATGCGGTACACGGGCACGGACTGCCCCCGGGCCGCCGCGCACGCCCTGACCGAGTACGTACCGCTCGCGGTGGTCACCCTCGGCGCGGACGGGGCCTACGCGGTGGACCGGCGCACGGGGGAGACGGCCGAGGTGCCGGCCATCGCGGTCGAGGCGCTCGATCCGACCGGGGCGGGTGACGTGTTCGTCGCCGGGTTCGTCGCCGGGACGCTGGCGGACTGGCCGCTCGCGGACCGGCTGGCCTTCGCCGGGCTCACCGCGGCGCTGTCGGTGCAGGAGTTCGGCGGATCGCTGTCGGCGCCGGGCTGGTCGGAGATCGCGGCGTGGTGGCGCAGGGTCCAGTCGGTCGAGGGGCAGTCGCCGGTGGCGCTGGAGAGATACGGGTTCCTCGCGGAACTGGTGTCGGAGGAACTGGTCAGGCCCTGGCCGCTGCGCAGGGCCGTGCCGACGATCGGCTTCAGGCGCTCGGCATGAGGCGCCCGGGTGGCAACCCGGCCCCAAAACCCCTACGGCGTTGTCACTCCCCCGTCGTACCCTGGGAATCGCGAGGCCGCCCTCAGCTGCGCGGCCGTGACGAGGAGGAACCGCAGGCCTTAAGCGCCGGCCCATGACTCAATCATCGACAGCTCACACCCCCGCGCAGGAGCAGGCGAGAGCGCAGCTCACCGTCCCCGCCCAGCACCCCATGGTGACCGTGCTGGGGTCCGGCGACTCCCTTCTGCGCGTGATCGAGAAGGCCTTCCCGGCGGCCGACATCCACGTCCGGGGCAACGAGATCAGCGCGGTCGGCGACCCGAAGGACGTCGCCCTCATTTCGCGCGTGTTCGACGAGATGATGCTGGTGCTCCGCACCGGGCAGCCGATGACGGAGGACGCAGTGGAACGCTCGATCGCCATGCTCAAGGCGAGCGACAACGGCGAGAGCGACGGCCAGGAGACCCCGGCCGAGGTGCTCACCCAGAACATCCTGTCCTCGCGCGGCCGCACGATCCGCCCCAAGACGCTCAACCAGAAGCGCTACGTCGACGCGATCGACAAGCACACGATCGTCTTCGGCATCGGCCCCGCGGGCACCGGCAAGACCTACCTGGCGATGGCCAAGGCGGTGCAGGCCCTGCAGTCCAAGCAGGTCAACCGCATCATCCTGACCCGCCCCGCGGTCGAGGCCGGAGAGCGGCTCGGCTTCCTCCCGGGCACGCTCTACGAGAAGATCGACCCGTACCTGCGCCCGCTCTACGACGCGCTGCACGACATGCTCGACCCGGACTCGATTCCCCGACTGATGGCTGCGGGGACTATTGAGGTGGCGCCGCTGGCGTACATGCGGGGAAGAACCCTTAATGACGCCTTCATCATCCTGGACGAGGCCCAGAACACGAGCCCCGAGCAGATGAAGATGTTCCTCACCCGCCTCGGCTTCGACTCGAAGATCGTGATCACGGGTGACGTGACGCAGGTCGACCTGCCGGACGGGACGAAGAGCGGTCTGCGCCAGGTGCAGGACATCCTGGACGGCGTCGAGGACGTCCACTTCTCCCGGCTGTCGTCCAAGGACGTCGTCCGGCACCGGCTGGTGGGCCGTATCGTCGACGCGTACGAGAAGTACGACACCACGCACGGCACCCAGAACGGCACGCACAAGAGCCGCGGCAAGTCCGGGCACAAGGGGAAGTAGACACACACAGCACCATGTCGATCGACGTCAACAACGAGTCCGGCACCGAGGTCGACGAGCAGGCGATCCTCGACATCGCCCGCTACGCGCTCGCGCGGATGCGCATCCACCCGCTCTCCGAGCTCTCGGTGATCGTCGTGGACGCCGACGCCATGGAGCAGCTCCACATCCAGTGGATGGACCTCCCCGGTCCGACGGATGTCATGTCCTTCCCGATGGACGAGCTGCGCCCGCCCTCCAAGGACGACGACGAGCCGCCGCAGGGCCTGCTCGGCGACATCGTGCTCTGCCCCGAGGTCGCCGAGAAGCAGGGCAAGGACGCGGAGACGCAGCACTCCATGGACGAGGAGCTCCAACTGCTCACCGTCCACGGGGTGCTGCACCTGCTCGGCTACGACCACGAGGAGCCGGACGAGAAGGCCGAGATGTTCGGCCTCCAGGCGGCCATCGTGGACGGCTGGCGCGCGGAGCGGGGCCTGACCGGCCCGTCCCCGGCGCCGACGGTCTCGTAACGCCGCCGATGAGTCCGCAACTCGCCCTGGGCGCCATCGCCCTGGTCGTCGTGGCCTGGCTCGCCGCCTGCGCGGAGGCGGGCCTCGCCCGTGTCTCCAGCTTCCGCGCCGAGGAAGCCGTCCGCTCCGGCCGCCGCGGCAGCGCCAAGCTCTCCCAGGTCGCCGCCGACCCGACCCGCTACCTCAACGTGGCGCTGCTGGTCCGCGTCGCCTGCGAGATGGCCGCCGCCGCGCTGATCACCTACGGCTGCCTGCAGGAGTTCGACGGCACCACCGAGGCCCTGCTGGTCGCCATCGCGGTCATGGTCCTCGTGTCGTACGTCGCCGTCGGGGTCTCCCCGCGCACCATCGGCCGCCAGCACCCGCTGAACACGGCGACGCTCTCCGCGTACGTCCTGGTGCCGCTGGCCCGGATCATGGGCCCGATCCCGTCGCTGCTGATCCTCATCGGCAACGCGCTCACCCCCGGCAAGGGCTTCCGCCGCGGCCCCTTCGCCTCCGAGGCGGAGCTGCGCGCCCTGGTCGACCTCGCCGAGAAGGAGTCCCTCATCGAGGACGAGGAGCGCCGCATGGTGCACTCCGTCTTCGAACTGGGCGACACCCTCGTCCGCGAGGTCATGGTCCCGCGCACGGACCTGGTGGTCATCGAGCGCTTCAAGACCATCCGCCAGGCCCTCACCCTCGCCCTGCGCTCCGGCTTCTCGCGCATCCCGGTGACCGGGGAGAGCGAGGACGACATCGTCGGCATCGTGTATCTGAAGGACCTGGTCCGCAAGACGCACATCAGCCGCGACGCCGAGTCCGAGCAGGTGTCCACGGCCATGCGCCCGGCGTTCTTCGTCCCCGACACCAAGAACGCCGGCGACCTGCTGCGCGAGATGCAGAAGGAACGCAACCACGTCGCCGTCGTCATCGACGAGTACGGCGGCACCGCCGGCATCGTCACGATCGAGGACATCCTCGAGGAGATCGTCGGCGAGATCACCGACGAGTACGACCGCGAACTGCCGCCGGTCCAGGAGCTCGGCGACGACCGCTTCCGCGTCACGGCCCGCCTGGACATCGGTGACCTGGGCGAGCTGTACGGCCTGGAGGAGTTCGACGACGAGGACGTCGAGACGGTCGGCGGTCTGCTGGCCAAGGCGCTGGGGCGCGTCCCCATCGCGGGAGCCTCGGCCGTCGTGGACCTCCCCGACGGCCGGGAACTGCGGCTGACCGCGGAGGCCGCGGCCGGCCGCCGGAACAAGATCGTGACGGTGCTGGCGGAGCCGGTGGCTCCGGCCGACCCGCTTTCCGAGGAGGAGAAGGCGGAGTGACACCGCAGGAGCTGCGCGCGTTCTGCCTGTCCTTCAACGCGGCGGCCGAGGACTTCCCGTTCAGTCCGGAGATCTCCGTCTTCAAGGTGCAGGGCAAGCTGTTCGCCCTGTCCCACCTCGACGCGCGCCCGCTCAAGGCCAACCTCAAGTGCGACCCGGACGAGGCGGTCCGCCTCCGCGGTGAGTACGAGGGCCTCATCGTCCCCGGCTGGCACATGAACAAGCGCCACTGGAACACCGTCACGGTCGACGGCGGGCTCCCGGACCAGCTGGTCCGCGAGCTCATCGAGGACTCGTACGACCTGGTCGTCGCCGGCCTGCCCCGGGCGGACCGCCTCCGTCTCGACCGGCCCTGAGACGGGGCCGGGGCGGTCGCTACGTATGCTCGGATCATGACCGACAGCAGCGCGCTCGACCCCGAGGACCGCAAGATCGTCACCCTGGCCCGCTCCGCGCGGGCCCGCAACGGTGTGCCCGAGGGCGCGGCCGTACGGGACGAGACCGGACGCACCTATGTCGCGGGCACCGTGGCCCTCGACTCCCTGAAGCTCAGTGCCCTGCGGACGGCGGTGGCGATGGCGGTGGCCTCGGGCGCGACGTCTCTGGAGGCGGCGGCGGTCGTGACGGAGGCGGAGAGCGCGTCCGACGCGGACCGGGCCGCCGTACGGGACCTCGGTGGTGCGGGGACGCCGGTGCTGGTGGCGGGGCCCGACGGAACGGTCCGGACCACCGTCACCGCCGGCTGACCTTCACTGTAACCGGCGGTAATTAGGCCAGTTTCCCACCTTGCCGCCATCTGCCCCGCACGCATCAATGGAACCGTCCATTCCGACGGACCGTCAGGTTCGACTCTCGGCGGTGTGCCCGCATCCATGCGCCGAGCGGTCCGCCCCCCACGGAAACGGAGCCGGAATCCCATGAGACGCAAGAGAATCGGAGCAGGTGCGGCACTGGCGGCCGGGGCCCTCGCGGTCACCGCGCTCGCCTTCGCCCCCGCGGCCCTGGCCGTCACCCCCCAGACGGCGACGATCGGCGGGGACTGCGGCAGTTTCGGCAGTGGCGAGGCCACCCTCACGGCCACGCAGGACGGCACCGCCGCCACACTCACCGTCAAGTCCTCCGGGATCACGGCGCCCATCGCGCTGGGAGAGGACTCGATCTCGTCCACCCTCACCCTGGTGAAGGCCGACGGCGGCACCGTCGACTTCGCCGGCACGGAGAACCCGGCGATGGCCGCCGGCGCCCCCGTCGAGGTCGGCCCGCTCAGCGGCACCGTGGCCTCCGGCGACAGCCTGGAGGCCTTCGGCGGCTCGCTGAGGATGACCGTCTTCGGCATCACCATCACCTGCACGGCGACCGGGCCGCAGTCGCCGGGCCCGTTCGTGTTCGACTGAGACAGCGGCGACGCGGCCCCGGCGCCAGAGGGCGTCGGGGCCGCGGTCAGGCCGTGCTCTGGCGGCAGGGCCCACCCCCGCTCAGCCTCCAGGAACGGTTTCGGGAAGCTCACCGGGCGCATCGGGTACGGGGCGGCTCCGGGGATCAGGGAGAATGGGCGGCATGAGCGTTCGTACCCAGTCATCCGAAGAGCCGGCCGGAGCTGTCCACAGGGCCGGTTTCGCCTGCTTCGTGGGCCGTCCCAACGCGGGCAAGTCCACCCTCACGAATGCTCTGGTCGGCCAGAAGGTGGCGATCACGGCGAATCAGCCGCAGACGACGCGGCACACCGTGCGGGGCATCGTGCACCGCCCGGACGCCCAGCTGATCCTGGTCGACACCCCGGGGCTGCACAAGCCGCGCACGCTGCTGGGCGAGCGGCTCAACGACGTCGTGCGCACGACGTGGGCCGAGGTCGACGTGATCGGCTTCTGTCTGCCGGCGAACGAGAAGCTCGGCCCCGGCGACCGTTTCATCGCGAAGGAACTGGCGTCCATCAAGAAGACGCCGAAGATCGCGATCGTCACCAAGACCGACCTCGTGGACAGCAAGACGCTCGCCGAGCAGCTGATCGCCATCGACCAGCTCGGCAAGGAGCTGGGCTTCGAGTGGGCCGAGATCGTGCCGGTGTCGGCGGTCGGCGACCAGCAGGTGGGCCTGCTGGCCGACCTGATCGTGCCGCTGCTGCCCGAGGGCCCGGCGCTCTACCCCGAGGGCGACCTGACCGACGAGCCCGAGCAGGTCATGATCGCGGAGCTGATCCGTGAGGCCGCGCTGGAGGGCGTGCGCGACGAGCTGCCGCACTCCATCGCCGTCGTCGTCGAGGAGATGCTCCCCCGCGAGGACCGCCCCGCCGACAAGCCCCTCCTCGACATCCACGCCTTCGTCTACATCGAGCGCCCCAGCCAGAAGGGCATCATCATCGGCCCCAAGGGCAAGCGCCTGAAGGAGGTCGGCATCAAGTCCCGCAAGCAGATCGAGGCGCTGCTGGGCACCCCGGTCTTCCTGGACCTGCATGTGAAGGTCGCGAAGGACTGGCAGCGGGATCCGAGGCAGTTGCGCAAGCTGGGGTTCTGAGGCGTCGTCGGGGTTTGTGGCTGGTCGGTTCGCGTTTCTCTGGTGGTTGGCGGCGTTGCTGGGTGCGCCGGCCGCGCGGCGGTAGCCGCATGTCGATACAGCCTGGACCTGCAAGCTGGGGTTCTGAGGTACCGCGAGGCCGTGGTGCGGGCCTCGGCCTCCGCGAGTCCCCTCGCCGCGCTATAAAGCCCGCCCCAGGCTCGCCCACACCGCGTTTCCGCCCGTGAGGGCCGAGCGCGTGATGCCCCAGTTGTCCGCGATCTCGCGGACGAGCAGCAGGCCGCGGCCTCCCTCGTCGTCGGGGCCGGGGCAGCGGTCGGGGATGCCGCGGCCCGTGAGGTCGCCGTCGTGGACCTCCAGCCGGAAGCGCGCGTCCGTGATCAGCTGGACGCCGCACAGGATCCGTTCGCTGAGCGTGTGCAGCACGGCGTTGGTGACCAGCTCGGACACGAGCAGCACGGCGTTCGCGCACACCTCCTCGGGCATCTGCCAAGCGGCCAGCCGGGCGCGCATGGCATGGCGGGCGACTCTGACGCTGGTCCGCTGTGGGGGCAGCTCCAGCCAGTCGGTGCGGTCCGGGCGCACCGCGTCCGGGAACCGGGGAGTGGATGTCGTGTGGGGGGACACGGCGATCGCCTTCCGTGGGGGGTGGGCGCAGTCAAGGAAGGGACGAGCGGACGACGGACCGGCCGGATGGAAAAGTTGCCGCTTCCGGAACCCTGGTCACACACGTCACTATGCTCGTAAGCAGTTCACGCTGCAACCATTTGCCTGTTACCGACATCTACTCCTCGGCGACGGACGCCGAGGACAGCCTGTGGACCGGGGTGGGCGTCAAGCCGTGGGCGCCTGCGCCCTCAGCAGCTCCCGGTACCAGTGGTAGGACGCCTTGGGGGTGCGCTCCTGGGTGTCGAAGTCGACGTGGACGAGGCCGAAGCGGCGTGCGTAGCCCTCCGCCCACTCGAAGTTGTCGAGCAGGGACCACACGAAGTAGCCGCGCACGTCGACGCCCGTCTCCACCGCCCGGTGCAGGGCGCGGACGTGGCCGTCCAGGTAGGCGATGCGGTCCTGGTCGTCGACGCCCGGGTAGGAACAGCCGTTCTCGGTGATGACGACCGGCGGGAGCCGGTCGCCGTAGCGGTCGCGGAAGGTGGTGAGGAGCTCGGTGAGCCCTTCGGGGACGACGGGCCAGCCGAAGTCCGTGACCGGGTGGCCCTCGATCTGGCGGACGGAGAAGGGCAGTTCGGCGGGCATGGTGATCCCGCCGAACTCGATCTCCGCGCCCTGCGGTGCTCCCACCCGGGTCGGGGCGTAGTAGTTGATCCCGTACCAGTCGAGCGGCTCGGCGATCACCTTCAGGTCCGCCTCGACGTCCCCCGGCATCAGTTCGCCGATGCCGTCCGGGTAGCGGTCCAGCAGCAGGGGGTCGGCGAACAGGCGGTTCAGCAGCAGGTCGTAGAAGTCCGCCGCCTCCACGTCCGAGGCCTCGGTCGAGGCCGCCCAGGTGGGGCCGTGCGAGTTGGCGATGCCGATGTCCGACGCGCCCGAGGCGCGCAGGGCCCGGACGGCCAGGCCGTGGGCGAGCAGCTGGTGGTGGGCCACCGGCAGCGCGTCGAACAGCAGTTGCCGGCCCGGCGCGTGCACGCCCAGGGCGTGACCCAGCAGGGTGTGCTCGGCGGGCTCGTTCAGGGTGATCCACTTCGTCACGCGGTCGCCGAGACGGTCCGCGACCAGGGCCACGTGCTCGGCGAAGCGCTCGGCCGTGTCCCGCTCCAGCCAGTCCAGGTCCACGGGCAGGTCCCAGTGGAACAGCGTCGGGACGGGGCGGACCCCCGCCGCGCACAGGTCGTCGACCAGCCGGTCGTAGAAGTCCAGGCCCTTCTCGGAGCGCACCCGTGGCCAGGAGACGGAGAAGCGGTAGGCGTTCACACCCAGGCCGGCCAGGAGTGCCACGTCCTCGCGGTGGCGGTGGACGTGGTCGCAGGCCACCGCCGCCGTCGAGCCGTCCTTCACCCGTCCCGGCTCGGCCGTGAAGGCGTCCCACACGGACGGCTCGCGCTCGTCCGTGGCGCCCTCGATCTGGTGTGCCGAGGTGGAGACGCCCCAGAGGAAGCCGGCCGGGAAGCGGGGGATCGGGTTGCCTGCGTCAGTCGCCATGCGCCGGATCATCCGTACCGGGGGTAATGGAAGTCAACGGCCGGGCGGGGAGGAGCTGTTGCCCGGCCGGTGACGCGGATCCGTCACGCCCCTTCCTTCAGCACCCGCGAGATCAGCTTCCGCTGCTCCTCCGTCAGCCGGGGATCCGCGCAGTACACGGTCTTCCCGTCCACCGTGAGCTGGTAGGTGAACCCGTCCGGGACCCCGACCGGCGGTGTGCTCCGGCCGGCGGCCACGGCCTGCTCCGCGAGGGCGTGCCACTCCGAGGCATCGGGCCGCTCCGAGGTGTTCACCTCGGCATGCCGCTCGATGCCCGCGAATCCGCCCGTGCGCCGCACCTGAATACGCATGGCACCTGTCTAGTACGGAACTACAGGGTCCGCACCCCGACCTGCTCCCAGGCCTTCGACACGGCGTCCAGCTCCTCCCCGTCGCCGAAGCGCTCCCGGGCGGCCTTCACGGTGAGGGTGGCGAAGTCGACGAACATCGCCTGCTGCCTCAGCTCGCCGCCGGTCAGGACGTCGTACCAGACCTGCCCGGCCCGCTCCCAGGCGTGGCCGCCGAGGGCCGTGGCGGCGAGGTAGAAGGCGTGGTTCGGGATGCCCGAGTTGATGTGGACACCGCCGTTGTCGCGGCCGGTGCGCACGAAGTCGTCCATCGTCGCCGGCTGCGGGTCCTTGCCGAGGACGTCGTCGTCGTACGCCGTGCCCGGCTCCTTCATGGAGCGCAGTGCCGTGCCCGTCACGCGCGGGGCGAGCAGGCCGGCGCCGATCAGCCAGTCGGCCTCGGCGGCGGTCTGGCCGAGGGTGTACTGCTTGATCAGGGCGCCGAAGACGTCCGACAGGGACTCGTTGAGCGCGCCGGGCTGGCCGAAGTAGGTGAGGTTGGCCGTGTACTGGGTGACGCCGTGCGCGAGTTCGTGGCCGATGACGTCGATCGGGATGGTGAAGTCGAGGAAGATCTCGCCGTCCCCGTCGCCGAAGACCATCTGCTCGCCGTTCCAGAACGCGTTGTTGTAGTCGCGGTCGTAGTGCACCGTCGCGTTCAGCGGGAGGCCGTTCCCGTCGATCGAGTCGCGCTGGTAGGCCTGGAGGAACAGCTCGAAGGTGGCGCCGAGACCGGCGTAGGCGCGGTTGACGGTGGCGTCCTTGCCGGGCTTGTCGCCCTCGCCGCGGACCTTGTGTCCGGGCAGGTCGGTGCCGTGCCGGGCGTCATGGATCGTGCGCTGCGGCTTGCCGTCGGCGACCGCGGCGACGGCACTCGCGCCGATGACCGTGGTCAGGCGGCGCTGGGTGCGCTCGAAGGCGTCGCGCTGCAGGGTGCGGCGGGCGGGACCGGCGAGCGAGGGGTCCTCGGCCTGGGCGAGCTTGTCGAGGACATGAGGCGGAACGATGGTGCAGAAGACGGGCTCGAAGCCCCCGTGAGTCGTCATGCCCGGCACCCTTGCACTGCGTGACGAAGCTGTCACTAGTCGCCACCATGATTGGTGAAATACCGGGACAACGCCCCTCACGCTCCGTGGCGAGTGGTAAGGCGACGTGGGGGAAGCGGGGTATGGCGAACCGGGGGAGTGGGATGGCGCACTTTTTGTCCACTATGTGCGTCGAGTCCCGCATACTGATACGACCCCACGCGCCGGGAGAGGCTCGGCTAGCATGCTGCGCATCATGCGTTTCGGGCTGCTTCTCCTTAGCTGCCGCGGCGAGGGCCTGTAGTCGAGGCCGACTCCCTCCCCGCGGAGCTTGGTGCTGCGTCGTCGGCCGTCCTTCCGGACACCCTCTGAGGAGCCCTAAGCATCATGGCGAACCGCCAGCAGCCCAGCACCATGCCGATCCACAAGTACGGCCGCTACGAGCAGGTCGACATCCCGGACCGCGCCTGGCCGGCCAACCGGATCTCCACCGCCCCCCGCTGGCTCTCCACCGACCTGCGCGACGGCAACCAGGCCCTGATCGACCCCATGTCGCCGGCCCGCAAGCGCGCCATGTTCGACCTGCTGGTCAAGATGGGCTACAAGGAGATCGAGGTCGGCTTCCCGGCCTCCGGCCAGACCGACTTCGACTTCGTGCGCTCCATCATCGAGGAGCCCGGGGCCATTCCCGACGACGTCACCATCTCCGTACTGACCCAGGCGCGCGAGGACCTGATCGAGCGCACGGTGGAGTCCCTGAAGGGCGCCAAGCGCGCGACGGTCCACCTGTACAACGCCACGGCACCGGTCTTCCGCCGGGTCGTCTTCCGCGGCTCCAAGGACGACATCAAGCAGATCGCCGTCGACGGCACCCGGCTGGTCATGGAGTACGCCGAGAAGCTGCTGGGCCCGGAGACCGAGTTCGGCTACCAGTACAGCCCCGAGATCTTCACCGACACCGAGCTGGACTTCGCGCTGGAGGTCTGCGAGGCGGTCATGGACGTCTGGCAGCCCGGCCCGGGCCGCGAGATCATCCTCAACCTGCCCGCCACCGTCGAGCGCTCCACGCCCTCCACGCACGCCGACCGCTTCGAGTGGATGGGCCGCAACCTCTCCCGCCGCGAGCACGTCTGCCTGTCGATCCACCCGCACAACGACCGCGGCACCGCCGTCGCCGCCGCCGAACTGGCCCTGATGGCCGGCGCCGACCGCGTCGAGGGCTGCCTGTTCGGGCAGGGCGAGCGCACCGGCAACGTCGACCTGGTCACCCTGGGCATGAACCTGTTCTCCCAGGGCGTCGACCCGCAGATCGACTTCTCCGACATCGACGAGATCCGTCGCACGTGGGAGTACTGCAACCAGATGGAGGTCCACCCGCGCCACCCGTACGTGGGAGACCTGGTCTACACGTCCTTCTCCGGCTCCCACCAGGACGCCATCAAGAAGGGCTTCGACGCCATGGAGGCCGACGCGGCCGCCCAGGGCGTCACCGTCGACGACATCGAGTGGGCCGTCCCCTACCTGCCGATCGACCCCAAGGACGTCGGCCGCTCCTACGAGGCGGTCATCCGGGTCAACTCGCAGTCCGGCAAGGGCGGTATCGCCTACGTCCTGAAGAACGACCACAAGCTGGAACTGCCGCGCCGGATGCAGATCGAGTTCTCCAAGCTCATCCAGGCGAAGACGGACGCCGAGGGCGGCGAGGTCACGCCGAAGGACATCTGGGCGGTCTTCAGGGACGAGTACCTGCCCAACCCCGAGAACCCGTGGGGCCGCATCCAGGTGCGCAACGGCCAGTCGACGACCGACACCGACGGCGTGGACACGCTGACGGTGGAGGCCACGGTCGACGGGCAGGACACCGTCCTGACCGGTACGGGCAACGGTCCGATCTCGGCCTTCTTCGACGCCCTGCAGTCCGTCGGTATCGACGTACGCCTGCTGGACTACCAGGAGCACACGATGAGCGAGGGCGCCTCCGCGCAGGCCGCCTCCTACATCGAATGCGCCATCGACGACAAGGTGCTGTGGGGCATCGGGATCGACGCGAACACGACCCGGGCCTCGCTGAAGGCGATCGTCTCGGCCGTCAACCGCGCGGCTCGCTGATCGGCCGTACGGGTTCGCGGCCGCAGGCCGCTCACCGGTGCCACAGGGGCTCCGTCCGCCGATGTCCGGCGGGCGGAGCCCCGTCGTATACCGGCCAATTGCTGTGGAGGTCACGGAAAGGTCTCCTCCGGGGTGCTGACTCCTCGTCTCTGATGTGGCTAACATCACGCAAGCGCGGCGACGTTGCCGTGCGGCGTGACGGAGGTGCGACGTGCTGCCAGGACGGGGACGAAACGGCCATGCCGCCAGGCTTTCTCGCATCCTGGGCACCCGGACCGCGTGGACGGCCGCCGGTGACGGGGAGTTCTTCTGCCCCGGCTGCGGCGGCGACCGCAACTACCAGCGGCTGACGGGCCAACGCCGCTTCACCCTGCTCGGCCTGCCCGTGCTGCCGCGCGGCGAGACCGGCCCGGTCGTGGAGTGCGCCGCCTGCCGCCGCCACTTCGGCACGGACGTCCTGGACCATCCGACCACCACCCGCTTCTCCGCGATGCTCCGCGACGCGGTGCACACGGTCGCCCTCGCGGTGCTCGCCGCGGGCGGCGCCGGGTCCCGTTCGGCCCTGGAGTCCGCCGTCCTCGCCGTGCGCGCGGCCGGCTTCGACGACTGCACCGAGGAACAGCTGGCCGCCCTCGTTGAGGCGCTGGAGGCCGACACCGGCCGGATCGCCGGCGAACCCTGCGGCGCGGGGCTGGCCATAGAGCTGCACGAGGCCCTGGACCCGCTCGCCCCGCACCTCGCCACCGTAGGCCGCGAATCGATCCTGCTCCAGGGCGCCCGCATCGCCCTGGCGGACGGGCCCTACACCCCGGCCGAGCGGGATGTGCTGGCGACGGTGGGCGCGGCGCTCACGATCTGCTCCGACGACGTGACCCGCCTGATGGCGGCGGCGGCACGCACCCCCTCGTAGGCCCCGCCTCCGCGCTACTCCCCGGGGAGTAACGCGCGGCCCGCACCGCCCCCCGCAGTACGCCCCGACTCGACCTCACGCCCGACGAACCGGCCCCCGTCCGGCGGGAGTCTGGAGACCGGCGTCTGACGGGCGGGCACGGCCTCTAGAGCAGACCGGCCGCCGCGAGGTACTTCCCGACCTGCTCCACCTCGTCCGGCGACAGGGGGACCTGCGGCTCGGCCGTCGCCGGGGAGTCGATCACGCCCCGCAGGTGCAGCGCGGTCTTGAAGGCGCCGATCGCCGAGGAGTTGGGGCCCATCCGGGCCGGGTCGCCGACGGTCACCATGCCGAACAGGGCGCACAGCCGCTCCTGTTCGGCCCGGGCACCCTCCCAGTCCCCGGCACGGCACAGGCCGTCCAGGCGGACGTAGCCGTGCGGGTCGACGTTGCCGAGGCCCGGCACCGTGCCGTCCGCGCCGATCGCCAGGGCCGCGTCGACGATCAGCTCGGAGCCGGTCAGCACGCTGAAGCCGGTGATGCCCCGGCGTTCCCGCACGCCGGTCACGATCTGGCGGAAGGCGGCCAGGTCGCCGCTGGAGTCCTTGAGCCCGGCAACCACACCGTCGGCGGCCAGCTCCAGCACCACGTCGGCCGGCAGCTTCGTGTGCACGGCGACCGGGATGTCGTAGGCGATCACCGGGACCGGGCTCGCGGCGGCGACCGCGCGGTAGTGGCGGTCGATCTCCGCGGGGTGGGTGCGGGCGTAGAACGGGGCGGTGACGACGACCGCGTCCGCGCCCGCCGCCGTCACCGCGGCGACATGGTCCAGGACCCGGGGCGTCGTCATGTCGATCGCCCCGGCCAGCACCGGGAGCTGCCCGCCCACATGGGCCGTGACCGACTCGACGACCAGCCTGCGCTGCCGGTCCGGCAGATAGGCGGCCTCCGATGTCGAGCCGAGCACGAACAGTCCGTGCACCCCGCCGGCCATCAGATGGTCGACGAGCCTGATCAGCGAGGGGACGTCCACCTCGCCGTCCGATGTCAGGGGCGTGCAGACGGGCGGGATGACACCGGTCAGCGGGGCGAGGGTCATGGGGCCTCCATCGGGTCGCGGCGAAGGGCGAGGTCGCGGGTCGACTCGTCCTCCTGGACAGGATGGTGGCAGCGGAAGCGGTGCGCGGGCGCCGACGCGGCGGTGAAACCCGGCATCTCCCGCGCGCACATCCCGTCCGCCTTCCAGCAGCGGGTGCGGAACGGGCAGCCGCTCGGCGGGCGGGTCGCCGACGGCAGCGGACCGGCCAGCGGGATCGGGTCCACCGGGTCGAGCAGGCCCGGCGTGGCGGAGAACAGGGCGCGGGTGTACGGGTGCCGGGACCGGTCGGTGACCAGGGCGGCCGGGGACTCCTCCACGATCCGGCCCAGATACATGGTGATCACACGGTCGCTCATCCGCCGGACCGTCTGGATGTCGTGCGAGACGAACACCAGGGCCAGGCCCAGGCGTTCCCTCAGCTCCAGCAGCAGATTGAGGATCTGGGCGCGGACCGACACGTCCAGGGCGCTCGTCGGCTCGTCGGCCACGACCAGGTCCGGGTCCAGCGCCAGCGCTCGGGCGATCGCCACGCGCTGGCGCTGCCCGCCCGACAGCTGGGCGGGCAGCGCCCCGGCGAGGGCCCCGGGGAGGCCGACGAGGGACATCAACTCACGGACTCTCTCCTCCTGTTCGCGCCGCGTGCCCCGGTCGTGCACGTCCAGCGGGTCCCGCAGGATCTGCCGGACGGTCAGGCGGCGGTTCAGGGCCGTCGACGGGTCCTGGAAGATCATGCCGATGCTGCCGCCGACGGCCCGGCGGCGTTCGGCGGCCGGCATCGCCCACAGGTCCCGGCCCCGGAACGCCACCGTCCCCCGCGTCGGCGGCTGCACCCCGACCAGCACCTTCGCCAGCGTCGACTTCCCGCAGCCGGACTCGCCCACCACCCCGACGGTCTCGCCGGGCGCGATGGCCAGGTCGGCGCCGGTCAGGGCGTACACGCGGTCCCGGGTGAAGAGGCCGCCGCTGCGGGCCTTGTGGACGACGTGGGTGCCGGACAGCTCCACCAGGGCGGTCATGTCACGGCCTCCGACAAAGGGTTCATGTCACGGCCTCCGACGAGGGGTTCATGTCACGACCTCCGAGGTGGCCAGGTCGATCGCGGGGTGGTGACAGGCCGCCGTGTGCGTCGGCGTGCCCAGCGGGCCGGGGGGCGTCGTACGGCAGGTCTCGCTGGCGAGCGGGCAGCGGTCGGCGAAGCGGCAGCCCGCCGGGAAGTCCGCCGGGGACGGCACGACGCCCTTGATCTGCGTCATCCGCTCGGCCGCCGACTCCAGCGACAGCACACTGCCGAGCAGCCCGCGTGTGTAGTGGTGCGCCGGGGCCTCCACCAGGTCGGCGGTCACGCCCGTCTCCACGATCTGCCCGCCGTACATCACCACCACCCGGTCGGTGACGTCCGCGACCAGCGCCAGGTCGTGCGAGACGAGGATCAGCGCGAAGCCCAGCTCCGCACGCAGCCGCAGCAGCAGCTCCATGACCTGCGCCTGCACGGTCACGTCGAGGGCGGTGGTCGGCTCGTCGGCGACGATCAGTGTCGGGTCGCGGGACAGGGCCATGGCGATCAGGACGCGTTGGCGCTGGCCGCCGGAGAGTTCGTGCGGATAGCTGCGCAGGGTGCGGTCGGGGTCGAGGCCGACCAGGGTGAGGAGTTCGGCGGGGGTACGGCGGCCTCCCCGGCGTACGACCTGTGTGAGCTGGGCGCGGATCGTCATCGCGGGGTTGAGGGACGACAGCGCGTCCTGGTAGATCATCGCCATCTCGTGGCCGAGCAGCCTGCGGCGCACGCGCATGGGCTCGGCGAGCAGGTCCCGCTGGTGGAAACGGACCTGGCCGCCGATCCGCGCTCCCTTCGGCTGGAGCCCCATGATCGCCAGTGCGGTGAGCGACTTCCCGCAGCCCGACTCGCCCACCAGGCCCAGGACTTCACCGGGGAGCACCTCGAAGCTGACGCCGTCGACGATGTCCACCCCGCCGTGTCGGCCCTCGAAGCCGACGGTGAGGTTCTCGACCGCGAGGACCGGTTGGCGCCCTTGGGGGAGGGGACGGGCCCGCGCGCGGAGCCGCCTCGCGGCGGCCGCGAGGCCCGGCAGCGGCAGCACCTCGCCGCTGCCCGGCTCCGGGGCCTCCAGGGGGTCGTCGTCCTCCCGTGCGTCCACCTCCCGGGCCGCCGGAACCGCCCACGCGTCGGACACGCCCTCGGACAGGATGTTCAGCGAGAGCACCGTCACCAGCATCAGCAGCCCGGGGAACACCGTCGCCCACCAGCCGCCGGTCAGCACCAGGTTCTTGCCGTCCGCGATGACACTGCCCCAGGACGGGTCGGGCGGCCGTACGCCCGCTCCGATGAACGACAGCGACGCCTCGAACACGACCGCCTCGGCGACCTGGACCGTGCAGAACACCAGCACCGGCGCCGCGCAGTTGACCGCCACGTGCCGCAGCACGATGTGCGGGGTCCGCGCGCCGATCACCCGTTCCGCCGTCACATAGTCCTCGCCGTACTGGTCGAGGACGTTCGCCCGGACCACCCGCGCCACCGGTGGCGTGAACAGGAACGCGATCGCGCAGATCAGCACGGTGATGCCGCCGCCGAACACGGCCACCAGCACGGCGGCCAGCGCGATGCCCGGGAACGCCATCACCACGTCAAGACAGCGCATCAGCGTCTCGTCGACCGCCTTGCGCGAGGTCGCCGCGACCGCCCCCAGCAGCGCCCCGGCCACCAGGGCCAGCCCGGTCGCGCCGAGCCCGATCGCCAGCGACCAGCGCGCCCCGTACATCAGCCGGCTGAGGATGTCCCGGCCGAGGCTGTCCTGGCCCATCCAGTGCCCGGCCGACGGATGCCCGGTGCCGTCGGCCGGCGGCTGCTGGTCGAGCGGGTCGTGCGGGGCGAGGAGCGGCGCGAGCAACGCCATCAGGACGACGACCGCCAGGAAGCACACGGCGGCCTTCGACAGCGGCGGCAGCCTGCGCCAGCCGCGCAGCCGGATGCCGGGCCGGGACAGCTCCGCTGTGAGACTCTCGCGGGTCATCATGGGGTGGCGTCCCTCAGTCGCGGGTTGACCAGCAGATACAGGACGTCGATGACGAGGTTCACGACGACGAACCCGGCCGCCGTCGTCAGCACCACGCCCTGCACGACGGCCGGATCGCCGTTCTTCACGGCGTCGATCATCAACTTGCCCATGCCGGGCAGCGAGAAGATCGTCTCGATGACGACCGCGCCGCCCAGCAGATAGCCGACGCGCAGCCCGAGCACGGTGAGCGGGTTGATGAGCGCGTTGCGCAGCACGTTCCGCCCGACGACCACCCGCGGCGGCAGGCCGCTCCCGATCGCCGTGCGCACATAGTCCTTGTCCAGTTCCTCCACCACGGCCGTGCGCACGATCCGGGTCAGCTGCGCCGCCACCGGCAGCGACAGCGCCAGGGCCGGCAGGGTCATGGTCCTCAGCCAGCCGGTGAAGGAGTCGGCCGGGTTGATGTAGCCGCCGGTCGGGAACCAGCCCAGGTCGACCGCCAGGTACTGGATCATCAGCAGGGCCAGCCAGAAGCCGGGCGCGGCGACCCCGGTCAGCGACACGACCCGGATGATCTGGTCGGGCAGCCGGTCCCGGTGGATCGCCGCGGTCACCCCGCCCACCAGGGACAGCACGACCGCGATGCCGAGGCCCAGGAACGTCAGCTGGAGGGTGAGCGGCAGCGCGGTGGTGACCTGGTCGATCACCGGTGCCCGGGTCAGCGCGCTGGTGCCCAGGTCGCCGTGGAGCAGGGCGGCGACGAAGTCCGCGTAGCGCACCGGCAGCGGATCGAGCAGGCCGTGCTCCTCGCGGAAGTCGTGCAGTTGCCGCGGCGTCGGATTGGCGCCCTGGAAGAACGCGGACGCCGGATCGACGTCCGAGAACCGCATCACCAGGAACACGAACAGCACGATCCCGAGCGTCAGCGGCACGAGCAGGGCGACACGGCGGAGCAGGATCCGCAGGACGGCCGTCATGCGGCTAGGCCCACTTGGCCTGGAGGAGATTGATGCCCGGGTAGGGCTGTGCCCTTATCCCGCTGAGCCGCGCCGGGTTCCAGGCGGTCATCAGCTCGTTGTGGACGACCGGGTAGAGCACGGCCTGCTCGGCGACGACGTCGATGTAGTCCTGGACCATCGCCTTCTTCTTCGCCGGGTCCGGCTCCCGGGTGGCCCGGTCCATGTCCCTGAAGAGCGCCTTGGCGACGGAGTTGCCGGCCCACCGCGTGTACTGCATCCACAGGTTCTCGGGCCCGTAGTTGTAATGCATGATCAGATCGGCGTCGAGCCCGAACTGGTTGGGGTTCGAGGCGGCGGCGACGACCTGGTAGTCCTGCTTCTGGTCCATCTTGGTGAAGACGGCCGTGGTCTCCTGCGGGGACAGGGTCGTGCGGACCCCGATCGCGTCCCAGGAGGCCTTGACGGTCGGCAGGCAGTCCACGATCCAGCTGACGTTCACCGCGAGGATCTCGATGCTCAGCCCCTTGACCCCGGCCGCCTTCAGCAGCGCCTTCGCCTTGTCCGGGTCGTGGTCGTAGACGGTCTTGGCCCGGCGGTAGGAGGGGTTGCTCTCGTCGAGGAAGGAACTCGACGGCTTCCCGTGGCCCTTGAGCGCGACCTCCACCATCTTCTCGGTGTCGATGGCGTAGTGCAGGGCCTGGCGCACCCGCACGTCGTCGAAGGGCTTGTGCTCGGTGTTGAACATCAGGAACAGGTTGTTCATCCCGGCCCCGCCGCCGACGGTGAGACCGCCGCTCTCCAGCCGGCCGATGTTGGCGTACGGGATGTTGTCCGCGATCTGCGCCCCCGCGCTCGACCCCGAGATCTTCGCGACGCGGGGCGCCGCGTCCACGATCGTCAGCCAGTTCATCTTCCGGAAGGCGGGCTTGCGCGGGCCGTTGTAGCCGTCGAACGCCTCGAAGGTCGTGTTCGACTTCGGATGGTGGGCGGTCTGCCGGTACGGCCCCGAGCCGATGGCCTTGCCCTTGATGGCGTCGTCCCAGGCGCCCGGCTCGGAGAACACGTGCTTCGGCATGATCTTGGCGAGCGTCAGCCGTGAAAGCCCGTCGGGGAAGGGGAACTTCAGCACCAGCTCCACGGTCCGCGCGTCGATCTTCCGGACCTCCTTCAGCCAGCTCGCGAAGAAGCCCTTGGCGAGGGTCTGGGTGTCCGGGTCGAGGATCCGCTGGAACACGAACACCACGTCGTCGGCGGTGACGGGCTTGCCGTCGTGGAACGTCGCGCCCGGCCGCAGAGCGAACCTCCACGACGTGCTGTCCGGGTCCTTCGGCACCTCGGTCGCCAGGGCCGCGTACGGCTCACGGGAGATCGGATCCGTGTCCAGCAGGCCCTCGTAGATGTGGTGGTTGGCGGCCATGCAGAACGCGGACGCCGTCTGGGTGGGGTCCCAGCTGCCGTCGTTGCCGTAGCCGATCACCGCGGTGAGGGTCCGGTCCCGGCCACTGCCCGTACCGGTGTCGTTGGTGGACTCCGGCCCGGACGAACAGGCCGACAGCGACGCGGAGACGGCGGCGGCCGCGCCCAGGGCGCCGGTGTACTTCAGGAACGACCGGCGGTGCAGCGCCGGCACGTCGGGGGTCTCGTCGCGCACGGGTCCTCCAGCGAGGTCCGGGGGAAGGGACGGGCAGCGGAGATACGACGTCCTACGTCCTGCGGTCAGCGCGACCATAGGAGGGGGCTCGGGGGCGGTCAAGGGATCGCACACGAATGGCGTATCTGTCAGAGGTCGCACCAATGGCGCCTTGCGCGTGGCGAGTTGACGCGGTATCCGGGCAGGTCCGGCGCCGGGTACCGCCGGAGGTGGGACGTGGGATGTCCGGGGCGCGTACGATGCGGCGCATGTCCGAGGAGCCCAGGACCAGCCGGATACAGCGCCAGGTCGTCCAGCTCATCCTCGACCGCAGACTCACCGCCGGTGCACCGCTGCCCACCGAGGCCGCGCTGATGGCGGACCTCGGTGTCAGCCGCAACTCCGTCCGCGAGGCGCTCAAGGCCCTCCAGGCCCTCGACATCGTCGAGGTCAGACACGGCTACGGCACCTATGTCGGCCGGGCCTCCCTCACCCCGCTCGTCGACGGCCTGACCTTCCGCGCCCTGGCCCGCCACGACGACGACACCGCCGCCCTCGCCGAGATCCTCCAGGTGCGCGAGGTGCTGGAGGAGGGCCTGATCCGCCGGGTCGCCACGACCGCCACCGAGGCGGAACTGGACCGGCTGGAGGAGGTGGTGGCCCGCATGGAGTCCGCCCGGGGCACGGGCCGCTCCTTCCCCGAACTCGACCGCGAGTTCCACGAGGTGCTGTACGCGTCCCTGGGCAACGACCTCGTCCCCCAGCTCCTCGCCGCGTTCTGGACGGTCTTCCGCCGGGTGTCCGGGGCGCGCGGCCTGCCCGGCGACCCGCTCCCCGGGATCACGGCCCGGCGCCACCGCGACATCGTCACGGCGCTGCGGGCCCGCGATGTGGAGGGGGCGCAGCGGGCGATGGCGGTGCACTTCCGGGGGATCGAGGCGCGGGCGGGGCGGGGGGTGGGCCGAATCCGTCACGGGGCGGGCGAAGGCGGCGCATGATGAGGGCGTGAGCGAGCTGTGGAGCGAGAGCGACACCGGTGTCCTGCGCCTGCCGTCCGGCCGGCTGGTCCGGGGACGGGGCCTCCGCCACCCCCTGGCCCCCGGCCCGCCCCTTCCCTCCTACACCCTCCACCTCCTCGGCGGGCAACCCCCCGACGTCGCCTGGGAGTCGGGCTGGATCCGCTGGCCGGACTTCCGCCTCCCGTCGGACCGGGAGGCCGCCCGTGCCCTGCTGACCGGGGCGTGGGAACGGGCCGTCGGGGAGCGGGTGGAGATCGCCTGCGGCGGAGGGCGCGGCCGCACGGGCACGGCGCTGGCCTGCCTGGCGGTGCTGGACGGGGTGCCGGGGGCGGAGGCGGTGGCCTACGTCCGGCGGCACTACGACCGGCATGCGGTGGAAACGCCCTGGCAGCGGCGGTACGTGCGCCGGTTCGGGGAGGGGTGAGCCTCTCCTCCGGCACGGTGCCTCATCCCTTGGCCGCACGGCCGTAGCCCGACGGCCGACAGCGGCCCCGGCCGCCGCGGCATGAAGACGTCGACCGCGTCCTGCGTCTCCACCGTGATTCAACGGCTCGTGGCGCCCTTTCGTCCGCGGTCCCCAATATGCCCGGCGGCGTGCCGATTTCCGTCAATGGGCCGCCGCCCGACCGCTGCAAAATACCCCCGGTTTACGACACCCCGTGCCGAACCCCTTTGTGTCGCCGTGCAGTTGTAGGACACAGACCCCTTCGAAGTGTAGTCGCGGAGCGTCACTGTGAGGATGCGAAGAGTGAAACCGCGAAAGGAAGGGGAGCACGGTGGAGGCACGACACTCGGCGCTCTGTGCCGAAGAAGCGGAGGACGCGGTGAAAGAATTGCGGGCAGAACTCGCCAAGGCCGGAATTATCCTGCCCTCGACAGGACTTGGCGGAATCGCCCGGCGGCTCACGGCGGTGCAGCGATGAAGCCTCCCGTCGGCGCCTATGTCGTGGACACCCGCAGCGGACGTATCGGCATCGTCATGGGGCATGAGGGGCCCTACGTGCAGTTGCGGCCCTACGGGGGCGGCAGGGAGTGGGACGCCGACCCCGGGGCCGTCCGGCCCGCCACCCCGGCCGAGCGGCTGCGCGTCGCCACCGCGTACGCCAACGCCCGCAGCAGGGGTGAGGTCCCTTGACGTGACGGCCCTGCCAGAATGGCTCCATGAGTCTGTTCCGCGACGACGGCATCGTGCTGCGCACCCAGAAGCTGGGTGAGGCGGACCGGATCATCACGCTGCTCACGCGCGGTCACGGCCGGGTACGCGCGGTGGCCCGGGGCGTGCGCCGGACGAAGTCGAAGTTCGGTGCGCGTCTCGAGCCGTTCTCCCATGTCGACGTGCAGTTCTTCGCCAAGGGGAGCGAGCTGGTCGGGCGGGGGCTGCCGCTGTGCACCCAGAGCGAGACCATCGCGCCGTACGGCGGCGGGATCGTCACCGACTACGCCCGGTACACGGCCGGGACCGTCATGCTGGAGACAGCCGAGCGGTTCACCGATCATGAGGGGGAGCCGGCCGTGCAGCAGTACCTGCTGCTGGTCGGCGGGCTGCGGACCCTCGCCCGGGGCGAGCACGCACCGCACCTCGTGCTCGACGCGTTCCTGCTCCGCTCCCTCGCCGTCAACGGATACGCCCCGAGCTTCACCGACTGCGCGAAGTGCGGTATGCCCGGACCCAACCGGTTCTTCTCGGTCGCCTCGGGCGGATCCGTCTGCGTGGACTGCCGCGTCCCCGGCAGCGTCGTACCCTCGCCCCAGGCCCTGGAACTCCTCGGCGCCCTGCTTACGGGAGACTGGGAGACCGCGGACGCGTGCGAGGCGCGCTACGTCCGGGAGGGCAGCGGGCTGGTGTCCGCGTATCTGCACTGGCACATGGAGCGCGGGCTGCGCTCCCTGCGCTACGTCGAGAAGTAGCGCGGCGGCGGAACAGAGCCACACAGAAGCAAGCGAGCACGAGGAGACGAGAAACACATGGCCGTACGCGGGATCCTGGGGCGCCAGCGCCGGGAGTACAGGACGCCGGAGCCGCACCCGTCCGGCGCGCGGCCCCCGAAGATCCCCGGGGAGTTCGTACCGCAGCATGTGGCGATCGTCATGGACGGCAACGGCCGCTGGGCCAAGGACCGCGGGCTGCCGCGCACCGAGGGGCACAAGGTCGGCGCCGAGCGCGTGCTGGACGTGCTCCAGGGGGCCATCGAGATGGGCGTGGGCGCCATCTCCCTCTACGCCTTCTCCACCGAGAACTGGAAGCGCTCGCCCGACGAGGTGCGCTTCCTGATGAACTTCAACCGGGACTTCATCCGCAAGACCCGCGACCAGCTCGACGAGCTGGGCATCCGGGTGCGCTGGGTCGGCCGGATGCCCAAGCTGTGGCGCTCGGTCGCCAAGGAGCTGCAGATCGCTCAGGAGCAGACCAAGGACAACGACCGGCTGACCCTGTACTTCTGCATGAACTACGGCGGCCGGGCCGAGATCGCCGACGCGGCCAAGGCCATGGCGGAGGACGTCAGGAGCGGGAAGCTCGACCCCTCCAAGGTCAGCGAGAAGACCTTCGCGAAGTACATGTACTACCCGGACATGCCGGACGTGGACCTGTTCCTGCGACCCAGCGGCGAGCAGCGCACCTCCAACTACCTGATCTGGCAGAGCGCCTACGCCGAGATGGTCTTCCAGGACGTGCTGTGGCCGGACTTCGACCGGCGTGACCTGTGGCGGGCCTGCCTGGAGTTCGCCTCGCGGGACCGGCGCTTCGGCGGGGCCGTCCCGAACGAGGAGCTGCTGGCCATGGAGGGCGAGCAGCAGTAGTACGCCGGGCGCGGCAGCCTCACCCGTCGCAGCAGACCGCCGCGGCCCGGCAGCCCCTCGGGTGGCAGGCGGGCCGCGGCGGCGATGTCCTGGTGGCATGGGTTCGACCGCCGTCGGCGCGCCCCGGCGGACCACGAAACAGGCCGGGGTCTTCATCGCGGCCTCACTGGCCCTGCTCTGCATCCAGCTGGACTTCTTCGCGCTCAACCTGGCCATCCCCGGGATCGCCGACGAGCTGGACACGACCGTCTCCGCGGCGCAGTGGACGCTGTCCGCCTACATGCTCGCGATCGGCTGCCTGTTCATCGTCGGCGGGCGGCTGGGCGATCTGCTCGGCCGGCGTCCGGTCCTGCTGGCCGGGACCGGGCTGTTCGCCGCCGCCTCCGTCGGCTGCGCCCTCGCGCCGAGCCTCGGTGTGCTCGTCGTGGCCCGGATCGTGCAGGGCGCGGGCGCGGCGCTGATCTTCCCCGTGTCGGTCTCCGTGATCACCAACGCCTTTCCCGAGGAGACCCGGGCCAGGGCACTCGGGGCGATGTTCGGGATCGCCAACGTCGGCACCGCCCTCGGACCGTTCGTCGGCGGCGGCTTCACCGACGGTCCGGGCTGGCGGTGGATCTTCTGGCTGCTGGTCCCGCTCAGCGCCCTCTCCCTGCTGATCGCCCTGCGGTACGTCCCCGACTCGCGGGACGAGAGCGCCCCGCGCCAGATCGACCTGGCGGGCTGTCTGGCCGTCGTGACGAGCCTGGCCGCCCTGACCCTGGCCGTGGAGCGGGGGAGCGCCTGGGGCTGGGACCACGCCCGCACGCTCGCCCTGTTCGGGACCGCCGTGGTGGCCGGCGCTCTGTTCGTGCTGAGGGAGCGGACCTGCCGGCATCCGCTGGTCGACTTCCGGCTGTTCCGCAACATCCGCTTCGACCTCGTCACCGTGATGGGGTCGGTCGCCAACATGGGCTACGCCGTCACCGTGTTCCTCGCCACGCTCCAGTTGCAGCAGGTGCGCGGCCTGTCGGCGATCCTGTCCGGCACGGTCTTCCTCGCCCCGGCCGTGATGGTCGCCTGCGCCGGGCCCATCGGCGCCTGGCTGTCCGGCCGGATGCGCGCCACCAGCGTGATGGCCCTGGCCGGGACCATCGCCGGCACCGGCATGATCGGGCTGAGCTTCGCCTGGTCCTGGTGGGTCTACCTGCCCGTCTTCACCTGGTGCGCGCTCGGGCTGGGCCTCGGCTGGACCTTCGCCAGCGTCGCCACCCAGCAGGTCGTCCGGCCCGAACGCGCCGGAGAGGCCTCGGGCGTGGTCCTCACCGCCCTCGTCACGCTCGGCGCCATCGGCCTGGCGGCCACCGCGGCGGCCATCACCTCGCTCACCCCCGAGACCGGCCCGGAGGACGCCTACGACCTCATCCTGCGCGTCGGCGGCACCGTGATCCTGGCGTCCACCGCCCTGTCCCTGCTCGTTCGCCGCCGGCTCGGCGCCCGGGGCGCCTAGGAGGCTTCCGACTCAGGGGCGCGGGGAACTGCGCGAACAACCCCCACGCACCTGGACCCGGCAACGAACCCGCACCCCCACGGCGCCCAACCGCTCAACCGCCGGAGGCCCCCGCGCACTCCGCACAGGTCCCGAAAATCTCCACCGTATGAGCCACGTTCACATACCCGTGCTCCGCGGCGATGGACTCGGCCCACTTCTCCACCGCCGGCCCCTCGACCTCCACGGCCTTGCCGCACCCGCGGCACACGAGGTGGTGGTGATGGTCGTCGGTGGAGCAGCGCCGGTACACCGACTCACCGTCGGCCGTGCGCAGGACGTCGACCTCACCGGCGTCGGCGAGGGACTGCAGCGTGCGGTAGACCGTGGTGAGCCCGACCGAGTCGCCCTTGTGCTTGAGCATGTCGTGCAGTTCCTGCGCGCTGCGGAACTCGTCGACCTCCTGCAGGGCCGCCGCAACAGCGGCCCGCTGCTTGGTGGCGCGGCCCTTCACGGACGGTCCAGCGGTCGTCACCGTTGCCTCCTCACGTCTGCCTTGCCCGGGCCATTGTGCCAGCCCGGGGTGGGGGCGGTCAGACGCCGACTTCGTCGGCCGCCGTCCGGCTGCCCGGGATCGCGCACTCGGCGGGGTCGGCCGTCGTGTCCGAGGCCGCCGCCGCGCGGGCGCGGCGCCGGGCCAGCGGGGCCGCGAGCGCCGTCAGCACGATGAACGCGCCGATGGTCAGCAGCACGATCGTCGCGCCGGGCGGCACATCCTGGTAGTACGAGGTGACCGTGCCGCCGATCGTCACGCTGACGCCGATGGCGACGGCGATGGCGAACGTGGCGGCGAAGCTGCGGGCGATCTGCTGGGCGGCCGCGACCGGCACCACCATCAGCGCACTGACCAGCAGCAGGCCGACGACCCGCATCGCCACGGTCACCGTGACGGCCGCGGTGACGGCCGTCAGCAGGTTCAGGACCCGCACCGGCAGGCCCGTCACCCGGGCGAACTCCTCGTCCTGGCTGACCGCGAACAGTTGCCGCCGCAGACCGAGGGTGACCAGCACGACGAACGCGGCCAGGACGCAGATCGCGGTGACGTCCGACTGGGACACCGTCGACAGGGAGCCGAACAGGTACGACGTCAGGTTGGCGTTGGAGCCCGTCGGCGCGAGGTTGATGAACATCACACCGCCCGCCATGCCGCCATAGAACAGCATGGCGAGGGCGATGTCGCCGCGGGTCTTGCCGTACCAGCGGATCAGCTCCATGAGGACCGCGCCGAGGACGGAGACGAGGGTCGCCATCCACACCGGGGACCAGGTCAGCAGGAAGCCGAGGCCGACGCCGGTCATCGCCACATGGCCGATGCCGTCGCCCATCAGGGCCTGGCGGCGCTGGACCAGGTAGATCCCCACCGCGGGGGCGGTGATGCCGACCAGGACGGCGGCGAGCAGCGCCCGCTGCATGAAGGCGTAGTCGAGGAAGTCCATCAGCTCAGCAGTCCCGTACGGATCGGTTCGGCGCCCGCGGGGGCGTGCGGGTGCACGTGGTCGTGGCCGGGCAGGGCGTGCTGTCCGACGGCCTTCGGGGGCGGCCCGTCGTGGACGACGCAGCCGTCGCGCAGGACGACCGCCCGGTCGATGAGGGGCTCCAGGGGACCCAGTTCGTGCAGCACGAGCAGCACCGTCGTGCCCTGGGAGACCTGCTCGGTGAGGGTGTGCGCGAGGACCTCCTGGCTGGCCAGGTCGACGCCGGCCATCGGCTCGTCCATGATCAGCAGCTCGGGTTCGCTGGCGAGCGCGCGGGCGATCAGGACGCGCTGGTGCTGGCCGCCGGAGAGGGCGTCGACCGAGTCCTTGGCCCGGTCCGCCATGCCGACGAGCTCCAGCGCCTGCCGTACGGCCTTGTGGTCGGCCTTGCGCAGGACGCCGAAGCGGGCCCGGGACAGGCGGCCGGAGGAGACCACCTCGGTCACCGTGGCGGGCACGCCGCCGGCGGCCGTGGTGCGCTGCGGGACGTAGCCCACGCGGTGCCAGTCGCGGAACCGCCCGCGGGGCGTGCCGAACAACTCGATCTCGCCCGCGCCGGTCTGCACCTGGCCGATGACGCTGCGCACGGCCGTGGACTTGCCCGAGCCGTTCGCGCCGAGCAGCGCGACGACCTCGCCGCGGTGCACGGTGAGGTCGATGCCGCGCAGCACGGGGCGCGAGCCCAGGTCCGCGCGGACGCCGCGCAGGGATACGACGGGCTCGGTCATGCCGTCCTCCGATGGGTCGATCACTTGGCTCCCAGGGCCGTCTGCAGGGCCTTGAGGTTGGCTTCCATGACCTGGAAGTAGTCGTCGCCGCGGGACCTGTCCGTGATGCCCTCGATCGGGTCGAGGACGTCGGTCCTCAGATGCGCGTCGCGGGCCAGGGTCTTCGCGGTCTTGTCGGAGACCAGTGTCTCGTAGAAGACGGTGGTGACGCCGTCGGCCTTCGCCTCCTGCTGGAGTTCCCGGACACGGGCGCCGCTGGGCTCGCTGTCGGGGTCGACGCCGGAGATGGCCTCCTGGGTGAGGCCGTAGCGCTCGGCGAGGTAGCCGAAGGCGGCGTGGTTGGTGAAGAAGACCTTGGACCTGGTGTTCTTCAGGCCGTTCTCGAAGTCGCCGTCGAGGCCCTTCAGCTTCGTGACCAGGGCTTCGGTGTTCTTCTTGTAGTCGGCCGCGTGGTCCGGGTCGGCCTTCTCGAAGGCCTTGCCGACGCCCTGGGCGATCTCGGCGTACTTCACCGGGTCGAGCCAGACGTGCGGGTCGCGCCCGCCCTCGTCCTCCTCGGAGTGACTTTCCTCGCCCTCGTGGCTGTGGCCGCCGGTGCCGTGGTCCTCGAGGTGGGTCAGGGTGGCCGCGTCGATCTTGGTCTTGATGCCGGTCTGGCCGACGGCCTCGTCGACGGCGGGCTGGAGGCCCTTGAGGTAGAGCGCCGCGTCGGCCTCCTCCAGCTGCGCGCGCTGCTGGGTGCTGATCTCCAGGTCGTGGGGCTCCTGGCCGGGCTCGGTCAGGCTGGTGACGTTCGCGTGGGCGCCGCCGATCTGCTCGGCGAGGAACGCCATCGGGTAGAACGACGCGACGACGTCGAACTTGTCCGTGTTGCCCGTGGCCGCGCTGTCGCTGGAGCAGGCGGTGAGGGCGCCGAGGCCGAGAGAGGCGGCCGCGGCGGCGGGTATGAGGCGTCGTCGTACGTTCATGACACTCATTTTCAACAAATATGGAAACCGTTGTCAACAATCTCTGTCCCCGGGACCTTGAGGGCGCCGCAGGGGGAGCGATTTGATTGAGGGGGCGCCCCCGCCGGTAACCTGAAGCATTCGCTGGAAGCGTCTCCGCTTCGTCGCCCGTCGTCGTAATGAAGAGAGCACCGTGGCCGCCGACAAGATCGACACCATCGTCAGCCTGAGCAAGCGCCGTGGCTTCGTATTCCCCTGTAGTGAGATCTACGGCGGCCAGCGCGCCGCTTGGGACTACGGCCCCCTGGGTGTCGAGCTCAAGGAGAACCTCAAGCGCCAGTGGTGGCGCTACATGGTGACGTCGCGCGAGGACGTCGTGGGCATCGACTCGTCCGTGATCCTGGCCCCCGAGGTCTGGGTCGCCTCCGGTCACGTCGCCACCTTCACGGACCCGCTGACCGAGTGCACCTCCTGCCACAAGCGGTTCCGCGCGGACCACCTGGAGGAGGCCTACGAGGCCAAGCACAAGCGCCTGCCGGAGAACGGCCTGGCCGACGTCAACTGCCCCAACTGCGGCAACAAGGGCCAGTTCACCGAGCCCAAGCAGTTCTCGGGCCTGCTGTCCACGCACCTCGGCCCGACGCAGGACTCCGGCTCCGTCGCCTACCTGCGCCCCGAGACCGCGCAGGGCATCTTCACCAACTTCTCGCAGGTGCAGACCACCTCGCGCCGCAAGCCGCCGTTCGGCATCGCCCAGATGGGCAAGTCCTTCCGCAACGAGATCACGCCCGGCAACTTCATCTTCCGCACCCGCGAGTTCGAGCAGATGGAGATGGAGTTCTTCGTCAAGCCGGGCGAGGACGAGAAGTGGCAGGAGTACTGGATGGAGCAGCGCTGGAACTGGTACACCGGCCTGGGCCTGCGCGAGGAGAACATGCGGTGGTACGAGCACCCGAAGGAGAAGCTCTCCCACTACTCCAAGCGCACCGCCGACATCGAGTACCGCTTCCAGTTCGGCGGCAGCGAGTGGGGTGAGCTGGAGGGTGTGGCCAACCGCACCGACTACGACCTCGGCGCCCACTCCAAGGCCTCCGGCCAGGACCTCACCTACTTCGACCAGGAGGCCGGCGAGCGCTGGACGCCGTACGTCATCGAGCCCGCGGCCGGTGTCGGCCGCGCGATGCTGGCGTTCCTGCTGGACGCCTACGTCGAGGACGAGGCCCCCAACGCCAAGGGCAAGATGGAGAAGCGCACCGTGCTGCGCCTCGACCACCGCCTCGCCCCGGTGAAGGTCGCGGTGCTGCCGCTGTCCCGCAACCCGGAGCTGTCCCCGAAGGCCAAGGGCCTCGCCCAGGCGCTCCGGCAGCACTGGAACATCGAGTTCGACGACGCCGGCGCCATCGGCCGCCGCTACCGCCGCCAGGACGAGATCGGTACGCCGTACTGCGTGACCGTCGACTTCGACACGCTCGAGGACAACGCGGTGACCGTCCGCGAGCGCGACACGATGAAGCAGGAGCGCGTCTCCCTCGACCAGATCGAGGGCTACCTGGCCTCCCGCCTGATCGGCAGCTGACCGCCGTCCGCCGCGCCACGGTGCCGGGTTCCTCCGCGGAGGGGCCCGGCACCGCCGCGTTTCACAGGTCCAGGTCGACGTAGACCGCCGCGTGGTCCGAGGCGCGGTTCCACTTGGAGGTGACGGTGTCGAAGGACTTGATGGTGGACGGCGCCCAGACGCCGCGCCGTTCCACCTCCACGTGCTGCACCTGCTCCCACAGCGGCGGCGGCAGCATCACGTAGTCGAGCTTCTGGCTCTCGGAGGTGCCCGTGCCGTGGGTGCCCGGCGTGCCGCGGTAGGACGGGTGACTCATCACGTCCCGCAGGCCCGTGCCCAGCAGCGCCCCGATCGCCTCGCTGGACGGCTCGTCGTTGAGGTCGCCGGCGACCACCACGTACGGGGAACGCTCCAGCGCCGTCTGGTAGACCGACGCCACGCGCCGGGCCTGGGCGACGCGCAGTTCCGGGTTGTCGCCGCTCTGGCTCTTGAGGTGGTTGCCCAGCAGCCACAGCGGGGTGGCGCCGGTCTGGAGCTCGTACTCGGGGCAGTCCCGGCTGAAGAGGCGCTCGCCGGGGCGGTCCGGGTCCGGGTCGAAGACGTGGGACCGCAGGGACGTGATCGGGTGGCGGCTGAGGACGCCGACGTCGATGCCCCGTGGGTCGTTGCCGTCGATCACCATGGCGTACGGGTACGGCGTCTTCTTCAGGCCGGCGCCCAGCACCTGCTCGTTGAAGCGGCTCAGGGTCGTGCGGTCCTCCACCTCCACCGTGAGCAGGATGTCGGCGTCGACCTCGGCGATCACCCGGCCGGTGTTGTGCACGGCCTCCCAGTCGAGGTCGTCACGGACCAGCTCCACCCAGCCCGTCCACCCCGAGCGGCCCTTGGCCACGATCTCGAAGGTGACGTTCTCGCCGCTGCCCTTCGTCTTGAAGAGCGTGCCCTGGCCGCGCGTCTCGTTGACGAAGAACGGCCTGTCCCGGCGCGGGTCGTGCACGCGGTGCTTCTTGAGGAGCGCGGCGACGCGGCTCTTGGTGTCGGCGTCGTAGGTCTCCTTCTCCAGGAGGGAGATCAGCTCGGCGTGGTCGTCGAGGACCTCGCGGCGCTGCTTGTCGCCCGGGAGTCGGAAGACCAGGGGGCGGCGGAAGAGGTTCTCGGTGTTGAAGGTGGCGATACGGATCGTCATGGCGCGCTCCCTCGGGCGGCGCGGAGTTCCGCGCGACCGGTGGGCGGGCGCCGCCGGGAGACCGCTCACCGGCACTTCCCATTGTCCGAGCGGGTGTGAAGTGTGTCTAACGCTGGGGCCCTTGAGGTCACTGAGGGACGGGGGACTGGTCCCGCGTCCCCCTGACCGATTTGGCCGTCGGCTGCACGCTCGGGATCGTGCCGGGGGACGGCGGCGCCGTACCTCCCCACGGGGCGACGGCGGCCCGAGCCGCGCGGGGGGCTCATGCCGCCGTCGGGTCCACCGTGGCCTGGTGGGCCTCCGCCAGGTGTTCCTCCGCCTTCAGCCAGGGCAGGAACTGGGCGCCTCTGTGCCAGCCGCAGGTGTCGCATCTGATCGTGCGCTGGATGCCCGTCCGGTGCACTCGCACCACGTGCTCCCGGCCGTGCTGGTCCCACCGGCTGACCTTGCTCGTGTCGATCTGTGTCATGGCCCCTCCCGCGTCGAGAAATCCGGCGTTCCGGTCTGCTCGCAGCAAGGAGTGTGCAGCAAGACCTACATCAACAGGGCTTCCCCGGAGATGAGTTATCAGGCCGTGAGAGACCTCGGTCGACCGTGCGGGGCAGCCGCAGCATCAGCCTCTCTCCCGGTAGTTCATGAACCAGTGGGTGTCGAAGTAGCGGGTCATGGTGAACCGGTGGTGCGGCTCGGTGAGGATGCGGCAGACGAACTCCGCGGTCCGGTAGGCGAAGGGGACGTCCTCGCCGTCGAAGGAGCGCACCACGACGGGCCACCGGTCGGGGTCGTCGCCGTCGGTCCGCCAGCAGTACAGGTCCTCGTGCTCCGTGCCCGCCCAGATGAGCAGGCCCTCGTCCCGGTAGTGGGTCCACGGCTCCTGGTGCAGGTCCAGGTAGCCGTCGAAGGCGCCCTCGCCGAACGTCTCCACCATGCGCTTGTAGTCGCCGGGCAGGGCGGTGCCCAGGCGTGCCTCCGTCTCCGGCCAGTCCACGTCGGGCCGCCGGGCGGGCTCGTTCCAGCCGGTGATGCGGGTGAGCCGCTCCATCCAGTCGACGTCGACGCCGGCGTCCCCGTCCCCGGCGGGCGCAAGGGGCTCCGGCACCTCCCGGTGGGCGACGACCAGCACCGGCCGCTCGATCCCCGCACCGTCCCGCGCCGTGCCCGCGCCGACCCACCGGTCCCCGTAGGCCCACGCCCGTATGGTCACCGCCCGGTTCTCGAGAGGGGCGAGAAGGGCCGCGCCCCGGGACTCGTCGGCCGTCGGGTCGGTGAAGCCGTCGAGGACGAGCGTGCGCGGCGTGCCGTAGCGGCCGTCGAGCAGGTCGATCAGGGCCTGCGGGTCCAGGTCGAGCGGCAGATAGAGGTGGCCGCTCCCCGGTCCGAGCCGGTCCAGCAGGTCGTTGACGGTCGCTTGCGTGAGCTTCATGGCGGACAGTGAAGCGCACGGCACCGACAATCAGCGGTCCGCGGTCACCACCACGTCCCGCACCTGAGCCGGCTCCAGGCGGCGCGCGGCCCGCTCGGCGGTCCCCCGGGCCCACCGCCCGTTCGTCACCGCCCCCAGCACCAGCACCGCGAACCCGCACACGGCGAGGATCCACCACCCGGGCCGGGCCGCGGACACGAACACCTCCCGGTAGGAGGAGGAGCCGACACCCGAGGCGAGGACCGCGCCCACCACGGCCACCCCCAGCGTCTGCCCGAGCTGCCGGCTCGTGGAGGCGACCGCCGCGGCCACGCCCGCCTGGGCGCGCGGCATGCCGGACACGGCCGTGTTGGTGATGGGCGCGTTGACGAAACCGAAGCCGATGCCGAACAGGACGTAGCCGGCGAAGAGCGTGACATTGGAGGTCTCGGCGTCGAACGCGGCGAACAGGACGCCGCTCGTCGTCATCGCGAAGCCCGCGATGAGCAGCGGCGGGCGCGGGCCGTACGAGCCCACCAGGCGGCCCGACAGCGGCGCGCACAGGAACGTCGGCACCGCCATCGGCAGCATCCACAGGCCCGCCTCCAGGGCGGTCAGACCGCGGACGTTCTGCAGGTACAGCGTCGACAGGAACAGGAAGCCGCCGAGCGCGGCGAACGCGCTGATCGCGATCACCGTGGCCCCGCTGAACGGCGCCGACCGGAAGAACCGCAGATCGATCAGCGGCTCCTTGCGACGCGGCTCGTAGAGGAGCAGTCCCACCAGGGCGGCGAGGGCGACGGCGGCCAGCGGCGCGATCGACCCGAACGGGGTGCTCGGCGCCTCGATGATCGCGTACGTGAGCGAGCCGAACAGCGCGATCACCAGCACCTGCCCGACGGGATCGGGCCGGCGGGCGCGCGGCGCGCGGGACTCGGGGACGAAGCGCAGGGTGAGCAGCAGGGCCGCGAGGCCCACCGGCAGGTTGATCCAGAAGATGGAGCGCCAGCCGACGGAGTCGACCAGGAGCCCGCCGACCAGCGGGCCGGCGGCCATCGATATGCCGACGACCGCGCCCCAGACGCCGATGGCCCGGGCCCGCTCGCGCGGGTCGGTGAAGGTGTTGGTGATGATCGACATGGCGACCGGGTTCAGCATCGAGCCGCCCACCGCCTGCACCATCCGGAACGCGATCAGCGCCTCCAGGTTCGGCGCGAGGGAGCACAGGACCGAGCCGAGGGTGAAGACGACCAGGCCCGCCATGAAGACCCGCTTGCGGCCGATCCGGTCGGCCGTGGAACCCGCGAGCATCAGCAGCGAGGCCAGGACCAGGGTGTAGGCGTCGATCGTCCACTGCAGACCCGACGTACTCGCGTGCAGGTCCTGCTGCATGGACGGCAGGGCCACGTTCAGGACCGTGTTGTCGAGGCTCACGATCAGCAGGCTCATGCAGCAGATCGCGAGCACCAGCATGCGGCGGCGGTGACTGAGCTCGGGCATGCGCTCCATCGTACGCCGGTTTCAATAGTGTGGCTAACTAATGAAGTTTGCCATCTCATTGCACGGCACAATGGACGCATGTCCACGCCCCTCCAGATCGGTCCGCACACCGTCCGGCCCCCCGTCGTCCTGGCCCCCATGGCCGGGATCACCAACGCGCCCTTCCGCACCCTGTGCAGAGAGTTCAGCGCCGGCAAGGGCCTGTTCGTCAGCGAGATGATCACGACCAGGGCGCTGGTCGAGCGCAACGAGAAGACCATGCAGCTCATTCACTTCGATGCGAGTGAGCGCCCCCGCTCCATCCAGCTGTACGGCGTGGACCCCGCCACCGTCGGCAAGGCCGTCCGCATGATCGCGGAGGAGGACCTCGCCGACCACATCGACCTGAACTTCGGCTGCCCGGTGCCCAAGGTCACCCGCAAGGGCGGCGGCTCCGCGCTGCCGTACAAGCGGAACCTGCTGCGGGCCATCCTGCGCGAGGCCGTCAGCGGCGCCGGCGACCTGCCCGTGACGATGAAGATGCGCAAGGGCATCGACGACGACCACATCACCTTCCTCGACGCCGGCCGGATCGCCGTCGAGGAGGGCGTCACCGCCATCGCCCTGCACGGCCGCACCGCCGCCCAGCACTACGGCGGCACCGCCGACTGGGACGCCATCGCCCGGCTGAAGGAGCACGTGCCGGAGATCCCGGTGCTCGGCAACGGCGACATCTGGTCGGCCGAGGACGCCCTGCGGATGGTGCGGGAGACCGGCTGCGACGGCGTGGTCGTCGGCCGCGGCTGCCTGGGGCGGCCCTGGCTCTTCTCCGACCTGGTCGCCGCCTTCGAGGGCCGCACCGAGGACATCGCCCGCCCCGCTCTGCGCGAGGTCGCCGACGTCATGGTCCGGCACGCCACCCTGCTCGGGGAGTGGATCGGCGACGAGGCCCGGGGCGTGATCGACTTCCGCAAGCACGTCGCCTGGTACCTGAAGGGCTTCGCGGTCGGCTCCGAGATGCGGGGGCGCCTCGCGATCACCTCGTCCCTGGAGGAGCTGCGCTCCGGCCTGGACGAGCTGGACCTCGACCAGCCCTGGCCCACCGGCGCCGACGGCCCCCGCGGCCGTACGTCCGGCAACAACCGCGTGGTGCTGCCCGACGGCTGGCTGAAGGACCCCTACGACTGCGCCGGGGTCGGCGAGGACGCCGAGCTCGACACCTCGGGCGGCTGATCAGCCCCTGGAGGGGTGCGGTGTGGAGCCGAACGCCTTCAGGAAGCGGTCGCGGAAGGAGCTCATCTTCCACACCGGCGCGTCCCGGCCGGGCTTGAGGCCCTCCGTCCAGTTCCACCCGGCGACCCTGTCCAGGACCTTCGGGTCCTTCGCGACGATCGACACCGGCACGTCCCGGGAGGCGTGGTTTCCGCTGACCCGGGCGATGGGCTGGTGGTCGCCGAGGAAGACCAGGACGGTGTCGTCGGTGCCATAGCGCTCCAGCCACCGGGTGAGGCTGGTGACCGAGTACTGGATGGACTTGCCGTACTCCTCACGGGACTTGGTGGTGTCGGTGATGACATCCGAGGCCTTGTTGCCGGCCTTCTGGATCGCGTCGAAGACCGAGCCGTCGCCGAGCTCGTCCCAGCCGACCATCTTCGGGATGGGCGCCCAGGGCTGGTGGCTGGAGGTGAGGATGACGAACGACATCAGCGGCTTGTCCCGCTTCCTGCCGTGCACCCGCTTCTGGAACTCCTCCAGCGCGTACTGGTCGGGCATGGTCGACCAGCTGAACTTCGGCCCCCGGTAGCCCAGGTCGAAGGCGTCGTAGAGCTTGTCCAGGCCGTACCACTTCTCCTCCGGCCAGCCCTTCTGCACGCCCGGCATGACACCGACCGTGTCCCAGGCGCCGGTCTTCTGGAAGGCCTTGGTGAGGGTGAGGTGGTCGCCGGCGCTGACCGTGCGGTAGCGCCGCTGGTTGTCGATCCACAGGCCGGACATGGTCGTGGAGTGGCCGAGCCAGCTGCTGCCGCCGTACGTCGCCGACGTCAGCCAGCCGCTGCGGGCGGCGAACCCGGCCTTCTCCAGGGCGGCGGTGCCCGCGTCCAGGGTCCGGCCGACGCCGGGTGCCATGACCGGGTCCTCGATGGCGCTGCGGCCGTAACTCTCGATGAACGTGAAGATCACGTCCTTGCCGCGCAGGTCCGGGAGCAGTTCGCCGGGCGGGGTGTTCCCGAAGGTGTCCGCCTTCGACTGTTCCGCGAACGCGGCCTCGTCCCGCAGCGACTCCACCGTCCGCTGCGCGTGCACCCGGAGGGCACCGGCCCCGCGCTCGGAGGCGATCGGCCCGCCGAACAGGGTCAGGCCCAGCGCGGCGCAGGTGACCCAGACGGTGCCGGCGATCAGGGCGCCCTGCGTCGCCCGCACCCGGTGCCGGGCCAGCACCTGCGCGAGCCGGAGCGTCGCCGCGACCATGACGGCCGCCAGCAGCAGCACGAGCACCACCGCGCCGACGGTGACGGCGGTCGCGACGCCCCCGCCCAGCGTGTCCTCGACGTAGGCCTGCGCGTCGGGCAGCAGATCCCAGTCGAGCGCGGCGTTGAAGCCCCGGCCGAGGTACTCGTTGAACCCCATGTCGAGCAGGTTCACCGTGGTCAGGGCGGTGAGTCCGAGCCCGTACAGCACCGCCGCCACGAGCCGGGGCCGGCGCGGCAGCGCGAGCACGACGACGGCCCCGATGACCGCCTCGGCCGGGATCCGCGCGAAGCCGGCCGGGGTGAGGGCGGGGAGGGTGTTGGGCAGGAGCAGGGCCCCGAGGACCAGGGCGGCGGCGAGGGCGGTGGTGGCCAGGCGGAGGGCGCGTGCGGTCCGGGGGTGGCGGGTGCGCCAGGTGCGCAGACGAGTGAAGCGGGGCGCGGGGGTGACCGGGACCGGACCGGGTCCCGCCGCCCGCTCTCTCTCGTCCTCCCCGCTCTCCCCGCCCTCCGCCTTCTCGGCCTCTGATATGCCGTCACCCGGCTGTGGCGGCTCGCTGAAGCGTGTGAAGACAGGCACCCGAAGGTCCTTCCCGTACGGAACCGGTGAGGTGGCGGACCCGGGTGGGGGTACGGGTCCGCCACTGTTCCCTACGGTGCGTCCACCAGGTGCGTTCAGCCCGCCCGACCAGCGCTCGGCAAACACCCGGCAAACGGCCGGCCAACCGGCCCTCAGACCACCCCGACCGCCGTGAGCAGCGCCAGCGGGGCGGACGCGGAACGGGATTCACGCACGCACGCGTACGGGTACGGCACCGGCTCCGGGTGTGTGTCACGGCCGTAGCCCGCCAGGACCTCCGGGAGCCGGTGGCCGGTCGCGCCCGCCGCGTCGACCAGGCCGCGGGCGATCGCACGGGCCTCGTCGTGCAGCCCGTAGCGGGCCAGGCCCAGCGCGATCAGCGCGTTGTCGTGCGGCCAGACCGAGCCGCGGTGGTAGGAGAGCGGGTGGTACGCCGGCTGCCCCGCGGCCAGGGTGCGCACGCCCCAGCCGGAGAAGAAGTCGGGTTCGAGGAGCCGCCGTCCGACGAGTTCGCCGTACTCCTTGTCCAGCAGCCCCGACCAGAGCAGGTGCCCGGCGTCGGAGGCCAGCGCGTCGACCTGCGTGCCCCGGCCGTCCAGCGCGAGGGCGGGGAAGGAGTGCTCCGGCATCCAGAAGTCCCGCTGGAAACGGTCGCGCAGGTCCCCGGCCGTCTGCTCCAGCAGGTGGGCGTACGTGGTGTCCCGCCACACCGTGCGGGCGAGGTTCGCCGTGCGGCGCAGGGCGTCGTAGGCGTAGCCCTGGGCGCCGGCGGCCGTCACCGGGCCGTGCGGGCGGGTGCCTTCGGCGGAGCAGATGGCGCCGGGGGAGTCCTTCCAGTTCTGGTTGGCGAGGCCGCCCTGGTCGGCGCGGTAGACGAGGTAACCGCGCGAGGTGAGGCCTCCGTGGTCGAGCATCCAGGTGACGGCGGCCCGGGCGTGGGCTTCGAGGCGGCGGGCCGGGCCCGTGTCGCCGGTGTGCTCGGTGTACGCGCCGAGCAGGACGAGGAACAGCGGGGTGGCGTCGACCGAGCCGTAGTAGCGGCCGTAGGGGACCTGGCCGAAGTGGGCCAGTTCTCCGTGGCGTACCTCGTGCACGATCTTGCCGGGCTGGGCGATCCCGTCGGGCCCGGTCCGGGTGGCCTGGGTCGCGGCGAGCGCGGGCAGGGTGGCGGCGGCAAGCCGCGGCCGGTAGGGCAGGGCGAACAGCGAGGTCAGCAGGGCGTCCCGGCCCAGCAACGTCAGGAACCAGGGGGCGCCGGCGGCCGGGACGCGCAGTTCCTCGCCGTCCGGGCCGGTCGCCGGGACCTGGAGGGCGGCGAGGTCGGCGAGCCCACGGGAACAGGCCGCGGCCAGCTCGGGCCACCCCTCCGGGAAGGCCACGTCCTTGATGAACTCGGCCTCCCGGGCGCGCAGTCGGCCTCGCGCCGCGGCGGGGGAGCGCGGCACGCGCAGGGCGCGCCGGTCGCCGTGCGGGCGGGCCATGACCCGCAGGGTCAGCTCGGCGGTGCCGTGCGGTTCGAGGTCCAGGGTCCACGACAGCCGGCGGGCGCCGGTGCCGGTCTCCTCCACGGCGTCCGGCCGGGGGTCGGCCGTCACGGTCGTGACGGAGTGCCACTCGCCGCGCCGGTAGGCGAACTCCACGCCATGGGTGAGCGTGTGGCGGGAGCGGACGGCCCCGGCCTTGGTGTAGGTGCGGTGGTCGGAGCGCAGTTCGAACTGGTCGGTGAAGTCGGCGTCTGCGGTGACCGCGAGGTGGACCGTCGTCGGCACCGGCCGGTTGCTGGTGACGCGCAGCGACTCCACGAACGAGGAGTCCCCGACGGCCTGTTCGCGGAAGAGCGTGCACGCGGGCGGTTCGTCGCGGCCGCCGCGCGGGACGAGCACACAGCGCGCGGTGTCCCCGTCGGCCACCGGTGTCAGTGTGTCGGGCACCGCCCCGTCGACGGTGAGCTGCCACCGGCTCAAGTGCCGGGCGTCCCGTACGAACAGGCCGTCCGGGGCGCTGCCGCCCCGGTAGCCGCTGATGTCGCCGCGATCGCCGACGGCGGCGAACGTCCGGCCGTGCACGAGCAGATGATGCCGGTCCGTCATGCCGGGTCCTCTCCCTTGATCGCCGTGAGGCCGTTCCTGCCCCGTGCGGGCCGGTCGTGCAGCAGGTCGAGCGTGAGCGCGGCGGTCCAGCCGAAGCCGGTGACGCCGCAGGCCTGTGCCGTGTACGGGTCGACGTACTCCGCGAAGCCGGAGGCGCCGGCGGTGTGCAGCATGCCCTTGCGCAGGGCGTCGGCCCGGCCGCGCTCGCCGTGCCGCCGCAGGCCGCGCTCCAGCAGCCAGTTGGTGTTGAACCAGGCCGGGCCGCGCCAGTAGCGATGCGGATCGAAGGCCTCGCCGAGCAGGTCGTAGCTCGGCACCAGGCGGGTCGCGCCGCCGAGGCCGAAGTGCGGGCCGCACATCGTGCGGACCAGGGTGGCCGCGAGGTCGCCGGGCAGGGCCGGCAGCAGCAGGGGGATCAGCCCGGACACACCGAGCTCCGGGACCGGTTCCCCGGCGCGTACGTCCCGGCACAGGAACATGCCCGCCGCCGGTTCCCACAGCCGCTCCACCAGGGCCGCCGTCAGCCGCTCCGCGCGGGCCCGCCGTGCCGAGCCGGTCACGCCGAGCTCGTGGGCGATCCGGTCCAGGGCGTACTCGGAGGCGGCGAGCAGCGCGTTGAACGCCGGGTCCTCCACGGCGAAGTCCCCGGGCCCGTCGGCGTATCCGCGGTCCCGGTAGTCGGCGGCCAGCCGTACGTACCGCCCGTAGTCCAGATCCGTCGGCCGGTCCTCGGGGGCGCCGTGGTCGAGGTCGGCGCGGCGGAAGGAGCGGGCCGGGGCCGGGGTGACCCGGGACAGCGGGCGGTCCCAGCAGGGGCTGTTGTCCATACCCTGTTCCCAGGGGTGCACCACGGACACCAGCCCGCCCCCGCCGAGGTCGCGCCGGTGCAGGAGGTAGTCGTGCCAGGCGGCCAGCCGGGGGTACGCACGGGTGAGGAAGCCGCGCGCCCGGGACAGGCCCGGGTCGGCCAGGTGCACCAGCCACGCGGCCAGGGCGTGGACCGGTGGCTGCACGATCCCGGAGGTCTGTACGGTGCGCGGGGCGCCGGCGGAGCGCCCGGCGGTCGAGGAGCACCAGAAGTCGGGGCTCGGGAAGTAGGCGTCGAGGGGGACGGAGGGGTTGAAGACGATGTGCGGGATCCGCCCGTCCGCCCACTGGGCCGCCAGCAGCGTCTCCAGCTCCGTCTGGGCCCGTAACGGCGACAGGTGCCTGAGGCCGATCGCGATGAACGCCGAGTCCCACGACCACTGGTGCGGGTACAGGCCGCGCGAGGGCACCGTGGACGTCCCCGTCCAGCCGGCCTCCAGCACGGCGGCTGCCCTCTTGTGCAGGGGAGGCGCGGTGCCGGGCGGTTCGTATGCAACGGTGCGTCCCGGGGGACGCGGGGGGCGTTGGGCGGTGCGGTCCACTCGGGGCTCTCCGGAAAGACGTCCGGCCGGCCGGTTCGGCTGCGGCTACCGTGGGGTTACGTCTATTTAACACGCAAAACCCACTATGTAAGGCAAGGTTGGGAAACACAAGGGGGTGTGCATGACCGGACAGCCCGGGAGAACCGGACGAGGCGCGGGGCAGGCGAGCGCCGGCGATCTGCTCGAACTGGTGCGCAGCCGACGCGCCGTGACCCGGGGTGCCCTGCAACAGGCGACCGGACTGTCCCGGGCCACCGTCGGGCAGCGCCTGGACCGGCTCTTCCGCGCGGGCTGGCTGCGCGAGGGCGCCGGGGGGCCGGTGGACTCCCCGCTGGGCGGGCGGCCCTCCGTCACCCTGGAGTTCGACGACGAGCACGCGGTGGTCCTGGCCGCCGACCTCGACACCCGGCACGCCCGGTCCGCCGTGCTGTCGCTGAGCGGCGAGATCCTCGCCGAGCACTCCGGCACCCTCGTCATCGAGGACGGACCGGACGCCGTCCTCGGCGAACTCGGCCGCTGGTTCGCCGAGTTGCTGGTCAAGACCGGGCGCGGGGCCGAGACGGTCTGCGGGGTCGGTCTCGCGGTGCCGGGCCCGGTCGACACCGAGACCGGCCGCGTCGTCCAGCCGCCGATCATGCCCGGCTGGGACGGCTACGACATACGGGGCCGGATGGCCCGGGCGCTCGCCGAGCACGCGGGCGCCGCCGCGGTTCCGGTGCTGGTGGACAACGACGCCAACCTGATGGCCTACGGCGAACAGCGCACCGCCTACCCGGGCTGCTCCGCCTTCGTCCTGGTGAAGGTCTCCACCGGCATCGGCGCCGGGGTCGTGGTGGACGGCGCCGTGTTCCGGGGCATCGACGGCGGCGCCGGCGACATCGGGCACATCCGGGTCCCGGAGGGCGCCGAGGCGCTGTGCCGGTGCGGTTCCTACGGCTGTCTGGCCGCCGTCGCGAGCGGTGGTGCGGTGGCGCGGCGGCTGGCGGAGACCGGGGTGCCGGCCGCCTCCGGCTCGGACGTACGGGATCTGCTGGCGTCCGGGCACCCGGAGGCGGTCGGGCTCGCCCGGGAGGCCGGGCGCCGGGTCGGGGACGTCCTCGCGACGGTCGTGACGCTGCTCAACCCCGGCGTGCTGATGATCGCCGGGGATCTGGCCGGAACTCCCTTCGTGACAGGGGTCCGCGAACTGCTGTACCAGCGGGCGCTGCCCCGCTCCACCGCCCACCTGGAGGTGGTCACCGCGCGGCTGGGTGAGCGGGCCGCGCTGGTGGGAGCCGGTGCGATGGTCGTGGAGCACCTCTACGCGCCCGAGCGGGTCGAGGAGCGGCTGCGCGCGCTCGGGGTGTGACGGCCGTGTTTCCGTTCCGGGGCACGTCCGCATGGTGAAATCCCGGCGGCTGTGGCAGCGTGATTCTCGCCACCCCTGATAAGGGTTGCGCTCAGATGAGCGGATCTTGAGCGACTGCACTTCTCCAAAGGGTGGCACTGAGTGCCACCCTTTGATCGTTCATCGAGCGAAATCAAATGTGCGGAAACCTCGCTCACATGAGCGCTCAGAGGGGCTCAGGAAGGATCTTGCGTTCAAGAAGTGAAAACATGCGGCTGCGATCGCTTGCTCAGCCTTGACTTTCGATCCGCTGGCGGACGAGTGGTTACAGGCGTATGACGCACGAGTGGACGTACCCAGACGCCTTTGATCTGGGTATGTTCCTGCCCGTCAGGGCAGCCACCGCGTCCTCGAGGAGTCGAGACCCGTGTCGGAAAACAAAGATCTCCCGGTAGCCGAGCAGGCCGCGAGCGTTGAGGGCGTGAAGTTCGTCTATGACTTCACCGAGGGCAACAAGGACCTCAAGGACCTCCTCGGTGGCAAGGGCGCGAACCTCGCGGAGATGACGAACCTGGGCCTTCCGGTCCCTCCCGGCTTCACCATCACCACCGAGGCCTGCAAGGTCTACCTGGAAAGCGGCGAGGAGCCCGCGGCACTGCGTGACGAGGTGACCGCCCACCTCGACGCGCTCGAGGCCCGCATGGGCAAGAAGCTCGGCCAGGCCGACGACCCGCTGCTGGTGTCGGTGCGCTCGGGCGCCAAGTTCTCCATGCCCGGCATGATGGACACCGTCCTCAACATCGGCCTCTCCGACAAGTCGGTGCAGGGCCTGGCCAAGCAGGCCGGCGACGACCGGTTCGCCTGGGACTCCTACCGCCGCCTCATCCAGATGTTCGGCAAGACCGTCCTGGGCGTCGACGGCGAGCTGTTCGAGGACGCGCTGGACGCGGCCAAGGCGGCCAAGAAGGTCACGGTCGACACCGAGCTGGAGGCCGCCGACCTCAAGAAGCTCGTCACCAAGTTCAAGAAGATCGTCAAGACCGAGGCCGGCCGGGACTTCCCGCAGGACCCGCGCGAGCAGATGGACCTCGCCATCCACGCGGTCTTCGACTCCTGGAACACCGACCGGGCCAAGCTCTACCGCCGCCAGGAGCGCATCCCCGGCGACCTCGGCACCGCGGTCAACGTCTGTTCCATGGTCTTCGGCAACCTCGGCCCCGACTCCGGCACCGGCGTCGCCTTCACCCGCGACCCCGCCTCCGGCCACCAGGGCGTGTACGGCGACTACCTCCAGAACGCGCAGGGCGAGGACGTCGTCGCGGGCATCCGCAACACCGTGCCGCTCGCCGAGCTGGAGCAGATCGACAAGAAGTCCTACGACCAGCTGATGCAGATCATGGAGACGCTGGAGAACCATTACAAGGACCTCTGCGACATCGAGTTCACCATCGAGCGCGGTGTGCTGTGGATGCTCCAGACCCGCGTCGGCAAGCGCACCGCGGGCGCGGCCTTCCGCATCGCGACCCAGCTGGTGGACCAGGGCCTGATCGACGAGGCCGAGGCGCTCACCCGCGTCAACGGCGCCCAGCTGGCGCAGCTGATGTTCCCGCGCTTCGACGAGAGCGCCAAGGTCGAGCAGGTCGGGCGCGGCATCGCCGCCTCCCCGGGCGCGGCCGTCGGCAAGGCCGTCTTCGACTCCTACACGGCCGTGAAGTGGTCGCGGTCCGGCGAGAAGGTCATCCTGATCCGCCGTGAGACCAACCCCGACGACCTGGACGGCATGATCGCCGCCGAGGGCATCCTGACCTCGCGCGGCGGCAAGACCTCCCACGCGGCCGTCGTCGCGCGCGGCATGGGCAAGACCTGTGTCTGCGGCGCCGAGGAGCTGGAGGTCGACACCAAGCGCCGCCGGATGACCGTGCCGGGCGGGCACGTCGTCGAGGAGGGCGACGTCGTCTCCATCGACGGCTCCTCCGGCAAGGTCTACCTCGGTGAGGTACCCGTCGTGCCGTCGCCGGTCGTGGAGTACTTCGAGGGCCGGATGCACCCGGGCGCCGACGACGCCGACGAGCTCGTCGAGGCCGTCCACCGGATGATGGCCTTCGCCGACCGCAAGCGCCGCCTGCGGGTGCGCGCCAACGCCGACAACGCCGAGGACGCGCTGCGCGCCCGCCGGTTCGGCGCCCAGGGGATCGGCCTGTGCCGCACCGAGCACATGTTCCTCGGCGACCGGCGCGAGCTGGTGGAGCGGCTGATCCTGGCCGACACGGACGCCGAGCGCGAGGAGTCCCTCAAGCAGCTGCTCCCGCTCCAGAAGCAGGACTTCGTCCAGCTCTTCGAGTCGATGGACGGCCTCCCGGTCACCGTCCGCCTCCTGGACCCGCCGCTGCACGAGTTCCTGCCCGACATCACGGAACTCTCGGTCCGCGTGGCCCTGGCGGAATCCCGCCAGGAGCCGCACGAGAACGAACTGCGCCTGCTCCAGGCCGTCCACCGGCTGCACGAGCAGAACCCGATGCTGGGCCTGCGCGGTGTGCGTCTCGGCCTGGTCATCCCCGGCCTGTTCACCATGCAGGTCCGGGCGATCGCCGAGGCCGCGGCCGAGCGCAAGGCCGCCAAGGGCGACCCGCGCGCCGAGATCATGATCCCGCTCGTGGGCACGGTGCAGGAGCTGGAGATCGTGCGCGAGGAGGCCGACGCGGTCATCGCCGAGGTCGAGGCGGCCTCGGGCACGCAGCTGAAGCTGTCCATCGGCACGATGATCGAGCTGCCGCGCGCCGCGCTGACCGCCGGTCAGATCGCCGAGGCGGCCCAGTTCTTCTCCTTCGGCACGAACGACCTCACCCAGACGGTGTGGGGCTTCAGCCGGGACGACGTGGAGGCGAGCTTCTTCACGGCGTACCTGGAGAAGGGCATCTTCGGTGTCTCCCCGTTCGAGACGATCGACAAGGACGGTGTCGGCTCCCTGGTGAAGCTGGCCGCCAAGGCCGGCCGCGAGACCCGGCCCGACCTCAAGCTCGGCGTCTGCGGCGAGCACGGCGGCGACCCCGAGTCGGTCCACTTCTTCCACGAGGTGGGACTCGACTACGTCTCCTGCTCCCCGTTCCGTATCCCCGTGGCACGCCTGGAAGCGGGCCGGGCGGCGGTCCAGTCCGAGGGCAGCGACCACCGCTGACCCGGGGTAGAACCCGGAGCCGTCGGCGGTCCCCGACCCTCACCGATCGCGGCGGCTCCGGCGCACGAAGAAGAGCGGGGCGGCACCTTGTGCGGGGTGCCGCCCCTTCTGCTGTGAGCTGGGAACTCTCTCGAAAAGCGCCCCGGCAGGGCACTATCAGGGCACATCACTCAGGGCCTCATCGATGAGCGCGGCCGTCGTGTCCTCCCCGTCCTCGTACAGATGGACGTACAGGTCCAGGGTCGTCGATGGCTTAGCGTGACCGAGGCGCCGCTGCACCTTCTTCACACTCGCCCCATGCTTGATCAGCACCGAGGCATAGAAGTGGCGGCAGTCGTGCGTCGTCGTCCCGTCCGGCACACGCAACGGCGACCCTGCAGCTGCTAGATCCTTGTCGGCGCGCTTCACCATGCGGGCCCACACCTTCGACCACGACCCGCGCCGGATCGGATCCCCCGTCTCGCTCACGAACAGCAGCCGAGCCTTGCGCGTACACGGCTTACGCGGATCAGTCCGGTCCTCAATCTCGATCTCGACGGGCGGGTACGCCTTGAGGTGCTCCTCGACAGCAGCCGTGGCGGACGCCGACAGCGGGACGGTGCGGTAACTCTTCTCGGTCTTCGGCTCGCCCAGATACGGCACGCCCTTGTCGGGGCCCACCAGCTGCTGCTCGACCTCCAGCGTCCCGGCCCGCAAGTCGACGTGCTCGACCTCCAGGCCGAACAGCTCGCCCTGCCGGAGCCCCGTCGTCGCTGCCAGGCGCATGAGCGCCCGATAGCGGGGAGAGGCGGCGGCCAGCAGCGCGCGGACGACCGCTGGCTCGAGCGGCACTACCTCGGGCTGTCGAATGTCCGGGAGGTCGACGCCATGGCAGGGGTTCGAGCGGACGATGCCGTCGTAGTGGGCCGCCGCCATGACGCCGAAGAGGGCGTTCCAGGGGGTGCGGAGGCTGGAAGGGGCGAGGACCGCGGACCGATCCTTCAGCCAGGCCCGGATGTCTGATCGCTTAATGCCGGCTATCTGGTGGTTGCCGAGCAGCGGATAGACGTGCAGTCGTAGGCCTCGCTCGACGTTGGACTCGGTCCGCTGCCTGTGCGTGGCCGAGGCGCGCCACTCCTCCGCGTAGTCCCGGAAGGTCTGGCGGCGCGTGACGCGGTCGACGTACTCGCCTTTGTCGAGTTCGTTCTGTACCTCGGCGGCCCGAGCATCGGCCGCGGTCCGCTTGGCGAAGTTCTCCTTCTTCTGCTCGCCGGCCGGGTCCCGGTAGCGGACCTGCCAGCGCTTCCCGATCCCGTGGTCGCGGCTCGCGTACACGGGTTTCGTGCGGGTGCTGTGCTCCTCGCACGGCTCTGCATCAGCTGGCGGCCGGCTCAGATGCCAGCGGTCATACACCTTCGCCACTGTCGTTCTCCCAGGTTCCGGGGTCGCGCCGTTTCTCCGCCTCGACGTCGACCGCGCCCCACTCGCCCAACTGCTCGAAGAGCTCGCGCTTAGCTTCCCGCCTTCGCACCTCGTTCAACGGCACTTCCGTGTAGAAGATCCGCTGATCCGTCCCGGGCAGTGGCTCCACGCCACGCACCCAAGCCCGCACGCGGGCCGCCGGCGCCACGGTCTCGGGCGTCACGTTGTACTCGACGTCCTCGAGCGGCACGAGAAGGTGCAGAGGGGACACGTCGAGGACGTGGGCGAGCCCTAGCCACTCCGTCAGGCTCACGTTCTGCCGCTTCCCCTTCTCGAGATTGGAGACGGTGAAGCGGTCCCACTTGAAGCCTTCTGCCTGCATTAGCTGGCCAACTTCGGCTGCTGTGAGGCCCTTTCGTTTCCGCAGTTCACCGACCCTGAAGGCCACAGTCTGCACGGGGCCGATTCCTCGTTCTGGCAAGTCCACTCCACTCCTAGGTGATCCAGTTTCACCTTATAGAGCACTTGCATCACCGGCAACAGTGAGGCACGATTGGCCGCAACTCGATGCCCGGTTACACCTGAACGTGTAACCATTTCACCTAAAGGAGAAGCATGGGACGGGCCACCCTCCCCCGCGTGACGCTCCCCAAGTCGGCAGGCGCCAATCGCCGCCCGCTCGCCACCGTGCCCGACATCGCCGAGCACTACGGGGTCCCCCTGAAGACCGTTCGCTATTGGCACCAGACGCAGACCGGCCCCGGTTGCCTGATGTTCCGTGTCGGCAAGTACCTCCGCGCCCGCTGGGACGACATCGACCAGTACGACGCCGACCAGGCTGGAGGCGCCGCCGCATGACCACGAACGCAGAAACGCCCCGGATGATGGCCGGGGCGCTTCGTGAAGACTCCGCTGTGGGCGCTTCGTCTGCTGCCATCGTGCCACAGGCGACTGACGACGCGCACCAGGGCGACGCCCTGTTCCCCGCCGACCCGGCCCTGCCGATCGCCCGGCCCGTACCCGTCCAGACGTCCGGCCGGCTCGAGTTCGCCGCACGCTGCCCCGAGTGCCGCACCTGGCACCGACACGTCAGCTTGGGCGAGAAAGACGCACCCTGCGGTGCGCACTACCGGCTCGAGTTCAAGGGGGCGGCATGAACGACGATCTCCTCCGATGGGATCGTGCCGGACGCCTTCATCTGGGAATGGTGACGGACCTCAACCCGCCTTGCTGCGGCTGCGGCATGGACGTCTGCACGGCAGGCGAGTTCTACATGGTCCACGATCACGTGTGGGCAGCTGCCGGAACGTGCCAGTGCGCGGTCCTGTGTGTCGGGTGCCTCGAGGCCCGTCTCGGGCGACAGCTCACGGCCGGCGACTTCAGTGACTGGCCGGTCAACGACTCCGACCAGTGCCACCACAGCGAACGGCTGCGCGCTCGGCTCACCTCCAAGGGGGCGGCGTGAGCAACCACGAGAAGGCACTCGACAACGCCCTCCGGGCCGCAGCCCAGGGCTACGCCGTGGCGCCCACCACCATCAACAAGACGCCCGCCATCCCGTCCCCGCACGCCAAGGGGCACAACTGCAAGGGGCAGTGCGGGCAGCCCGGACACGGCGTGTACGACGCCACCACCAACACGGCTGATGTACGACGTCTGTTCGGTCTGGCCCCGAAAGCTGTCGGCTACCTGATCGCCTGCCGTGGCCGCCTGGTCGGCTTGGACATCGACGTGAAGAACGGCGTCAACGGCTACGAAACGCTCGCCGAGCTGGGACGGAAGCACGGGTTCGAGATCCCCCGGATCACGACCACCGTGTTCACCCCGTCCGGTGGCGCCCACGTGTGGCTCACCGTCCCCGAGGGCGTCACCGTGCCGAACTCGGTCGGCCGCCTCGGTCCGGGCCTCGACGTCCGCGGAACCGGCGGCTACCTGGTCGGACCTGGCAGCACCGGCCGCGCCGGGGAGTACACGTTCCACCCGAAGACCGGCTACACGGAGCCCCAGCCCGCGCCTGCCGCCCTGCTCGCCCTGATGCTGCCTCCGCCCCCCGTCGTCCGCCCCCAGCGTCGCGTCACCACCGCGCCCGACGCTGCGGGGCGGACCCTCACGGGACTCGTGAACGTCGTCCTGTCGTCCGCCCAAGGCACAAGGAACGACCGCCTGTTCTGGGCTGCCAGCAAAGCGTGGGCGCATGTGGCCGACGGGCATCTCGCGGCCGGCGACGTTGAGGCCGAGCTGATCGGGGCGGCTACCCAGATCGGATTGGGCGAGGCCGAAGCACGGCGCACGATCGCCTCTGCCGGGCGGGGGGTGCACGCGTGAGCGAAGCCGAGGAGCCTGAAGTCTCGCCCACCGGCCGCCCCTGGCCAGTGCTCGGCGAGAAGGCTTTCCATGGCCTCGCCGGTCGCATCGTGACCACGATCGAACCGCACACCGAGGCCGACCCCGCGGCCATGCTGTTCACGCTCTACAGCGCCGCGGGAGCCCTGATCGGGAAGGGCCCGCACATCCTCACCGGTGGCGTTCACCACGGCGCCCGCATCTGGTCGCTCATCATCGGGCGGACGGCAGGCGGCATGAAGGGAACGTCAGCCGCGGAGATCCGCCGCGTCCTGACCGTCACAGACGAGGGGTTCGTTCACGACCGAGTCATGGGCGGTCTGTCGTCCGCAGAGGGCCTGATCATTCAGGTGCGGGACCCGAGCGGCGACCCCGACTCAGACAGCTACGACGAGGGCGTCGAGGACAAGCGCCTGTTGGTCATCGAGTCGGAGTTCGCCTCCGTCCTCGCCCAAGGGAAGCGGGAGGGGAACACCCTGCTGCCGCTCATCCGGCAGGCGTGGGATGGCGGAACGCTCCGCACGATGACGGTGAAGCCGAAGATTGCGACGGAACCTCACATCGGGATCGTCGGACACATCACGCCGACCGAGCTGCGGATGAAGCTCAACGAGGCAGAGCGGGCCGGCGGAACGATGAACCGGTTCCTGCCGGTCCTGTCCAAGCGCTCGAAGCTGCTGCCGGACGGGGGCGACCTCGCCGAGGCGGACGTGAAGGCGCTCGGCGCCGAACTGCGGGCCGTCATCGACAAGGCGCAGACGATCGGCCAGATGCGACGCAGCACCGACGCGGCGAAGCACTGGCGGGAGTTGTACGACCGTCTAGCCGCCGACCATGCCGGTGACGGCCCTGTCGCTCAGGTCGTCGCCCGAGCGGCCCCCCAGGTGCTGCGGCTGTCCGTCACGGCCGCACTCCTGGACGGGTTCGACTACATCGATCTGCCGCACCTCGAGGCGGCGGAAGCGATGTGGGACTACGCCGAGGACACCGCTTGGTACGTCTTCGGCGGAGGTTCCGGGAACCCCGATCTCGACCGTCTGCGGACGTTCGTCGACGAGGGCGGCGAGGAGGGCGTGACCCGTACCGACATCAACGCGAAGTGCTTCGGCCGGAACAAGAAGGCGTCGGAGGTTGAGGCGCTGGTGGTCGAACTCCTCAAGATCAACGGTTACGCAGAGTTCACCAAGCCCACGGCCGGACGGCCGGTGAAGGGGGTCCGACGAATTAAGCCGAAGTAAGGAATTAAGGGTCTGACCTGCGGTGACGTGAAGGGGCTTAATTCGTGGCTACGAAATAAGCCCCACCCCAGAAGGACCGCTGACCAGCTTCTTTAGTTCTTTCGCCTTACTTCGTAGCCAAGTCCTCTCCCGACCCCCTCGACTACAAGGAGTAGCCGTGCCGAGTCAGCTCACTACCCAGAACGCTGTGATCACGACGGCCGTCGTTGAGGTGAAGGCCCTCACGATCAGCGGTAAGCAGGTCACCCAGTCCGTCTTCAAGCAGCTACCCGAAGAGCGGCTGTACGCCCCAGACGGCACCATGCGCGGGCGGCCGTGGGGCCGGGTCAACTTCCACCCCGGCAGGTGTACGCCTCCGCCCGACACAACCGTCTGGTGGGCCTGGCCCGAACACGCTCACGTCGTCTGGCAGCTCGGCGACGAACTGCGACGGGCCACGGTCTGGGCCGGCAAGTTCGACCCCGACGTCAGTCTCGAAGGACGCCCGTGGATCAGCGAGACTGCCCCGCCCAGCGAGTGGAATCTCGTCGCCGACCTCCCCCAGCTGTTCATCGCGGTGTGAGGCACCCATGACCCGAGCCCGCCTCCGCTGTGCTGTCTGCGACCGGCCGTTGAAGGCCGGCCGCGGGCGGCCCTGCATTCGCGGCTGCGGCGCACGACTGTGCCGGGCAGTCCGCCAGCCCCAATGCTCCGACGTACACGGCGGGCAATGCCCGCACCTCGAACTCCCCGAAGGGAACTGACCATGACCCCGACTACCAACCCTGTCGTTGCCGCTCTCCCCGCCGATGGCTGGTCCGCCGGCATCCGGGTGGAGGAAGGCGTCGACTACAACCTGCCGCTCGTCGGATGGCTCGTCTACGCCGACGGAACCGTCCGCCCCATCTGCATCGACCACCACGGCCAGCAGAAGGACCCCACCACCCTGCCCAACTTCTCCCGCCTGTGGAGCGCCTGATGGCCTCCCACGTCGAGCAGTGCACGGCCGTGGAGGTGGCGCCGTGAGCGATCAGCCGCCCGCCGAGGTGATGGAGTTCGCCCGCAACTACAAGTGCGGCCACTGCTCAGGCGACACGATGGAACTCGTCCGGGGAGACGGCAACCTCTGGCACGGCTACTTCCGCCACGACGACGGATGCCCCGTGCAGGTGGGTGCCGTCTCATCGATCCCCGACTCCTTCAGGGCCCTCCCCCCGGGCTACGAGGGGGCGCCGTGACGCTCACCGTCGACACGTCCCGCGGCTACGTCGTCTGCGGGCGTGGCTGCCGCCACTGGGGCCCGTATGGCGCCGCCGGCCTCCTCCTCCGCCACGGGTCCCGCGTCCTGCTACAGCAGCGCGCCCCGCACGTCCACCACGGCGGCACATGGAGCCTGCCCGGTGGCGCCCTCCACCAGGGCGAGACGCCGCGCCGTGGCGCCCACCGCGAAGCGTCCGAAGAACTCGGCGGCCTGCCCCGGATCGGGCACCACGCCGTACACACCAGCGACCACGGCGGCTGGGCGTATCACACCGTGATTGCGGACGCCCTCAAGGAGTTCACTCCGGGCCGCGGTGACGGAGAAGGCAGCCGGGCCGACTGGTTCACCCCCGGCCAGGTCGTCGGCCTGGCCCTGCACCCCGACTTCGCCGACACCTGGCACCAGGTCGCCATCCTGATCGGGGGCCGCCGATGATGCTGCCCGACGCCGTCACAACCGACTTCGACCCCGCCATGTGGGACGACCGACAGCTGCAGCGCGACATCGACCGGTACATCACCCGGCAGGCCCGCCCGATGCGGCCGGACGTGTTCGCGGTCATCCTCGACCGGACCGCGCCCGAGCAGCTGCCCGCCATCGTGTGGCACGCCTGGCGGCGCCGCGTCGTCCCGACCGACACCATCGGCGAACACCTCGGCATGGCGTTCGCGCACTGCGCACGCCCCGGTGAACTCCTCACCCAGCAGCGGTGGCTGACCCTGTTCGGCGCGGTCGGGTTCCGCATCGACGGAGAGCCGGCCGACCGGCCTGACAAGCCGACACGGCTCTACCGGGCCTGCCTGCCCGAGCACACCCGCCGCATGTCCTGGACGCCGTCCCTGCGGGTAGCCCACGCCTACGCGGCCGGTGAAGGCCACCACCAGCCCGGCGCCGACCGCATCTACACCACCACCGTCCAGCCGCAGCACGTCCTCGCCATCAACGACGCCGTGCTCGCCAACCCCGACGAAACCGAATGGATCGTCGACCCCCGACACCTCGACATCCACCAGCACGAAGGGAACCCCTCATGACCCCCGAGCAGATCCGCGAGGCCTACGGCCGCCAGGTGGAGAAGATCCGCAACCGGCAGGACCTCACCCCGCAGGCCAAGCAGGTCGCCATGGCCCGCGCCCACCGGGACGCCTCAGCGCGCATCGCTGCCGCCCGGGACGCCGACCGGCAGCAGTACGAGACCCGCAAGGAGCAGCTGGAGAAGCGCCTCTTCGGCAACCGGGAACTGTCCGGCACCGACGCCCTCAGCGCCCGTGACGCCCGGGAGCGGGCCGCCACCTACACGCACCCCGACGAGGCGCTCGCCGCGTACAAGCGGGCCGAGCGCGACGGCGACCGGGACATGATGCGGGCGCTCGGCTCGTGGGCCGCCGACCAGGCCGCCCTGCCGATCCTCGGCGACGCCTGGCGGCCCCTCGTCGAGACGCACGCCACCGCTACCCCCGGCTACGCCGCCAACCTTGAGGAGCTGCGTTCCCTGCGCGAGCCCGGCACCTACGACGACGCCACCTACGTCACGCCGGCCGTGCCCTCGGAGCTCGGCCGCATGAGCCCCCAGCAGGTCAACACGCTCGCCGACTCGGAGCTCACCGTGTACGGCAACGACGCACCGGAGGCGGCGTGATCACCTTCGACAACGACACCGGCAAAGCACGCAAGGCGGTGAAGGCCGCCCAGCGGCGCGGCCTCCCGATCCCCGACGAGATCCCCGCCACCGCGGCCATGGTCGACGTCGTCGCCAACGCCGCCCACATGAAGCCCCCGGAGCTGCCCACCCTCGACGACATCCCCGCCACGCCCGAGGAGTTGGCCGCGCTCATCGAGGAGCGGGCGCACCAGCAGCGGATCGCCCTCGCCCACCAGGCGGTGGGCAATGACTTCCTCGAGCCGATCGCCCGCAAGTTCAACGCCCTCGTCCGCGACCAGGTCCCGCTGTGGATCCGCGCTCTGCGGCCCGAATTCAACGGGCTCATCAAGCAGCTGCGCACCCAGTCGAAGAAGCTCCCGACCAACCTCGACACCCGCTACCTCAACTGGAACGACGCGGCCGTCACCACGCCGTGGGAGAAGGCCGAAGGCATCGCCTTCCAACTCGACCAGATCGTCAACGACCGCAAGGACATGGCACAGGCCGGCAGCCTCGCAGGCGAAGGCGGCAGAGACTACGCGCTGTACGCCGTAGCCAAGCTGCCCGAGCCCACCGTCGAGGGCGTGGTCCAGCACCGCATGCGCACCCACATCTCACCTGAGGTCGCGCAGTGGCGAGACCTCAGGCAGCAGCCCGTGTCCAGGTGGCTCGCACTGGCCAGGTCGGAACACCTGACCATCGAGCTCGCCACACCCGACGAGGTGAGGCAGCGCGCCGCGGTGTGGGACCAGTGGCGCGAGGGCATCGCAGCACGAGGTGTCGCACCACTACCAACACCCAAGTCCATCGCAGCTATCGAGTCAGCACTGCGAGGCTGACCGATGAAGACGTCGACGCTCCGCAGGTGGGTCACGGGCATGACGAGCCTGCGTAGCAGCGTCGACACCGCGGTCCGGCCGGCTCTCAGGGGCCTGCAGTCGGCCGGTCCGCGGCCCAACGGCAGCGGCGACCTGGGGCGGGAGGCCCCCGGGCGCCGCTGCTGGGATCGGGACCGTATACCTGCTGACCCTGGCTGACACCTGAAACGCTCCCTAGACCCCCGCTGACCTGCGGGTTTGCCGCATACGCTGACGGTGCGTCAGATGAGAGAGAGGATGCCCCATGACCAGTCTGAGCATTGCCGCAGGTCAGAGCCCTGTAGCCGTGACACCCCGCGAGTTGGGTGAGTCGGGCCGGCGCCTGTGGGAGTCGGTCGTCGAGCACTACGACCTGGACGTGCACGAGGAGCTGCTGCTGCTGCAGGCGTGCCGGTCTGCCGATCTGCTGGATCGGCTGGCCCGTCGGGCGGACGGCGCTGAGCTGACGGTGGTGAACGCGAAGGGGGAGCAGGTGACGGCGCCGTGGATCACGGAGCACCGGCAGCAGTCGCTGGTCCTGGCCCGCCTGTTGGCGTCGATGCGGATGCCGTCGGGTGAGGAGGACGGCCGGCCGCAGCGTCGTGGTGCGTCTCGCGGCTCCTACGGCGTGAGGCGGACGGCGTGAAGCGCCGGCCGGGGCCTGTGGTGATGCCGCTGCACGTGTCGGAGATGCAGCCGGAACGCTATCGGGATGTGGCGGTGAGCCACCTCGAGGACGAGCCGGATGACACGTTCGGGGCGGCTATGGCGGTGTGGCGGGCGTATCTGGCGGAGCGCCGCGACTGGTTCCGCGACCACCAGGTGCGCCGCTATGTCGACGGCCGCGACACCCTGGGCACGCCCCGCCCGCCGTTCGCGTGGGTGCGGTTGACGTTCGGCACTCCTGAGCCGAGGTGGCCGTCGTGAGGCGCCGCACCCGTAGCGAGGAGAACATGCCGGAGTGTCTGCGCCGGTTCGACTGGCGGGAGTGGAGGCCGCCGGCCCCGGAGGATCACCCGGATCCGGACTACGTCCAGTGGTATCTGGGGCTGGGCGACTGGCAGGACGCGAAGGACGCGTGGCTGGCGGGTGAGCCGGTGTTGCTGCCGCCTGAGCGGCCGTTGCCGGACCCCGTCTCGTACACGGGGATGGCGCCGGTCGGACAGTCGGAGCAGCCTGCCCGGAACGAGGGGCGGGGCGAGCCGCAGGCCAAGTTCATCGCTACGTACTACAAGCGGGGCAGGCCGCGCCGGTCGTAGCCTCCCAGAAACGCGAAAGGCCCCCGCCCTCGAGGACCGAGGGCGGGGGCCATGGCGTGCGGGGAGGGACGCAAGAAAGGGGAGCCTCAAGGCCCGTTTCCGGGCCCTGGGGCTCCCCTTCGTATGCGCCTCCCTCGCCTCCCTCAACCGGCCTTTGTGCAGGTCACCGTGAGGGAGGCGGTGCGGGGAGGCTGGTAGGGAGAACTCCCCTACTCGTCGTCGGCTCCCTCGTCTTCGTCGCGCGCCGCGATGGCCTCGAGGACGCGGTCCAGACTGACGTGCTGACGCCCGCCGGTCTTGTACTCGCCGTGCCCGGCGTCGTCGAGGACGCGCCGCAGGTCCCGGAACGTCCACCCCTCGTACTCGGCCGGGTTGCGCTCGACCAGGCCGCGCAGCACGTCCTGCGTGAGCATCTTCGGCTCGTGCCCCAACACGGCCGCGATGTCGCCGAGGTGGTCGACCGGGGCGAACGCGGGCGCGTCGTCGGCCGGACCGCCCTCGAAGATGCCCATCGCCCGCTCGACGACCGGCGTCACCTCGTCGACACCCTTCTCCGGATCCCGGGCGATGTAGTGGGAGCGGATCACCTCGAACGGCTTGTTGCTGAAGCCGACGCTCACCGCCGTGCCGACGTCCTCGCCGGGGATCAGGGTGGTGGCGGTGATGCCGGCCTTGTGCTTTCCGGAGCCGAGCAGCCCGTCGTTGGCGACGTGGTCGCCGACCGCGAACGCCAGGCGGTGGGAGGTGTTGCGGGTAACGTCGCGCGGCAGGCTCTCCGCGGTCGGGGACACCGTGGTCCAGATCAGGGTGATGCCCACCTTGCGGGCCTTCTTCATCACCTTGATGGCCAGCTCAGCGGCCTCCTTGCCGTACTCCTTGTGCATGAACAGCTCGTGGCACTCGTCGAACACGACGACCTTGGGCCGCATCCGCGGGTCCTTCAGGGCCAGGTCGCGTGTCAGCTTGGTGGCCTCACCGCCCAGGGACTCCAGCAGCTTGCCCCGCTCGGTCACTTCGTCGCGCAGGTTCCGCAGGGCGACCAGGGCGGCCTTGAGGTCGTCGTCCTCGTCGCCCTTGACCAGCACCCGCAGGCGCGGCTTGAGCGGGTCGTAGTCGACGTTGTACGCCATGACGTAGGCCTCGACGACCACCAGCGGGTCGAGGATCGCGCCGAGCAGCAGGGTGATGACGATGGACGTCTTACCCGAGCCCATGATGCCGCCGACCATGTAGTTCGCGGCCATCAGCTTGCCGATGATCGGCTCGCCGCGCTGCGACACGGCGATGGGCACGCCCCTGAAGTAGTCGGTGGTGCCCTCGTGCAGGAGCGGCCACGGCGGTACTTCCCCGGACAGGGAGCCCTGGTCAGCAACCCACAGGTCGAGCACGCCGGGCTGCTTAGGCGGCTCGGTGGGCCACGTCTCGACGGGCTTGCGCAGCAGGTTGTGCGCCAGGACGTTCTTTTTCGCCGCGATCATCTCGACGGTGACGCCCATGGGCAGCTGCAGTTGGGTGTGCCAGCCGTTCCCGGAGCGGGTGGTGGGCTGCACCCAACGGGGCTGCCACCCGTCCTTGATGGCCTTGTTCAGCGGGGCGATGCCCAGGTTGCCCAGGGCGCGCAGGATGGCGTTCTCATCCGGTACGACGTCGCGCTGCTCGGGGTCGCCGGGCAGGGCCCAGGCGGGGGCCGCCTGGCGGTGCCGGCCGACCGCCCACACCCCTGCGAGGGCCAGCCACGGCAGGGCGGTGAGCAGCGGATCCCAGATGACACCAGCGATGAACGCGGCCCAGGCGACCAGGTCGACGACCGTCCTGATGGGGGTGAGCACGTCGGATACGTCCTGGTTGGCCCAGGCCAGCATGATGCCGAGCATCAGCAGGATGCCCGCTCCGCCGGCCGCGCCCATGGCTACGGCCTTGGGGGCGTTGATGGCCAGCTGCAGCAGCTCCATGCGGCGCCGGTGGCGGGACTGGCGGAAGATGTAGGCGCGCTGCTCCCAGTCGCGGGCGATGTCTTCCTGCCCGGCTGCCTCCGCGGCCCGCATCATCCGCTCGTGGCGGGCGGTGGTGCGCGAGTCCCAGACGCGGCGGGCCAGGATGCGGCTGCCGCCGACGACGTAGGAGCCGTGCCGGACGGCGGCCCGGTAGCCGGCGTGGGTGCGGACCTCGACGACGACCTTGCGCAGGTGGTCGATACGCACTCGCCGACGAGGCTGGTCACCGCCAGGGGTACACGTCAACGTGTACCCCTTCTCGTCATCCGGCGCGGCAGGCTGCTCGGGCGCGAACTTGAGTAGGGATACCTGCGGCTTGACGTGCCCGTTTACGCGCTCCGGGGCAGTCTCGGTCATGCTGATCTCTCCAGGTGTTCAGAAATGGACAGGTGGGCCCGGGGCGGCCGGCTTGCTGCCAGGCGGACGGCCGCCCCGGGGCGTTGCTACTTGCTGGTCGTGGCGGCGCGGATGATGCCGCCGTGGTCGAACGCGAGCGGCGGCAGGGCCTCCAGCGGCCACCATTCGGCCCGCACGGCGTCGTCACCGGCTTCGACGGGCGTGCCGGGGATGACGGTCAGGTGGTAGGCGACGGTGACGTACCGGCCGCGCGGGTCCCGGTCGGGGGCGTCGAACACCCCAATCAGGGACAGCTCCCGCAGCATCGCGTACACGCCAGCCTCTTCGGCGAGCTCGCGGGCGGCGGCCTCACGGCTCGTCTCGCCCGGGTCGACGTGCCCGCCGGGCAGCGCCCACTGACCCTTGTGGGGGTCCCAGCCGCGCTCGATCAGCAGGACGTGTCCGTCGGTCGTGGTGACGACGACGTCAGCGGTGAAGCGGATGGTCTCGAGCGTCTCGGTCATGAGATTGGACTCCTCTGGTGTGGGGTGCTACTTGCTGTGCTTGCGGCGGCGGGCCTGGTTCTCGATGCGCTCGACCCTGCGTTGCAGGTCGGAGATGTCGACGTCCATGCCGGCCACGCCGCGCTTCGCCATCCGGGCGACCAGGCCGGCCAGGCGGGCCTTCTCCCCGAACGTGAAGTCGCTCGGGCTCAGGTCATCGGCCATGGTCACTTTCCCTTCCGGAAGTCGGCCCACAGGCCGCGCAGGATCAGCAAGCAGACGGTGGCGCAGGTCGCGCCGATGGCGACGGCCACGGCGAACAGAGAGGCGACCAGACCAGCCGAGACGACCACGCCGCCGATCACCAGCCACTTCGTGGCGTTGAACTCCTGCCGGACCGGCGCCGGCTGCTGCGGCTGCTGGTTGAGGAGCTGCTGGGCGGCGAGGATCGCGGCGATCTGCCGGGTCAGCTCCGTGTTGTCGGCGGCCTCGACCGCATCCCGCGCGGCCTTCTCCAGGTCGCTCACGACGTGACCACCTCTCGGCGCAGCTCAGTCGCCTCACGGCGACTCAGCCCGAGTTCGTCCTGCAGCGTCTTGATGGTCACCGGCCGAGACGTCGACCTGACCGCCTGCCGGTGCAGGGCACGGGCCTTACGCCGCAGTTCAGCGGGGCTGAGGGCGATCACCTCGGTGACCACCTCCCGGGGCTGTGCGGCAGGCACCGCAGCGGTCACCTTGGGGGCGCTCACCGCGTCCCACATGAACGGCGCGGCAGTCAGGGTCCGATCAGCCGGGATGACCACCGGGGCAGGCTCCAGCGCGGGCTTCGGCTGGTCATCCTCGACCCGCTCGACGGTCACCGGGGCGGTCACCTCGGTTACGGGCTGTGCATCAGGTGCGTAATTCTGCGCACCTGCCACCTGACCGGCGAGGGCCTGGTGGATCTGCCGCATGAGGGCACCGAACGCCAGCAGCGCGGCCGTGGGCGGCACGGCGGCGACCACGTAGTCCAGTGGCTCAGCAGCGGAGCCGACACCCGCCACGTTCAGGGCGATCGAGCTACCGGAGCCGACCACGGTCAGGCCGATCGCCCAGCGGTCGACACGGCCCGCCAGGGCGGCCCGCAGCATCAGCAGCTCACCCGCCACGATGAACAGATCCAGCGTCGCCGGCCACGCCCACGCGCGGATCTCCTTGCCGCGCATGCCGTGTGCCAGGGCCACCTCGGCAAGGTGCGCGTAGGACAGCCAGAACGCGGCGGCGGTCAGCGCCACGATGACCAGGCCCGCGGCGATGGCCAGGGCACGAGTCGGGTTCGTCTTCATGCTTCGCCCACCTCCGGGGCGGCGGCCCGCACCACACGGTGCGCGGCCAAACAGATGCCCTCACGGTCCCGGCGCTCGATGCTGTCGACGAGCGCGGCCATCAGGGCGGGGATAGACGGGGTCGGCCGCGCCGACCGGGCGACGCCGCGCAGGGCGGCGTGCTCGGTCGGCCGGCGGATAGGCCAGCGGGCGGTCACCGGGACGCCCCCCGGAAGGCGCGGTCGACGGCGGCACCGAGCAGGTCCATGGCGCGCTGCTGCTCGGGCGGGAACACCGCCTGCTCGTTGGCCTCCATCAGGTGGTCGATCTCGATGATCGCCTCAGCGGCCAACTGGCCCTCGACCTCGCGGCGCACCTCGTCGTCCGTCAGGGACTCCGGCGTGCGGTCGCCGAGACCGGCGAAGGACATGGCCAGCACGGTGAGCAGCTGCGTGCGGGTCAGCGCGAACGCCACCTGCACCACCGCCACCGGCGGCTCCGGCTCGTCGACACCGCCCTGAACCTCGAACGGGCCGAACACCGGAAGCTCCCCGCGCCGGTCGTCGGCGAGGAACCGGGTCGTCTCCGGGAAGTGCCGGGCGACGAACTCCGCCGCCGCCCGGTCCTCGTCACGCTCGCTCACGCCCGACCACCCCGGACCCGGCGCAGCGCCTCGTCGGCCTGGCCGGAGTCGCCGTCCTCGTCGACGCGGTGGGTGACGATCGGCGCCGGCATCGTCGGCACCGGCACGCCGAGCGCCTGGGCGAGGAGGTAGCGGGCGACGGTGTCGTGCTCCAGCTCGCTCCGGCCGGTCGGCATCGACAGGATCAGCTCGCCCGTCTTCCGCTCGACGACCGCGCCGAAGAACTCGGCGTCGGTGATCGAGGAGTCGAAGAGGGTGACGCCCAGCTCGTTGATGAGCACGGGCAGCGGGGTGTCCATCAGACGGTCGACGGACGGCTTGGGCATGGCAGACTTCTGCACAGCGGTCTCCTGTGTACGCAGGTGATCCGTGAGGCCCCGTTTGGTGTTGACGCACCGGGCGGGGCCGCCGCCGTTTTCGGCGACACGGACAACCGTAGGGAACATGGTGTTCCCTGTCAACGGAGAGGGACCTAGTCATTCATCGCCGATCTAGGTAACGTCATGTTCCATGATGACGAGTGGAACACTATGTGCCATGGACAAGCGATCACTGGCGCAGCTCGCAGGCCGGTTCAGAGACGCCGAGGCGCGAACCGAGATCCTGCGTCAAGAGCTGGCCGCGGCCATCAGGCAGGCGGATGTCGACGGCGTCGCTCAGAAGGACATCTGCGAGGCGACCGGCTACACCCGCCAGCAGGTGCGCCGGATCGTGAAGGCGGTCACGGAAAGCGAGGTGCCCCCGTCGTCCGCATCAGGGCACAACGAGGGCACACCTTGATCGGGCCCAACCGGGTGCGTCCGGGCGTAACCATGGCCATACTTGCAGGTCACGGGCCTACTTGACGTAACAGGGCTGATCATGCAGATAGGGGCGGCACCTTGTGCGGGGTGCCGCCCCGCTCTCGCGCGTTCGCTTCAAGGCCCGGCGACGGTCACCGCGGCAGGCCGTCCCGCAGGCACACGGTCGTGCCGGTACGCGCCGCCGTCAGCAGGGCGGTGAGCGTGGGCAGCCCGGTGGCCAGCGGGGTGGACTCAAGGTCGGCGAGGGCGAAGAGGCCGTGGTGGTCGTGTTCCGGGCTGCGCCGGACGGGCTGCCCGGCCGGGAGCCGGCCACCGTGGAAGTAGAAGTCGATCACCGGCCCGGTGCCCAGCACGTCGGCCCGGTGGTCGTAGCCGATGAACGGCAGGTCCCCTTCGAGGGCGATGCCGGTCTCCTCGTGCAGCTCCCGGCGCGCGGCCCCGACGGGGTCCTCGCCGTGGTCGAGCATGCCGCCCGGCAGCCCCCAGAGACCCGCGGCGGGCTGGCCCCCGGCGTAGCGCAGCAGCAGGATCCGGTCCTCGGCGTCGAGCAGCAGGACGCAGGACGCGACGACGGTCTGCGGCAGCGTCTTGACCCACTCGGCACGGGGCAGCACACGCGGCGCGTTCGGGGCGGGCACGGTCGTGTCCACGGTGGTGTTCCTTCCGTCGGCTGGGCAGCCCGGAACGAGCTGCCCCGAACGGTGGAACGGCCGGACCCGCCGATGGTCACCGACGGGTCCGGCTCAGGTGTCGCAGGCGACCCCGTCGCCGTCCCGGTCCAGGTGGGAGGCGTACCCGGGCTCACCCCGGTGGATGGGGGCGGCACCGGCGGCACGGACCTCGCTGCAGTTGCCGTAGTACACGTTGCCGCCGCCTCCTGAGCCGCCGTCGTCGGCCCCGCCGCCGGCCGCCGGTCGTGCGGTGACCGTGGTGGTCACCCTGACCGTCTTCGTGGCGGTGACGGTGGGAGCGGGCTCCGGCTCCTTCGCGGACGGCGTCGCGGTGGCGGTGGTCGTCGCGGTGATCGTGACGGTCGGCCGGGGCGCGGCGGACGCGGGTTTCGCGTCGTCCGTGCTCTCCCCGCCGCTCGCGCCCATGCCGATACCGATGAACAGGGCGAGCCCGAGGGCGGGCAGCACGTAGCGCTTCCGGGCCCAGCGTGGCGCTGGTCGGCCGGGCCCCGGCGCCGGCGGTGCGGGGTACGGGCCGTTGTGCGGGCCGGTGTACGGGTTGGTCATGGTCATCCCCCCAGGACTGGTACGTGAGGGGATGACCGTAGGACCGGCCGGTCCGTCGTGAGGGAGAGGTGACCAACTTGTGATGGTCACGTGAAGCCGGAATGGTCGGCTACGAGCGGAACGGGCCCGTCACCTCGTAGGTGATGCCGCCCGAGGACGAGCCGCTGGTGCCGCGTTGGCTGGAGAAGTAGAGGCGGGTGCCGTTCGGGGAGAAGGCCGGGCCGGTGATCTCCGAGGCCGACTGGCCGTCGATGCGCAGGAACGAGGCGACGACGTCGTCCGGGGTGATCACGCAGATTTCCATGGTGCCGCCGTCCTCGGCGACGAAGAGGTCGCCGGAGGTGGTGCCGGTGATGTTGTCCACGCCGGTGAGCGGGGTCGTGCCGTTGACTAGGGAGTCGTCGTAGGCCAGCTCGTAGGTGTTGTCGAGGAGGTTGAGCTGCCAGACGCGGTTGTCGCCCTTGGTGGTGAACCAGACGGTGTCGTTCGCGTAGTGGCAGCCCTCGGCGCCGTTGAAGGACTTGGAGCCGGAGACCTGGGAGCGGGTGGCCGTCGGGGAGCCGTCCGGGTCGGGAATGTCGGTCCAGGTGAAGGAGCCGCTGGTGGCGCTGCCCGCGACCATCACCTGGAGTGTGCCGGACGACAGGTTGCCCCAGGTGGTCGCGACGAAGCGGTAGAAGCGGCCGTTCGACTCGTCCTCGGTCAGGTAGATCACCTTGCGCACCGGGTCGGCGGCCGCCGCCTCGTGCTTGAAGCGGCCCATCGCCGCCCGCTGCACCGCCGCGTTCGTGCCCCACGGGTCGGTCTCGTAGACGTAGCCGAGGGACACCTCCTCACAGGACAGCCAGGTGTTCCACGGCGTCTTGCCGCCCGCGCAGTTCTGGCGGGTGTTGGACAGGATGCGGTACGCGGCCGTGATCGCGCCCGTCGACGAGAACTTCACCGCGCTCGCGCCGCCCGAGGGGTTGATCTCGGAGTTGGAGACATAGATCCAGCCCGTGCCGTCGGCGTAACAGGCGCCGCCGTCCGGGGCGTTGTGCCAGGTGTACGACGTGGTCCCGACCCGCTGCCCCGACCGCGCGATGACGCGGCTGGTGAAGCCGGCGGGGAGTCTGATGCCGTTGGCGTCCGGGGAACCAAGCGGCCCGTAGGGGCCGGTGCCGGGCTGGGCCGGGGCCGCGTACGCGGCGCCGCGCCACAGGGTTCCGCCCAGGGCGGCCGATGTGCCGCCGAGGACGGCCGCACGCAGGAGGCTACGACGTTCCATCTCGCTCCAAGAGGTGCCGTACCGCCCCGCCGCCGGTCGGCGGCAGGGTCGTGCGTGGGGGGGGAGGCGGAAAGGACGCTAGGGGTGCCGGATTGACGGGGTGTGGACAACGCGTGGCCGTGGGGCGGCATGCTGTGTACCGCCTGGGCCCCGAGGGCGAGGGCGCGTGCCTACGCCGGCAGCGCCGGGGCCTGCCGTCTCGGCCTCCTCGGGCGGTCGCCGCCCGGCCCCGGCGTGCTCTCGCCCGGCGGTCGCGCGGACGGCAGCCGGATCACCACGTCCAGACCGCCCGTCGCCGCCTCGCGCAGCGCCGCCTCGCCGCCGCTGGCGTGGGCGAGGCGCTGCACCAGGGCGAGACCGAGACCCGTACCCCCCTTGGGGGCGCCCGGGGCGCGCCAGAAGCGGTCGAAGGCCCGGGCCCGCTGCTCCTCGGTCATGCCCGGCCCCTCGTCGGTGACGTGCAGGTCGACCCAGCGGGGCCGGCTGTCGCGCAACGCCCGCCGGAGCGGGGCGTGCAGCCGCAGCTCGATCGTGACGGTGCTGCCCGCCGGGGACGCCCGCAGGGCGTTGGACAGCAGGTTGTCCATGATCTGCTCGACGGCCCCCGGCACCGCGAGCACCGGGCCCACGCTGCCCGCGAACAGCACGAGGGAGACGTCCTCCCGGGCGAACAGGGGCTGCCAGGTGCGGTGCCGCTCCGCGCAGACCGCGCCCAGGTCGACGGTGGCGGGGATGGCCGCGTGCTCCTCCAGCCGGGCCATGGCCAGCAGGTGCTCGACCATGCGGGCCAGCCGGTCCGTCTCGGTGACGGCCGCGGTGAGGCTGCCCCGGGCCCGGGCGGCGACGTCCGGCTCCAGGTTCTCCAGGCGCAGCCGCAGCGCCGCCAGCGGGGTCTTCAGCTGGTGCGAGGCCTCGCCCGCGAACGCCCGCTGGGACGCGAGCAGATGGGCGAACCGGGCCGCGGTGTGGTTGAACGCGGCGGCCAGACTGCGTACTTCGGGCGGCCCCTTCGTGATGGTCACCGGCACGAACCGGCCGCCCTCGGCCAAGTCGTGCGTGGCCTGCTCCAGTTCACAGATGGGGCGGCTCGCCCAGCGGGCGAAGGCGAAACCGAGCACGGCCACCGCCGTCAGCACCGCGAACCCGCCCAGCGCGAGCAGCAGCCAGACATGGTGCACCCGCTCGTGGACCGTCCTCGTCGGCACCGTCAGCCACACCGCGCCCACCGGCCGCGCCTCCTGGCCGATCGGCGCGGCCACCGACAGGTACTCCACCCCGCCGATCGTGGAGGTACGGACGTCCACCGTCGACGTGCCGCGCAGCGCTGCCGCGATGCCCGGCCGGGCGGCCAGGGTGCCGGACATCGCGGGGTCCAGCCGGTGCGAGGCGGCGAGCAGTGTGCCCGCGGCGTCGACGATCACGACCTTGCCCCCGATGCGCTGTGCGCAGTGCGCCACCCGCCCGGGCAGGTCCCGCTCGGCCCGCCCCGCCGCGAGGGACAGCGCGGCGTACGCGGACACCGACTCGGCCTCGTCCTTCGCCGCGTTGACGACCCGCTCCCGCTCACCGCGCGAGTACACGAAACCCAGCGGGATCTCCAGGCAGAGCAGGACCAGCGCCGCGAGGCTGAGGTAGCTGAGCAGCAGCCGGCGGGTCACGGAGAGGCCACCTGCGCGGTCGGCCCCGTGTGCACCGCCAGCCGGAAGCCGACGCCCCGCAGCGTCCTGATCCACGCCGGGTGCCCCAACTTGCGGCGCAGCGCGGCCACATGGACGTCCAGGGTCTTGGTCGGGCCGTCGTAGTGCGGGTCCCAGACGCGGTCGAGGATCTGCTGCCGTGAGTAGACCGCGCCCGGGTCCTCGCTGAGCAGCGCCAGCAGGTCGAACTCCTTGGGCGTGAGCAGGACGGGGGCGTCGCCGACCCAGACCTGGCGGGTGCGGCGGTCCACGACGAGCGGGCCCGGGTCGTGCGGCGCTTCGGGGGCGGGGTCGTGTGCGGCGGTCGCGGGGGGTTCGTAGGAGAGGGCCGGGGCCGGTTCGTACGCGGGGGCGGGAGCCGGTTCGTGGGCGGGGGCCGGAGCCGGGTCGTACGCCTGGGCCGTAGCCGGCTCGTACGGCGGCTCGGGGAGGTTCCGGGCGCCTGTCGCGTCGGGGAGCGCCTGGTGGGCGCGTTGCGTGCGGCGGGTCACCGCGCGGACCCGGGCGACCAGTTCCCGCACGCTGAATGGTTTCGCCAGGTAGTCGTCGGCGCCCAGTTCCAGGCCCAGCACGCGGTCGGCCTCCTCGCCGCGCGCGCTGAGGATGACGATGGGCACGTCCGAGACCTGCCGGATGCCGCGGCAGACGTCGATGCCGTCCATGTCCGGCAGCCCCAGGTCGAGGAGGACGACGTCGTTGTACGGGCCCCTCAGACCGTCCGTGCCGGTGGCGACGTGGTCGACCGCCAGTCCGAAGTTGCCGAGCCCTTCCATGAGCGGCTCGGCGATCGTCTCGTCGTCTTCGATGAGCAGCACTCGTAGGCCCATAGGTCCTGTCTCTCCGTGAAGCCGGCATGAATCCGGACAAGGTGAATTCACATTCCCTGCCACGGAGTTCACACGCTACAAGAAGACGCTGCGTCTGGGAATCCGGGCAAAGAATGTTCAATTGCTGGCCGGGCTCTGGAGTTTGCTTAACCTTCTGCTGTAGGTCGGCGGTCTACGGTGGAGTGCGCAAGATGAACTCCCAGCTCAGGAGGTTGCCTTGAAGACTTTGCTGAATCGTGCCCGCACGTTCAGGACACGCGTAGATTTTGACAGCGCCGCATACCGGAAACTGGCCGAAGGGCAATATCCGGAGGTGCTGTTCATTACCTGCTCGGACTCGCGTGTCATACCCGCGATGATCACGGGCGCACAGCCCGGGGAGATATTCGAGCTACGGAACGCGGGCAATATCGTGCCGTCCTACGGGTGGCCCGGAGCCTGTGGGGAGGCGGCCACCATCGAGTACGCGCTGGAGGTGCTCGGGGTTCAGGACATCGTGGTGTGCGGTCACTCACACTGCGGTGCGATGGGTGCGCTGAAGTCCGGTGACGACCTCTCGTCCATGCCCGGCGTGGACGCCTGGCTGCGCCTCGCCCGCCCGGAGCTGGCCTCCGTACTGGAGACCGCGCCGGACGACCCGTCCCTGCCGGAGGTCGCCCAGGGCAATGTCGTCAACCAGCTGGCGGCACTGCGGAGTTACCCCGTGGTGCGGCAGCGCCTCGACTCGGGCCGGCTCCGGCTGCACGGCTGGTACTACGAGGTCGACACCGGCTTCGTCCACGAACTCGGCGACGAGGGTGACTTCCGGGTGCACGCCGCGTGAGCGGGGCGCATGCGCGGGGGAGGGGACGGGGTGGGAGGCCGGCCCATCCGGCGGAGGGCACGGCGGTCCGGGGGATCCACGACACCGCGGGCTGGGGGACGGCCGACACGGCGGGCTGGGGACCACCAGATGCCCTGGAGGGGGCCGGGGGGTGGGGGACGGCCGGAGTGGCCGGAGGGGCCGGAGGGGCCGGAGGTACGGGGGGCCGGCCGGCGGGTGATCCCGCGGGGGGCGCGGGAATCTGGGGGTCGGGGGGCGAGACGCCGGCGGGTGCGCCGGGTGGTTCAGGGGGTGGTGCCGGGGGCGATGCCTGGGGATTCTCCGGGGATCTTTCCGGTGGCGGCACCGGCGGCATTGGCACCGGAGGCGCCGGCATCGGAGGCGTCGGCACCCGCGGCGTCGGCACCCGCGGCGTCGGCACCGGCGTCGGCACCGGGAGAAGCCCGGCGGGCCCGGCCGGTGGGGTGGGCGGCTGGGGGAGCGGCGGGTCGGCAGAAGGGGGGCGCTCGGGCCGCCGAACGGGCGGGAACCCTCCTGGCGGCCCGGGCACAGGCCGTGCGGGCGGTGGTGCCCTGGGCGGGCTGATCCGCGGAGCGATGAGCGGCGCCAAGGGCCTGGGGGGCAAGGGGCCCGGGGGCAAGGGCGTCGTCGGCACGGACCTGCGGGGTGAGGTGCCCGGCGGCAAGGGTGCCGGTGGCAGGACGGGGGCCAGGGGCGACCTCGCCACCGACATCACCGCCTCCCTCGTCGTCTTCCTCGTCGCCCTGCCGCTGTGCATCGGTGTCGCCGTCGCCTCCGGCGTCCCCGCCGAACTGGGGATCATCTCCGGGGTGATCGGCGGCCTGGTCGTGGGCGCGGTCCGGGGCAGCACGCTCCAGGTCAGCGGCCCGGCCGCCGGCCTCGCCGCGCTGGTCGCCGAGACCGTCGCCGAGGTCGGCGTGGCGATGCTCGGCGTGATCGTGCTGTTCTCCGGCATCCTCCAGATCATCCTGGGGCTGGTCCGGCTCGGCCGGATGTTCCAGGCCATCTCCGTCGCCGTCGTCCAGGGCATGCTCGCCGGCATCGGTGTGCCGCTGATGTTCAGCCAGGCCTATCCGATGGCCGACGCCAAGGCCCCCGGCACGGCGCTGGAGAACATGGCCGGCATCCCCGGGCTGCTGGCCGGAGTCCTGACGAACCCGCAGGCGATGATCGCCACCCTGCTCGGCGTCGCCACGATCGTGCTCAGCTTCGTGTGGAAGAAGGTGCCCGGGCCGGCCGGGAAGATCCCCGCCGCCCTGGTCGCCGTGGGCATCGGCATGGTCGTCGCCGCGCTGCCCGGCGTGGACGTCAAGACGCTCCAGGTGGGCAACCTGCTCAACTCCGTGCAGGTGCCCGGCGCTTCCCAGTTCGCCGCGCTCGCCGACGGCACGATCATCACCGCGATCCTCACCTTCACGGTCATCGCGTCCGCGGAGAGCCTGTTCACGGCCGCTGCCGTGGACCGGATGCACAGCGGCCCGCGCACCCGCTACAACACCGAGCTGATCGCCCAGGGCGCGGGCAACACCGTCGCGGGTATCCTCGGCGCGCTCCCCATCACCGCGGTGGTGGCGCGCAGTTCGGCGAACGTCCAGGCCGGGGCCAAGACCCGGCTCTCGCGCACCCTGCACGGCCTGTGGCTGCTCCTGTTCGCGCTGCTGCTTCCGCAGGTGCTCGCGCTGATCCCGATCTCCGTGCTCGCCGGCGTCCTCGTGCACAGCGGCTGGAAGCTCTTCGGGCCCGCCGAGTTCCCGAAGATGTGGCGGCAGGACCGGGGCGAGTTCGCGGTGATGACGCTGACCATGCTGGTCATCGTGGCGACGGCGTTGCTGGAGGGCGTGCTGTTCGGTCTCGCCGCGGGGATCGTGCTGGCCGCGCTGCGCATGTCGCAGACCGTGATCCGCCAGCACGTGGAGCAGGACACGGCGAAGGTCGTCATGGCGGGCAACGCCACGTTCCTGCGGCTGCCCAAGGTGATCGACGCGCTGGAGGCTGCCGCCGCGTCCGGGAAGCCGCGGATCCGGCTCGACCTGACCGGCGTGACCCACCTGGACCACGCCTGCCGCCAGCAGGTCGAGGAGTTCACCGCCCAGCAGCGGGGGCTGGGGCTGCGGGTGGAGCTGCTGATGCCCGGGGAGGCGAAGCCGGCCGCTGCCGCGCCGTCCGCCTCCGGGACGCCGGCGGCGCCGTTGCCCAGGCGCCGGGTCACCCCGGCCGAGCAGGCCGTGGCGGAACCACCGCCCTGGCCCACCGCGGACGCCGAGTGGTTCTACCTCGATACCCGGCCCCTCCCGGAGGAGTACGCGCGCTCACCCCTCGTGGGCTGACCCACCCCCTGGGACCTGCCGAGGTGGCGTGCACGCCGAGCGGGCGTGCACGCCACCGCGTTCGTGCCGGGGGCCGGATCAGCCGCAGCTGCCCGAGATCCACCGGTGGGAGCGGACCTTGTACGTACCGGCCAGATTGCCGCCGTGCTGCTGACGGGTGCAGCCGACACGGTCGGAGTAGTCGGCGCCCCGGTAGTAGGCGACACCGGTGGAGCTGCTGGTGCCGGCGTTCCACACCGACTTCACGTTGGTCGTGGCGGCCCAGGAACACCTGACGGCACCGCTCTGCCAGTCGGGGTCGGCCACGTCCCACGCGCACTTGCTGCCGGTGAAGTTGGCTCCGGTCCAGAAGCAGATGTGCCCGGACGCGCAGTCCACCGCGGCGGGCGCGGCCGGGGCCGCCGACGCGGAGCTCGGCACGGCCAGGGCGGTGACGGCGGCGGCGCTGACGGTGAGAACCGCGAGCAGCGAGTTCGTACGAGAGTGCCGGCGTACGGAAAGGCGCATGAGCCTGGTCTCCTCGGAGGTCGGGGACGGTGGAGCGGACGGCCCGACGCTGGCAAGGCAGGACCGGGCCGGGCAAGGCGGCGGGGGCCGTCTGGGATGCCGGGACGGCGTCCCGGCGCCTGCCTGGCGCGTTCCGGGACCGTTGGGACGGCCATGGGACGCCATTGGTGGCACAGTGTCGGCACGAGACGCCCGACCAGCGTCCGTTGGGGATTCCCGAGGGGGGAATGGCGTTGTCGGCATGCCCTGAAACGGAGCGGTTCGCCGCGCTGTTGCGTTCACTCAAGAGCCGGTCCGGACTGAGTTACGAGGCCCTCGCCAGGAAGTCCGGCCTGGCGGGCTCGACCCTGCACCGCTACTGCCGTGGTACGTCGGTGCCGCAGGACTACGGCAGCGTGCACCGGCTCGCCACGGTCTGCGGCGCGACCCCGGACGAATTGCGCACCCTGCACCGCCTGTGGGCCCTGGCCGACGCGGCACGGGCGGCGACGGCTGCCGCGGTGACGGCTGCCGCCGGGAAAGGGGGGAACGACCGAGCGGAACCCGAGACCGAAGGCCGGGCCACCGACGCGACGGCCGCGACCCCCGGCCGGGCCGCCGACGTGACGCCGGCGCCCCCCGGCCTGGGCGCCGAGCCCGCCTCGGGTGCGGTGCAGGGCCGGGGTGCCGAGACGGCATCGGGTGCGGCCCAGGGCCCGGGCGCCGCCACGGCCTCGGGTGCGGCCCGGGGCCGGGGTGCCGAGCCCGCTTCGGGTGCGGTGCAGGGCCGGGGTGCTGAGACGGCCTCGGGTGCGGCCCAGGATCGGGGTGCCGAGACGGCCTCGGCTGCGGCTCAGAACCGCGGCGGCGAGCCCGCCTCGGGTGCGGTGCAGGGCCCGGATGCCGAGGCCGGCGCGGATACGGCTCAGGGCGTGAACGCCGAAACCACCACAGGTGCGGACCGGGGCCGGGGCACCGAGGCCGCCACGGATACGGCAACGAGCCGCGACGCCGCTCCCACCCCGAAGGCGGCCCAGCACCAGGGGGCCGAGCCCAGCCCGGATCGGACAGCTGGGCGGCGCGCCGAAACCGGCACGGATCAGGCAGCCGGCCCGGGCGCTGAGCCCAGCCCCAGTCGGACAGCCGGCCCGGGCGCTGAGCCCAGCCCCAGTCGGACAGCCGGCCCGGGCGCTGAGCCCAGCCCCAATCGGACACCCGGCCGGGGGGCCGAGACCAGCCCGGATCAGATAGCCGGCCGGCGCGCTGAGACCAGTCCGGATCCGACAGCCGGCCGCCGCGCCGGGGCCGGCACGGATCAGACACCAGGCCGGGGCACCCTGCCCGCCACGGACGCCGTCCCCGGCCGGGACGCAGGCCCGGGCGGCCGGCCGAGCCCACGCTCCACCGGGGCGTCCCGGCGGCGCCGACTGCGTACCTCCGTCGTCGCCGCCGCGGTCGTCGCCGCCGTCGGTGTCTCCGCCTGGGCCCTGACGAACGGCCGGTCACCGTCCGACGGCGGCGCGGGACGCGGCACCGGCACCGGCGAGGACCGGCCGTTGTTCTCGGCCGGCTGCTCGCCCGTGATCGCGATGGGACAGCACGACGAGTGCGTGCGGGAGGTGCAGCGCCTGCTGCACTCCAAGGGCGCGGACATCGGCGTGGACGGGGACTTCGGGCCGCAGACCCTGCGCCGCGTCACGGCCTTCCAGGTGCTTGCCGGACTCCAGCCCAACGGAGTCGTCGGGGAGCCCACGAAGAAGGCGCTGTACACCTCGCGGGTCAGAATGGGCGTGTGGTCGCCGCAGAAGGTGCGCAAACGGGTCCGGGAGGTGTTCCCCGAAGTGCCGGACAAGGCGGTGGCCATCGCCGACTGCCAGTCCTTCCTCGACCCGCTGCACATCCTCCCCAACACCAACGGCACCAGGAACTGGGGCCTGTTCCAGATCTCCGACGCCCGGCTGCGTGAGCTGGGCGGCACACCGCGCGAGGCCCTGGACCCGGAGTGGAACATCCGGGCGGCCCGGAAACTGTGGAGCCGGGACCGCGACTTCGGCGACTGGCCCCACTGCGAACGCGCCGCCGACGCCCCCCGCTCCCCGGCGACAGCCCCCTCCGGGACGTGAGCGACGCGGAGAGCACCCCTCCGCGAACGAGGGGTGCTCCTGTTCCTGGACGGCCGCGGTCGAGCGGTTACGCCGTCCGCACCTTGTAGGCGGTCACCCGTACCGTCTCGTCGTCCAGGCACTCGCCCGACGCCAGGTCGAAGCGCTGCTTCAGCAGGGGAGAGGCGACGAAGGGGCGGCCCTGGTGGGTGCCGGTGAGGCCGCGGGAGAGGACCGCCGCGCCGGTGAAGGGGTCGCGGTTGTCGATGGCGAACAGCTCGCCGGAGCGGTCGCGGAAGATCGCGGCCTGCCGGCCGTCCGGCAGCAGTGCGGCCACCCCGCGGCCCGGCAGCAGCGCCGCCAGGTCGCAGACCGTGAACCAGTCGCCGTCCAGGGCGAGTTCGATCTTGAGGTCGGTGGTCTCGGGTGCCAGGGTCATCGCTGGGCGCTTCCTTCCAGTACGTCAGCGGCGGGTCGCATGCCGATGGACAGCAGCGGCAGGTCGGGCTTCATCTGGTCGCGCTCGGGCACGAAGGCGACGACGGGGTCCGGGGTGTCCGGCGCGTTCACGAAGGACACGAACCGGGCGAGCTTCTCGGGGTCGTTGACGGTCTCGGCCCACTCGTCGCGGTAGTGCGCGACATGCGCCCGCATCAGCTGCTCCAGCTCGTCGCAGATGCCGAGCGAGTCGTGGACGACGACGTCCCGCACGTGGTCGAGGCCGCCGGGGATCCGCTCCAGCCACGTCGACGTGCGCTCCAGCCGGTCGGCGGTGCGGATGTAGAACATCAGGAACCGGTCGATCAGGCGGACCAGTTCGGCGTCCGACAGGTCCTGCGCCAGGAGGTCCGCGTGCCGCGGGGTCGCGCCGCCGTTGCCGCCGACGTAGAGGTTCCAGCCGTTGGCCGTGGCGATCACGCCGAAGTCCTTCGACTGGGCCTCGGCGCACTCGCGCTGGCAGCCGGAGACCGCCGACTTGAGCTTGTGCGGCGACCTGAGCCCCCGGTAGCGCAGCTCCAGGTCGATCGCCATCCGCACCGAGTCCTGGACGCCGTAGCGGCACCAGGTCTGGCCGACGCAGGACTTCACCGTGCGCAGCGACTTGCCGTAGGCGTGGCCGGACTCGAAGCCGGCGTCCACCAGCCGGGCCCAGATCAGCGGCAGTTGCTCGACGCGGGCGCCGAACATGTCGATCCGCTGACCGCCGGTGATCTTCGTGTAGAGGCCGAAGTCCCGGGCGATCTCGCCGATCACGATCAGCTTCTCCGGGGCGATCTCGCCCCCGGGGATCCGCGGCACGACCGAGTACGAGCCGTTCTTCTGCAGGTTGGCCAGGAAGTGGTCGTTGGTGTCCTGGAGGGCCGCCTGCTCGCCGTCCAGGACGTAGCCGCTCGCGCCGATCGTCGGGGCGAGGGAGGCGATGATCGAGCCGACGGCCGGCTTGCAGACCTCGCAGCCGTCACCGCCCCGGGCCTCCTCGCGGCCGTGCCGGTCCAGCAGGTCCCGGTAGGTGGTGATGCGCAGGGCGTGGACGATCTCGTAGAGCTCCTCGCGGGTCTGCCCGAAGCAGCCGCACAGGCCCTTGTCGACCTCGACGCCGCTCGCCTCCAGCTCGGCGTTGACGAGCTGGCCGAGGACCTTGACGCAGGAGCCGCAGCCGGTGCCGGCCTTGGTGCACTTCTTCACCTCGGGCACGGTCGTGCACTGGTGGTCGGTGACCGCGCCGCGGATCGTGCCCTTGGAGACGTTGTGGCAGGAGCAGATGACCGCCTCGTCGGGCAGCGCGGACGGGCCGAGCTGCACGGACTCCCCGGCCCCGGCGGGCAGCACCAGCGACTCGGGGGAGACCGGCGGGACCGATCCGGTGAACGCCTTCAGCGTGCCGTAGGCCTCCGCGTCGCCGACCAGGATGCCGCCGAGCAGCGTGCCGTCCCGGCCGATGACCAGCTTCTTGTACAGGCCCGCGCGGGAGTCGGAGTAGACGACGTCCAGGCAGTCCTCGGCGGTGCCGTGCGCGTCACCGAAGGACGCCACGTCCACGCCGAGCAGCTTCAGCTTGGTGGAGAGGTCGGCGCCGGTGAAGGACGCCTCGTCCGAGGCGATCGTGGCCGCGGCCGTCTCGGCCTGCTCGTAGCCCGGGGCCACCAGGCCGTACACCCGGCCGTCGGAGGCCAGCGCGCACTCGCCGATCGCGAAGACGTGCGGGTCGGCGACCGTACGGCACTGCTCGTCGACGGTGATGCCGCCGCGCTCCCCGACCGTCAGACCGCAGTCGCGGGCCAGCTGGTCGCGGGGGCGCACACCGGCGGAGAACACCACCATGTCGGCGGCGAGTTCGGAACCGTCGGAGAGCTTCATGCCGGTGACGGCACCCTTGGCGTCGACGAGGATCTCCTGCGTGCCCACGCCCGTGTGGACGCTCAGGCCCATCTCCTCGATGGTCCGCAGCAGCGCGGCACCGCCGCCGTCGTCCACCTGGACGGGCATCAGCCGGGGCGCGAACTCCACGATGTGCGAGGTGAGTCCGAGGCCCTTCAGCGCCCCGGCGGCCTCCAGCCCGAGCAGACCGCCGCCGACCACGGCACCCACCGTGGCCTTCGACTTCGCGTACTCCTCGATCGCGAGCAGGTCCTCGATCGTGCGGTAGACGAAACAGCCCTCGGCGTCCTTGCCCGGGACCGGCGGGACGAAGGGGTAGGAGCCGGTGGCGAGCACGAGGGTGTCGTAGGCGAAGACCTCACCGGAGCGGGCGGTGACCTCGCGGGCCTCACGGTCGACGGACACCGCCGGGTCGCCGACGCGCAGCTCGATGCCGTGCGCGGCGATGAAGTCCAGATCCGTCATGGAGAGGTCCTCGGGGGTCTTCCCCGAGAAGTACGAGGTGAGGGCGACGCGGTCGTAGGCCGGGCGCGGCTCCTCGCAGAGCACGACCACGCGGTGGGTGGCGGTGAGGCCGCGCTCGGCGAGCGCCTCGAGGAAGCGCTGGCCGACCATGCCGTGGCCGACGAGCACGATCGTGGGGGTGGCCTCCGTGGCCTCCGGGGTGGCGGTCATCAGGAGCCTCCATCGTTGGTGAGCAGGTGGAGCAGCGGGCCGCCGTCGGAGGGGAGCGGCTCTGCTCCCTCCCAGGCGCGGGCGAGTGCGCCGACGGTGCCGAGTTCGCCGACGAGGACCCCGCCGACCAGGCGGTCGTCGCGGACGACGACCTTGCGGTAGGTGCCGCGGGTGGCGTCGGCGAGCTGGACGACGTCGTCGCCCGGGAGGGCCTCGGTCTCGCCGAACGCGGCGAGGTCGAAGGGGCTGTCGTGCCCGTTGAGCGTGAGCCGCGTCAGGGAACGCGTGCCGGTGTACCGGGCGGTGATGTCACCGGCCAGCAACTCGGCCAGCGCGTCGGCCTGTTCGAGCGCCGGGGTGGCGAGGCCGTACACCGTGCCGTGGTGCTGGACGCAGTCCCCGAGGGCGTGGATGTGCGGGTCGGAGGTGCGCAGCTCGTCGTCGACGACGATGCCCTTGCGCACCTCCAGGCCGGCCGCCTGCGCCAGACCCACCCGCGGGTGGACCCCGCAGGCCAGCACCACGAGGTCGGCGTCGAGGGCGTATCCGTCGGCCATCTCCACCGAGCGGACCGCACCGCCGACGCAGCGGACGTCGCGCACGCGCAGCTCGGTGTGCACCTCGACGCCGAGGCCGGTGAGGTGACGCCGGACCAGCTTCGAGGCGGCCGGGTCGAGCTGGCGCTCCATCAGCCGCTCGGACTGCTGGGCGAGTACGACCTGCGCGCCGCGCAGCGCGAGGGCGCGGGCGGCGGAGACGCCGAGGAGCCCGCCGCCGATGACGACCGCCTTGGCGCCCGGCCGGACCGCCTTGGACAGCCCCAGGCAGTCGTCCATGGTGCGGAACGCGTGCACGCCCTCGGGCAGTTGGTGGTTCGCGGTGAACAGGCCGCGCAGCGGCGGCAGCACGGGGTTGGATCCGGTGGCCAGGACGAGCGTGTCGTATGCGACCACCGAGCCGTCCGCGCACCGCACGGTCCGCGCCTCGCGGTCGATTCCGGTGACCCGGCCGCGGGTCAGTGCCGTGGGCGAGGGCAGGGCGATCACCTCGGGGCTGTACCGTCCGGCCAGCACCTCGGCGAGCAGCACCCGGTTGTAGGGCCGGTGCTCCTCCTCGCCGATCAGCAGCGCGGGCGTGCCGAGCTCACCGAGCCGCCGGGCGAGCCGTACGCCCGCGAGGCCGGTGCCGATCACCACCACACGCTCGTTCGAGGTCATGTACTTGAGCGTGCGGTGCCGGTGTTACCCGGCAGCATCACCTCTGTTTCCCGCGGGGAACGCTGCCCTCAGCGGCCGGAGCCGGGGAGTGTGAGACTTCCCGAGGTGCGAGGACGGCGGACCGTGAGGGATCCCGCAGCCCGACCCCGTGGGCTGTGAGGGATCCCGCAGCACCACGCCCATGGGCTGTGAGGGATTCCGCAGCGCGACGCCCGTGGGCTGTGAGGGGCGTCGCAGAGGCGGCGGGCCGGCCTCGCATAGGGTCGCGATCATGCCCGACATATCGCTGACCATGATCGTCCTGCTCTGCGTCGCGGCCCTCGCCGCCGGCTGGATCGACGCCGTGGTCGGCGGGGGCGGCCTCCTGCTGCTGCCCGTGCTGCTGCTCGGGCTGCCGGGGAACACACCCGCCGCGCACGCGCTCGGCACCAACAAGGCCGTCGCCATCGTCGGCACCACCGGCGCGGCCGTGACGTACGCCCGCAAGGCTCCCGTGGACGTCCGCACCGCCGTCCGCATCGGGCTGGCCGCCCTCGCCGGATCCTCGGCCGGGGCGTTCTTCGCGGCGGGGATGAGCACCGCCGTCCTGAAGCCGGTGATCATGGTGGTGCTGCTGGGGGTCGCCGCCTTCGTGATCCTGCGGCCCGCCTTCGGCACGGCCCCCGCGACCGGCCCGGCCACCCGCCGCCGGATCCTCGCGGCGATCGGCCTGGCCGGCCTCGGCATCGGCTTCTACGACGGACTCATAGGCCCCGGCACCGGTACGTTCCTGGTTCTCGCGCTCACCGCGATCCTCCACCTCGACCTCGTCACGGCCTCCGCCACCGCCAAGATCGTCAACTGCTGCACCAACGCGGGCGCCCTCGCCACCTTCGCCTGGCAGGGCGCGGTCCTGTGGCAACTGGCCGCCCTGATGGCCGTCTTCAACCTGGCGGGCGGCACCCTCGGTGCCCACACCGCCCTCAAGCGGGGCAGCGGCTTCGTCCGCGTCGTCCTGCTGACGGTCGTCTTCGCCCTGGTCGGGAACCTGGCGTACGAACAGTGGCCGGCCTAGCGCCTGTCGGGGGCCTGGGGGCGGGCCCATGTCCTGGGCGTGTCACCGGCTGCCGGTCAGATGCGCGAAGACGACGACGTTCCCCTGGTACCCGGTGCCGCGGGAGTACCCGCCGCCGCAGGTGATGACCCGCAGCTCGGGGCGGCGGGCAGGGCCGTAGACCTTCTCGTCGGGGAAGTCCTTCGCGGCGTAGACCTCCACGGCGTCCACGGTGAACACCGCGACGCCGCCGTCCCGCCGGTCCACCTCGATGGTGCTGCCCCGGGCCAGGGCGCCCAGGTCGTAGAAGACGGCGGGGCCGTCGGCGTTGTCGACGTGGCCGGCGACGATCGCCGTGCCCGGCTCCCCGGGGGTGGTGCCGGCCTCGTACCAGCCGGCGAGGTTCTCGTCCGCCGCGGGCGGTACGTCGAGGCTGCCGGTCCTCGTCAGGCCGAGCCCGGTCAGTGGGGCGTTCACCCCGATCGCCGGGATGCGGATGCGGTCGGGCGGCGAGGGCGGCAGCGCGGGCACGGCGGGCCGCTCCCCGGCGCGGCCGTCCAGTCCGGCCCGGGCCTGCGCGGCGGACGGCTGGGGCGGGGCGTGGGTGACGGCGCCGTCGCGCAGCAGCCACACCCCGGAGCACAGGGCGAACACCGTGACGGCCGCCATGGCCGCGTTCGCGGGATCGCGGACGCCGCTGCCGGGCCTGGGGAACCTGCGCACACTCACCCCTTTCTGGGCTTCGGCCCCCGTACCCCCCTCCGGGCCGCGAGGGGCGTCGGACCCGGAGGGGGAGGGGACATGCGGTACCGGCGACGGACAGCGGAGGGTGTCCGTCAGATCCCGTCGCCTCTCGCCCGGCGATGCAGGAGCCAGGTACCGCCCGCGGCGGCGACGGCGAGGGCCGCCACGCCGGCCGCGGTCTGCACGGGATCGGGGCCCAGTGCGCCGCCGACCCCCGTCTTCACGCTCCCCCGTGGATGCACCTGCCCGCGCATCGGCGTGAGCGTGACCACCAGGTCCCCGGTGGTCCGCCGGCCGCTGCCGCCGCAGGTGGCGGTGATCTCGTACGTCCCCGGCTGCGCGCTCGGCGGCACCCTGAACCGCCCCGTCGCGTCCTGCCCGGCCGCGTCCGGCGCCAGGCTGAGGGAACCGGCCCCGACCGCGCTGGCGTCACCCGTCGCCGAGCCGCCGTCGCCGCAGGCGGCCGTGCGCACCGTGACCTGACCGCCGGGCACGACCGAGGCGGGGGACACCTCCAGGCCACCGGCGGACGAGCCGTACGCGGGGGCCGCGCCGAGAGCCGCGGCGGCGACGGCGAGCGCCATGCCGGTCAGCGGCCGGGCGGTACGTCGCATCGGTGCTCCCCCTTCGAGCGGGTCGGTCGTGCGCCTGCCCTTCCGAGGTAACGGGCAGCGGGACGACCGCGCCCCCTGAGGGGGCGTCAGAATTGGGGTGAATGGGTGTCAGGGCGAGATGCACCGGTGGCCACTCGTGGTCGTTTCGGCAGGTCACGGGCGTTCGGAGGGCGGGGTGCGGAAATGCGCGGGGTGCGCGTGTGAACGGGTGACCCGGGTTCACGCGCCACCGCTTGACCTCAAGTTTGGTTGAGGTACAAGGCTGTCCCGCATGAACCCGACCACCACCGCACCAGCCGCCGCCGACCCCCTCCGCCTCACCCTCGTCGTGGGCAGCAACCGGCACGGACGCTTCGGCCCCGTCGTCGCGGACTGGCTCCTGGACCGCATCCGGGACCGGGACGACCTGGTCGCCGAGGTCGTGGACGTCGCCGAGGCCGCCCTGCCCATGTCCCTCGAACCGACCCCGGAGGCGACCGCCGCGCTGTCCGGCATCACCCCGAAGCTGGCCCGCGCGGACGCCTTCGTGGTGCTCACCCCCGAGTACAACCACTCCTTCCCGGCGGGCCTGAAGAACCTCGTCGACTGGCACTTCACCGAATGGCAGACCAAGCCCGTCGGCCTGGTCTCCTACGGCGGTCTGTCCGGTGGCCTGCGCGCGGTGGAGCACCTGCGTCAGGTCTTCGCCGAGCTCCACGCCGTCACGGTCCGCGACACCGTCTCCTTCCACAACGCCGGTGCCGCCTTCGACGACCGGGGCGCCCTGCGCGACCCGTCCGGCCCGGACGCGGCGGCGAAGACCATGCTGGACCAACTGGTGTGGTGGGGAACGGCGTTGCGGGAGGCCCGGGCGAGCCGGCCGTACGGGGGCTGAGGCCGGCTCGGCACCCCTTTCACCTCTCGCCTCTCACACCCGCGCCCGCCAGTCCCCGCCCGCGATCGCCCGCCCCCGGGCCCGCAGCCGCGCGGCGACGGCGGGCGCGGCCAGATACACCCAGGCCGGCACGGCCACCCCGTCGGCCTCCCGTACGACCTGCCGCTCGACGCGCACGTACAGACTGCGCGGATCCCCCGGCACGTACTCCTCCAGCCGGTCCAGCTCGGCGAGCAGCCCCTCGTACGCCTCCGGCAGCGCGGTGACCAGCTCCCCGCCGACCACGCCGCCGCCCGGCTCCTCGACCGCGTACGGATAGCCCGGCCCGTCGTAGAGCACCGCGTCCGCGAGCCTGCCGGGCTCCTCGGAACGGGTGCGGCCGCGCAGGAAGAGGTCGTGGTTGGCCTCCCCGGGACGCAGGGTGCCGTAGACGAAGAAGGGGAGGGTCACAGGAACGATTCTCCACCCTCACACACCTCCACAGCAGCGCTATGGACATGCCATGTCCGTGCCGCCTTAACTCTCGGTCAACATCAACGCCGCACCCGGTCGACCCCACGCGACCGGGTGCGCCCGTATGAGGAGACCGATGAGTCGGATACGTCATGTCCGCGGTTCCCGTCTCGCCCTCGCCGGTGTGGCCGTCACCGGCACCACCGCCCTGCTGGCCGCCGTCCTCTCCCCGGCCGCCGGAGCGGCTGACCTGCCGACCAGGTCGGCCGCGATCGAGGACGCGGAGGCGGTGCTCGCGGACCGGGCCGGAGCCCTGGGCCTCACCTCGGCCCAGGAGACGAAGGTCCGGGACGTCGTCGTCGACGACGACGGCACCCGGCACGTCCGCTACGACCGCACCTACCACCGGCTCCCGGTCCTCGGCGGGGACTTCGTCCTCCACCTGAACCCGGACGGCACGTACCGCGGCACGAGCCGGGCGACGAAGTCGGCGCTCTCCCTGGCGAGTGTCACCCCGAAGGTGAGCGCCCCCAAGGCCGCCGACCTCGCGGCGAACCTGCTGCGCGCGGCCCACCTCGGCGAGACCCTGAAGGGGCTGACCGCCAAGCCGCGGCTGGTCGTCGACGCCCTGCACGGCGCCCCGAAGCTGGCCTGGCAGACCGACGCGGTGGCCCACGACGAGATCGGCAACCCCGTCGGGCGCACGGTCCTGACCGACGCGACGACCGGCGCCCGGATCGACGCCTGGGACTCCCTGGAGTCGGCGTCGGGCGACGGCAAGTCCCTCTACGGCGGCACGGTCCCGCTGGAGACGACGGCGGCCGGCTCGTCGTACCAGCTCAAGGACGCGACGCGCGGCGGCACGTACACCGGCGACGCCGAGAACAAGACGGACAAGTGCCTGCTGACCATCTGTCTGACCCGCGCCCCCGCGACGGTTTTCACGGACGCCGACAACCAGTGGGGGACGGGCGCGACGGCCGACCGGTCCACGGTGGCGGTGGACGCTCAGTACGGCACGGACGTCACCTGGGACTACTACAAGGACGTTCACGGCCGCAGCGGCATCGCAGGCGATGGCAAGGGCTCCTTCAACCGCGTCCACTACGGCACGGACTACAACAACGCCTTCTGGGACGACAACTGCTTCTGCATGACCTACGGCGACGGCGACGGCACGCTGATGGGCCCGCTGGTGTCGCTGGACGTCGCCGGGCACGAGATGTCTCACGGCGTGACGTCGAAGACGGCGGCGCTGACCTACTCGGGCGAGTCCGGCGGCCTGAACGAGGCCACGTCGGACATCTTCGGCACGCTGGTGGAGTTCCACGCGGCCAACGCCGAGGACCCGGGCGACTGGCTCATCGGTGAGAAGGTCGTCCGCTCCGGCCTCGGCCGCGAGGCCCTGCGCTTCATGGACAAGCCGTCCAAGGACGGCAAGTCGGCGGACTGCTGGAACGCGAAGCTCGGCGACCTCGACGTGCACTACTCCTCCGGCGTCGGCAACCACTTCGCCTACCTGCTCGCGGAGGGCAGCGGCGCCAAGTCCCTCAACGGCGTCGCCTACAACGCCCCGACCTGCGACGGCTCCACGGTGACCGGCATCGGCCGGGCCAAGCTGGGCAAGATCTGGTACCGCGCGCTGACGGTCTACATGACGTCCTCGACGACGTACGCGGACGCCCGCACGGCGACCCTGAGCGCGGCGAAGGACCTCTACGGCGCCGACAGCACCGAGCAGAAGGCGGTCGCGGCGGCCTGGAAGGCCGTCGCCGTGAGCTGACCCCTACGCCTCGATCTCCAGCCGCACCGCGCACGCCTTGAACTCCGGCATCCGCGAGACCGGGTCGAGCGCGGGGTTGGTGAGGGTGTTGGCGCGGCCCTCGCCCGGCCAGTGGAACGGCATGAAGACGGTGTCGGGCCGGATGGCGTCCGTGATCCTCGCGGGCGCCACCGCCCGGCCCCGCCGCGACACGACGGCCACCGGATCGCCCTCGGCCGCCCCCAGCCGGGCGGCCAGCCTCGGGTGCAGCTCCACGAACGGCCCGGGCGCGGCGGCGTTCAGCTCCGCCACCCGCCGGGTCTGCGCCCCGGACTGGTACTGCGCCACGACCCGCCCGGTGGTCAGCAGCACCGGGTACTCCTCGTCCGGTTCCTCGGCGGTCGCGCGGTGGGAGACGGGGACGAAGCGGGCGCGGCCGTCGGGCGTGGCGAAACGGTCGAGGAACAGGCGGGGCGTGCCGGGGTGAACCCGGGCCGGCCCGTCCGCCGGGACGGCCGGGCGGCCCGACGCGCTCCCTTGCGCGCCAGGGCCACCCGCCGCGTCTTCGGGCTCGGCCGGTTCTCCCGCCAGGAGCCGCTCGGCCGGGCCGGGCGCCGGGTCCCCGGACTCCGTCACCGCGGAACGGCCCCCCGGGCCATCCGCACCGGACGGGCTCCCCGGGCCGTCCGAACTTCCCGGACCCGCCGCCTCTTCCGCCTCTTCCGCCTCTTCCACCTCTTGTGCCGGACAGGGCCAGAACACCCCGTCCTCCTCCGCCAGCCTCCGGTACGTGATCCCCGAGTAGTCCGCCGCCCCGCCCGCCGACGCCCGGCGCAGTTCCTCGAAGACCTCCTCCGGGTCGGTCGGGAAGCCCTTCTCCACGCCCAGGCGGGCGGCCAGTTCGTGCAGCACCTCCAGGTCGCTGCGGATGCCGTCCGGCGGGGTGACCGCCCGGCGCCGCAGCAGCACCCTGCCCTCCAGGTTCGTCGTCGTGCCCGTCTCCTCGGCCCACTGGGTGACGGGCAGGACCACGTCCGCGAGCGCCGCCGTCTCCGACAGCACCACGTCGCAGACCGCCAGGAAGTCCAGTGACCTGATGCGCTCCTCGACGTGCGCGGCTCGCGGCGCCGACACCACCGGGTTGGACGCCATCAGCAGCAGCGACCTGATGCCCGTGCCCAGCGCGTCCAGCAGCTCGTACGCACTGCGCCCCGGGCCGGGCAGGCTGTCCGGGTCGACTCCCCACACCTCGGCGACATGCGCTCGCGCCGCCGGGTCGTCGAGCTTGCGGTACCCCGGCAACTGGTCGGCCTTCTGCCCGTGTTCGCGCCCGCCCTGCCCGTTGCCCTGCCCGGTCAGACAGCCGTACCCGGACAGCGGGCGGCCCGCCCGGCCGGTCGCCAGGCACAGGTTGATCCACGCGCCCACCGTGTCCGTGCCCTTGGACTGCTGCTCGGGCCCGCGCGCGGTGAGCACCATCGCCGATTCCGGCTCGCAGAACAGCCGTACGGTCTCCCGCAGCTCGGGAACGGACACCCCCGTGATCCGCTCCACCCACTCCGGCCAGTGCGCCATCGCCGCCGCCCGGGCGTCCTCCCAGCCGGCCGTGCGCTCCCGGACGTACTCCTCGTCCACCCGGCCCTCGGCGATCACCAGGTGCAGCAGGCCCAGGGCGAGGGCCAGGTCCGTGCCCGGCCGGGGCGCGAGGTGCAGGTCCGCCTGCTCGGCGGTCTTCGTGCGGCGCGGGTCGATGACGATCAGCGTGCCGCCGTTCTCCCTCAGTTCGGTGAAGAACCGCAGCGACGGCGGCATGGTCTCCGCGAGGTTCGACCCGACGAGGATCACACAGCCGGACTTCGGGATGTCCTCCAGCGGGAACGGCAGCCCCCGGTCGAGTCCGAACGCCTTGATGCCGGCGGCCGCCGCCGACGACATGCAGAAGCGGCCGTTGTAGTCGATCTGGGACGTGCCGAGCACGACCCGCGCGAACTTGCCGAGGGTGTACGCCTTCTCGTTCGTCAGCCCGCCCCCGCCGAACACCCCGAGCGCGTCCGGCCCGTACTCCGCGCGCGTGCGTCCCAGCCCCGCGGCGATCCGGTCCAGCGCCGCGTCCCAGGAGGCGGGCACCAGCGTGCCGCCCTCGTCGCGCACCAGCGGGGAGTTCAGCCGCACGCCGGGCGCGAGCACCGCCGCGGCCGTCCGGCCCTTGCCGCACAGGGCGCCCCGGTTCACCGGGAAGTCCGCGCGCTCGCTCACCTCGACGGTCCCGTCCGGCGCGGGCGTGAGGTTCATCCCGCACTGCAGGGCGCAGTACGGGCAGTGCGTGGGCGTCACGGTGCTCTGCATACCGTTCAGCGTGCGTCGGCCGTGTTACGCCCGGGCCGGTTCCCTGTTACACGGCCGGGACGGCAACCTCCCCGCCGCCGTCCCGCCCGCGTGAGGCGGGGG